>DASTLJ010000138.1:0-15865 GCA_035715125.1 Verrucomicrobiia bacterium
GGTGAAGGGGAAGCCCTGTCTCAGCGCCCGCGCCACTCCGTTTCGGACACAGCGCAAGAACCCTCGACGCCAATCCCATCGCCAGCTCGGTCGTCCGTTGCGAGGTGTGCGCGTAGTCCGGGCCGTGGGCGAATTCTTCCAGCAGCTTAAAGGCGTGGCCGGGGTCTAGAAAGGAGTGCGCGGCGAGAACCTTTTTCCACTCTGATTCCTCGCCTCTGAACTTCGCCGGAAATAGCGAGGGCGCGCCCGATTCCTCGGCTTTCACAAATTTCTCGTACGTCTCCCGCACGAACTGCGTGTGCCGCTGGACCGCGGCTTCGAACTCCGCGCGCCCGGCGAAACCCATCAACGCCGCCAGCCGCGCTCGGCCCGGAGGGTCCGCCGGAAGCGTGTGCGTCTGAAGATTGTGCTCCATCTGAAGGCGATGCTCGACATTGCGGAGGAAGCAATACGCCGCGGCCAATTCGCTCGCCTCGTCTTCGGCGAGCAGCTTGTATTGCGCGAGCTTTTGAAGCAGCGGCAGGGTTTGGGCGCCCTGGAGAAAGGGGCTGCGGCCAGCGTGGAGAATCTGCGCCGTCTGCACGACGAACTCGATCTCGCGAATGCCGCCCCGGCCGCGTTTGACGTCGCGTTCCAATTCGCCGGGCCGGATGACTTCCTTCTCGGTGCGCGTTTTCATCGCGGCGATTTCGCGCAGCGCGCCTTCGCTGAGCGAACGGGGGTAGCGGAACGACTGGACCATTTCGAGGAACTCCGCGGCCAGCCCCGCGTCGCCGGCGACGCAACGGGCCTTGAGGAGCATCATGCGCTCCCAGGTCTGGCCCCATTGGGAGTAAAAGTTTTCGTAGCCGGCGAGGCTGCGCGCGAACGGCCCGGCGTCGCCCTCGGGCCGCAGCCGCAGGTCGATGCGGTAGAGCGCGCCGTCTTCGGTCGCGCGGCCGACCTCGGCGACGAACGATTCGGCGAGCCGCTTGAAAAACGAGTGATTGGGCATCGCGCTGCCGGCCGGGGCTTTGGGGCGTGGCGGAGTTTTGAAAACGCTGCCTTCGTCGGTGTAAACGAAAATCACGTCCACGTCGGAGCTATAATTGAGCTCCTGTCCGCCGAGCTTGCCGAGCCCGAGCACGCAAAACTCAGTCGGCTGCCAGAGCCCGTCGGCGTCCTGGTGGTATGGCTGGCCAAGACGCTGGACCAGTTGCTCGCGGCAAAGCTGGAGTGTCGCCGCGAGGCAGACGTCGGCCACGTTCGAGATTTCGCGGATGACCTGCGGGGTATTGCCGAGGCGGCCCAGGTCGCGCGCGGCGATTCGAAGCATCTCGCGCTGCTTGAACTGACGAAGCCGGCTGAAGGCGCCGGCGTATTCGCGGGCTTGCAAGGCGGGTTGGAGAAATCCGTTCACCTCCCGCCGCAGGCCCTGTTCCTGCCGGGGATACGCGAGGTTTTCCGGCACGAGCACCGATTGAACCCAGCCGGGATGCTTCTCCAGCAGCGCCGTCATCGCCGGCGAGCCGCTGAAGAGCGCGGCCAGGATTCGCGCCTGCTCCGAATCGGTGACGGAGGCGGCACCCGGCACGTGCTGGAAGCCGTGCCGCGCCCGCGCCGGATCGGCAGCGGACTGGATGGCGGATTCAATGACGCGGTTCACGAAAAGGAATTCCGATGGTTCCCATCTCCCGGAGGGAGATTTGAGAATAGCCCGGCAGTTCACTGCCGGGTCCCGGTTGGCTCTTGGTCAAGTCCCGAAGGGACGGCCGAATCCTTCGGATTGATTCAGCCGTCCCTTCGGGACGGTAGATCCCCCTTCCGCATCCCCACCCTTGAAAGGGTGGGCTATTTTCAAATCTCCCTTCGGGAGACGGCTTACGAATACTCTGCACTGACCGTGCAATAGTGGACTGAAGAAAGTCCAAACTCCAGACTGGGCTAATGCCGGGTGCTAATGAGAAGTTCGGCCCGCCATTGGTTGGTTCGCGCGTCACACAGGCATCGAATCAAGTTGTACGTCGGAGGAAGGCTTGTTGCCGGAGGCTTTGAGCCGTGTGGTCATCCCGCGCCAGAATCCAAGGCCGTAAAAGATGTGGCTGGCGATGAGCAACGGCATGGCGAGGGCGCTTCGCAGGAATCCTTTGGAGGCCATGGAAGCGAGCGTCTGCAGCAGCACGACGACCACGTAAGCACCGAGTGGGGCGAACACGATCGGCCCGATGACGGCCGCCAGAACTGGCGCCAGCACCAGGTAAGCGCAAAACAGCGGCGGCACAAAGTTCAGCGCCGAGCCGGGCGTGGGGTGCAGCCGGAACTGTTCCGCGCGCCCGCGCCCGTAGTTGAGCAGCATTCTGCAAAACGCCTTGAGCGTGCGCCGCGGCCGTCGATGCGCAATGAATTGTGGATCGTAAAGCAGCTTCGCGCCGCGTTGCTTGAGGCCGTCCATGAGCGCGTTTTCCTCGTTCGGATAGAGCGCCTCGTCGAAGCCGCCCAGTTCGAGCACGGCGTCGCGGCGGGCCATGAGATTGCACAGGATGAGTTCCTTCTCGCCGGTCGCCCGGACCGTGCCGACGGAGTCGTATCGCGCCCGGCTCGGGCCGAAGGCGAGCCAACTCGCCAGCACCACGGCGAACACTTGCTCGAGCAACGGCGCACTAGTTGGACAAAGGTTCGGCCCGCCGAGCATCTTCACCCGCGGATCTGCGAAATGAGCGAGCGCGCGGCGCAGGTTGTCCGGCTGCGCGACCGCGTCGTCGTCCAGGAAGTAGATCAATTCGCCGCGCGCCACACGCAGAGCGGCATTGCGTTGGACCGATGGCTGTTTTCCGCGAGCGACGAGGATTTCCAGCCGGTCCTTGGGATAGTCGAACTGGCGCGCGGCAGTCACGGCCAGGACTTCATCCTGGCCCGGCTTGGTCGGAACAATGACGGTTACCAGTGGCGGCGCGTCGCTCACGGGGCGAACCTAAGCGGCGTTCGCGGGTGGGCAAAGGGGAAAGTGCGCGGCTCGGAGAGTCATCAGTAATCAGTAATCAGTATTCAGTAATCAGTCGTCGTCGCCCCGCAGTGAGGTACAGGCCGAGCACTGATTACTGATTACTGATTACTGATTACTGAATACTGATTACTGATTACTGAATACTGATTACTGATTACTAACGCGCACGCGCGATCCCGGCCTTCCTGTGAATCTCCTGAAGGTCCCAGCCCGTGAGGTTGGCGAGAGTCTCGGCTTCGGTCTTCTGGCGCTTGGGCAGCGTTTCCTCAAAGTAAGTCTTGCCCGCGGCGCAGTCGGCGCTGCCTTTCCACGGGTGGCGGAGCACGTAGCGGCCCTGGAAATTGCTCCGGTCGGCGGTTTCCTGGAACACAAGGTCCTCCGGGAAATGGGCCGCGTCGTACCGAACGTGCAAGCGGGTGACGTAAACGTTTTGCGGGCCGCCGGGGAGGCGCGGGCGCCGAATCGGCGGGTTGACTGGCGCCGCCTCGCCGATCCAGGTCACACCCAGCTTGCCCAACTCTTCATTGGAGAGCGGCTCGGCGGCGCACGGATCGCACCAGCCCATGTCCCAGGCGTATTCCTGGAACACGACTCGCATGTCTTCGCGGCGCACCTGCTCGGCGAACATGGCGCGATAGAAGTCCGCAAAATTGGTTTTCACGAAGAGCGGGATGTCCATCCCGGTCGGCAGCTTCACGGTGCGGTAGTTCACCGTCTCGATGCGGCCCTTCTTCGAGAGCGCGTAGACGAACAACTCCTGCGGCCCGTTGGCGTTCACGGTGCCGAGGCGGATGGGGAGCATGAACTTCGGGCTGTCGAAGGAGACGCGCAAGGGCCGAAGGTAACTGAAGCCGAGCCGCCCCTTCTCGCCGAGGTTCACCTTCGCCACGAAGAACCGCATCTTTTGCTTGATGTAACTCTCCAGCACCTTCGCCGCGCCTGCGGGAATCTTGTAGCTGTTCTGGAGCAGCCACGTTTCCAGGCCGTCGCTCTGCTCGGCGGAGAGAATCAGGATGTCGTATTCGCCGACGGCGTATTCGGCTTCGATGGTGACACCGAGGGCCTTCTTGCCCTCCTTGACCGCCGCAGATCGTGGGGCGGCTGACAAATCAAAGCGCTCGTAGATCTTAGGCGCGCAGGGATTCTCATCAAAATATTCCACCAGCCTCGGCGCCGAATAGGCGTCAAGGTGATCGACAATCGTCCTGTCCACGATGTCGATCTGCTCGCGCTGGATGAACGTCGGCACCGGCACGACGACCGCGAACTCCTTCGGGTCGCCCTGGTAGTCGTTCACCATTGTCAACGTCGTGCGGTCGCCCTCGCGCACCAGCACGACCTGCGACGCCTTGTTGAACAGTTTTGCGTCCGCTTTGCTCACGTAAAAGCCGCAGAAGGCGGACGCGCCTTCAGCCAGCGCCAGCGCGCACAGCGCCGCCGGCAGGATTGCCAGGGATCGGTTCATAGTTTGGTACTTTCGAGGTTTCGGTTGGATTGGAAATCACTTCGCGCCGCCACGTGTAACGCTTGCCCGGCAGCAGCCAGTCCAGCGCCGGGACGAGGAATGAGCAGGCCGCCAGGCTCCAGAGCAGGCCATTGGTCCGGAACAGCTTGAATTGCACGAACGCCGCCCCGAGCGCCACCAGCGCGGCGAACACGACGCGGCCTGCGCGCGAATCGGGCGTCGTCTTCGGGTCTGAGATCATGAAGAAGGCGAAGAGCAACAGCGCGCCGTTTTGCAGCCGATGGAGCGGTATGCTCATCGGCTCGCCCAGCCAGAGCGAGCGGCCGAAGAGCAACGCGACGTACGCGGCCAGGAACGCCAGCGTCACATCGGATCGCGCCGCCCGCGTCACGACCAGCCCGCCCACACACGCCATGAGGAAGCCGAAGAACGCGCCGCTGCCCCATTGGCCTGGCGACACCCAGACGCGTCCGTCCGCGCACAGCAGCAAGGCGACGAGGGCGAAGTTCGTCGGGTTAAAGAGATGTTTGCCGTTCCAGCGCAGCGCGAACTTGCTCGCGATGGCCACCACGGCCGCCACCGCCGCGAGCCAGAGGGAATCGCTGCGCAACAACAGGCAGAGCGACAGGGCGGAAATGAGCGCGCTCCGGGGATCGAACTCGGGAAGCTTGCAAAGCCCGGTGAAGCTGAACTGGGCCAGAAGCGCCACCGAAAGAATGATTGCGGCGGCGCTCACCGTCACATCGAACCGCAGCCAGAACAACCCGTAGGCCAGCAGCGCGGCGAGCGCGGCAATTTGGTACCACCGCGGATCGCGCGCGGGCAACAGGCGTGTTTCATTCAGCCGATTCATTGGCGAGCAACGAAAGATTCGACGGCAAACCGGGGCCAGATACTCCCAGATTCCCCGAAGGGGAATTTGAGAATAGCCCACCCTTTCAAGGGTGGGTCTGGTGAATAGGGGCATCGAGTCCCGAAGGGACGGCCGAATGCATCGCCAGTTCGATGACCGAGCTTCAGCCGTCCCTTCGGGACGTATCCAATGGCGAATCTGAACCCGGCAGTGAACTGCCGTACCTGTTAAGCGGCGGGCGGCCATCCCCGCATGGAGTCCCGGCTTTAGCCGGCGGTGCGACCAAACGTATGGCGGGCTGGGCCTGGCCGGACGCGCAACCGGCTAAAGCCGGGACTCCATGCCTACAGTGCCGCGGGCAGGCTAAATACGTACGAACTGCCGGGCTATTTTCAAATCTCCCTCCGGGAGATGGGAAACGCCGGCCTGAATTGCACAAACTATCGACCGCGACCTCACGGTCGCAGCTACGCGAACCACAATTCAACCCCTGCGATGCCCCCTCGTCTCGAAGCGGGTCGTTGCCACCGTTCGGAATTCCGAGAGCAGTCGGGAGCGGGCCGGCAGGCCGAACAACAGGTCGATGCCCAGCCCGATCGCGACCCAGAGCATAAGAAAGAATTTCTCATCCCAGGGGGGCGCGCCCGAGACAGACCTGCCGAATACAATGATCAGCGTGGAGAAGACCCCGAACAGCACCCACGGCAGAATAAGGATTCGCGCCATCGTGCTGGCCGCGGCGCGGTTGGCCCGCCGGCTGTTCAAGCCGCGCCACATCCCGACCCACGCCAGCGTCACCATGTCGGCCGCGAACACCACCATCCCGGCCACCCAAAGGTAAATGGACGAACTCTCCCGCCGCATCGCCATCAGGAACACGAAATCCGCCAGCAACACCACGAACATCGGCGCGGCGAACTGCCGCTCCAGCGCCAGCCATTGTCCGCGGATGATTTCCCTGACCTGGATTGGCGTTGCCAGCAGCAGTTCCAGCGCGCCGCTCTGCCGGTCGGCCGAAAAGCGGCGGGTCGCCTCGGTCACCAGCCAGATTTTCAAGATAGTATGCGCTATCAGCGCCGTCCAGATGTAGGCGACGCTGTCCATCCAATCGCGCCGGCTCCGGGAGAGCAGCCCGGCCGCCCAGATCAACATCCCCAACCCGAGGAACGCCCACACGCCGAAGCGCTTCATCCGGTCACGGCCCGCCAGCCAGAGGAATGGGTTGATCGCCAGCAGCCGCCGCCGCACGGCCGCGCGCCATTCCGACGAGCCGTGCCCGAGCCGGTGCCAGAACATGCGCCGTCGCAGCACGGCCGGCGTCGCCGCCTTGTCCTGCCACGTGCGCGGCACGATGAGGCACGAGGCCGCCAGCAGGCACCAACTCATCACGTGCACGAAGATCACCGAGGCCTCGAAAAGTCCGAATGCCTTGTGCGACTTGCGCAGTTCTTCAAAGGCGCCCACGCAATCAAAGCCCGGACTCGGGATCAGAAACGCCGGGTAGTATTCCCACAAGTGCAACCACTCGCAGAGCAATGCGCCGAATCCTGGCATCCCGCCGGCGAAGAAGATAATGATGAGGAACGCCAGCACCATCGCCCGCCGTTCATCCCGGCTGATCGCCGAACAAAACATCCCCACCGCCAGGGAAAAGAAGAGGTTGTTCAACGACACGGCCACGACCCACTTGAAATCGCCGACGGCCACCCCGCCCGCCAGCAGCGGAATCGCCATCACGGGAAACAGCGCCAGCACGCCGTAGAAGGCGTTGAGCGACGTCGCCGCCAGCTTGCCGACAACGATGTCGTAGCCCTTGAGGTCGGTGAGGAACAGCAGACCGAGCGTCCCTTCGCGCTTCTCCTCGCTCAGGCAGTCCGCCGTGCGGAACACGCCGATGAGCAGCGTGTATATGAAGCTGGCGATGGCCAGTGGCACGAACAGGTACATGCCGACTTCGCCCGGTTGGGCGCCCCGGCGGGTCAGCAGCATCACGAAGCCGCCGATGGCCAGTCCGACTGCCGCCGCCCCGACGCGAATCCAGTAGGTGCCCCGCCGACGCGAGGCTTCGGTCAATTCGCGTTGAACGATGGGTAGAAACGTCATGCGGCGAGGACGGAACAGGCCGCAGGGAGCGGCGCGGGGCTTCCATGCGCGTTCATGCACGCGGACTGTAGGCAGGGCGGCCGGGCTTGAAAAGGAAAGGTTGGGCTGCGAAGCGTTGAAGCGTTGAAGCGTTGAAGCGTTGAAGCGTAAAACGTAAGTTGGCAGGCACGCTTGAAAGCGTTTTTGACATTCCCGCGTTCTTACGTTTTACGTTTCACGTTTCACGTTTTACGTTTTACGATCCACGTTTTACGTTTTACGACTCCCCTGCTCCCTCCTACTCTGCCGCCATGAACGCCGCCATCATCGTCGCCGCAGGCCAGGGCGCCCGAATGGGCCCGGGTCTGGACAAACTGTTTCTCGAAGTCGCCGGCCGGCCCGTGGTCGCCCATACGTTGCAGCGCTTTGGCGAGTCGGGCTGCATCGATGAGCTGGTCGTGGTGGTGCGCGAGGAGTTGCAATCGGAATTCGGGGATTTGATGAAGGCCCTGCAATTGCGCAAGCCTTATCGGGTGGTCGTGGGGGACAGCCAGCGCCAGGACTCGGTGTGGAATGGGCTGGAAGCGGTTTCGCCGAAAACCGAAATCGTGGCCATCCAGGACGGCGCGCGCCCCTGCACGCCGGTCGAGGTCATCGCCGCCACGATCGCCGCCGCGCGTGAAACCGGCGCGGCCGTCGCGGCCCAACGGGTCACGGATACCATCAAGGAGTCGGAAGACGGCCGTGCGATCACGCGCCATCTGGACCGTTCGCGCCTTTGGTCGGTGCAGACGCCGCAGACGTTTCGCGTCGAAGTGATTCGCCGGGCGCTGGCAGCCGTTCGCCAGAAGGGGCTGATTGTGACGGACGACACGGCGGCTTGTGAACTTATCGGGCAGCCCGTGCGGCTGGTCGAAACGGCGGCGCCCAATCCAAAGGTCACCGTGCCTGCGGACCTGGCTTACGTCGGGATGCTGTTGCGCTGAATGGCCCACAGCCCGTAGCCGCCGACGCGAGGAGAAACGACGGCCTGTCGCCGGGCATCTTCACTTTGATCCGGTAGGGCGAGGCTCCTGCCGAGCCGAAACTTCCGGTTTGATCGCGGCTCGGCAGGAGCCTCGCCCTACCGGCGTCATGGATAGGCGGATTCGTATGCCCGTTGGAAATCCATCCGCCTCCTCACGTCGGCGGCTACGGAGCGTCTGTCACCACTTCAGCCGCTCGGGGAAAAACTCCCGGATCAGTTCCTGGTAGAAAGGCATTAGCTTCGCCACGTCCGGCCGCTCATGACTCTTGGTGTAGAGGTCGTAGGTGTTGAACGTCCGCACCCACTCGAACAGCCGCCGATCCTTGTCGTTCATCAGGTAGTCGTACGCCCCTTCGCGATGCGCCGGATAGAACGAGTGGTAGCGCAGCATGTAGAGGCCTTCCTCCGGCAGGTGATCCTTCGCGACGTGGTAAATGTACTCGTCGTGGCCCCAGGAAAGCTGGACCTTGTCCAGCCCGCAGCCTTGCTCGTAAACTCCCAGGCGCGTCTGGTAGCGCGGGTTCTGTGAATCGGGGTTGTCCGCAAAGTACGGGTGGAACACGATCGCGTCCGAGTAAGCGCAGCCGACCGGGAACGTGTCGCCCACCACCGCCCATTGCGGCTCGCCCCAGAGGCAGAGAATTTTTCCAAGGTCGTGAACAAGGCCCGTCAGGATGAACCAGCGCGGGTGCCCGTCCCGCCGGATCTGCTCGGCCGTCTGCAGCAGGTGCTCGAGCTGTGATAAGTCCGTGTCCGGGTCGCTGTCATCGACCAGCGTGTTCAAAAACTCCGCGGCCTCCCAGACGCTCATTTCCCGGCGCGAACGCGACAAAAACTCCCGCTTTTTGGCCTGCACGAAGTCGAAGGTCTGATGCCGGTGATTCAGCCGGTAGAACTCGCGCACCGAAGGCCGCGCGTCCGTTTCGTAGTTGCGGAACTGCTCCTTCGCCTTGGTCGGGTCAGTCGCCTGGAACGGCCTGGCCTGCGCGCTGGCGGGCTGCGGGTAACGGGTCTTCAGGAAATCCTCCCACTCGTCGAGGTTGTCGAGCGGCTGGCGGGTGGCGGGCGGGGGCGTCGGCAGGTTCATATCGGTGAAACGGCGATTGACTGTCAGATACGGTTCTGAATGCTGTCCGGAGACTAAACGCGAACCGCGTCCGAATCAATTCTGAAACTTACCGTCCAAATCCCGCATGAAATTCATCTTTGTCTTTCCGCTTGTTGCGGCAGCCGGGCTGCTCGCCGGCTGCTCCACCCAGCGCCTTGTTGCCAGTTATACGATCGACCCCAAGCCTCCGCGCATCGATTACAGCGACCTGAAGCCCGTGGCCGATCGCCAGCCGGTCGCGCTGGTCTTCGACATGCAGAACGAACAAGGCCAGTTTCCCGAGGCGACCGCCCAGTTGGGCTCCAAGCTGGCGCGCGTCATCGAACACTCGAGACTCTTCGCCGGAATCGCCAAAGTGCCCTCGGCGACCACGGCAAAGCTCCAAATCACGCTTCGCGACATGGCGGGCTTCTCGGGTGACGAACGCAAGAAACTTCCGCCCGGCTTGACCAGTAACCTCACCAACTCGGAAGCCGCCGTGCTCTATTTGTTCTCGGCAAGTTTCCAGGCTTCGGGCCAATCGCCCGTCAGCAAGGTGTACCACCACGCCATCCACGTCCTGAACAGCAAGAGCGGCTGGATTGACAACCAGCCGCCGATGACGGCTTCCCAGGCGACCGGCGTGATGCTGGAACAACTGACGCTGAACTTCCTGTACGACCTCCAGCGGGAGGGAAAACTGTAATCAGTAATCAGTATTCAGTAATCAGTATTCGGTAATCAGTATTCGGTAATCAGTATTCGGTATTCAATGTTCAGCAGAGTTACATGTTAGGCGGCACGACGCATATGCGACCATTCACCACCGCAGCGGCGTTGAGCGTCGGCTTGGTTCTTCTTTCCGGCTGCGCCTCGATCGCAGCCCGCACGCAAGGGCGAGCGACGCGAGTTTATCCCGGCGTTCGTGGCGATGCTTACTACTTGGCTCATCCGTCCAAGGCAGATTTCCCGTGGTTGCAGTGGATGAACGTCATCGACCTTCCCTTTTCAGCGGTTCTCGATACTTTGTTATGGCCGTGCGATGCCTGTCGTTTGAGTCGTCAAAGCGCACCACCACCAGAAGAAAAATGAGTAAGAGAGGCGTGCCGCCTACCATGCGCTGCAGCGCCCGGCCATCGCGCTCCGGTAGCAATCGCGCCCCCTCGCGGGCCGGGTCGCTGAGCTTGGGCCATTCTGTTACTTCAACTGAATACTGAATACTGAATACTGAATACTGATTACTGATTACTTCGCCGCCCGCCCCTGCCTCCACCGATCCAGCCCGACGGCCAGGATGATTACTGCCCCGATGACGATCTCCTGCGTGTACGTCGGCCAATTCATCAGGCTTGAGCCGTTGCGTAACGTCTGGATGACCAGCGCTCCAATCATCGAGCCCGCGACACTGCCCGTCCCGCCGCTCAAGCTCGCCCCGCCTACCACCACCGCGGCGATCATATCCAGTTCCAGCCCAACAGCTCCAGATGGGTCTCCTTGGGACAGCCGGGCCATCTGCATCAAACCCGCGCAGCCGAAGAACAACCCGGCCAGGGAATAAATCAGCACTTTCTGCCACGGCACGCGAATGCCGGACAGGCGCGAGGCTTCCTCGTTTCCGCCAATGGCGAAGACGTGCCGTCCGAACGCCGTCTGTCGCATCACCAGGGCCAGGGCAGCCGCCAGCCCCAGCGCCAACCAGACGCCCAATGGCAACGGAAGGAAATGGTCGAGGTCATCGGTCATCATCAAGTCGCTGACCCGCGCGCCTTCGGGCGCGTTGACGGTCTGATTGCGCGCGACCCACTTGGCCACGCCACGGCACACGCCCATCATCCCGAGGGTGACAATGAACGGCATCATCCGCGGCCAGGCGATGAGTGTGCCGTTGACCATCCCAATCACCCCCCCGGCCAGCAGCGTCAGCGCGAATGCCGCCGCCGGCGGCAGTCCCTTCACCAACAGCGTCGCCGCCAGCACGCTGGTGAGCGCGACCGACGAGCCGGCGCTCAGATCGATTCCGCCGCTGACGATCACGAGAGTCATCCCGAGCGCGCCGATGGCGACGATCACCGTTTGGATGAGCACGGTCTTGACGTTGCTGACGCTGACGAACGCCTTGAACCCATCGTAAGAACACGCCCGCGCCGCCGCCGACCAGCCGCTGCCGTCTCGCGCCCGCTGTTCCGCCACGTCCTTCACCGCCAGCCCCGCGCCGAGCAGCCCGATCACAATCAACAGACCGAAGAACGGGCCGAGCTGACTCAACAGCCGGTGGCTTCTCCCTTTGGTCACGAGCGTTGAATTAAAAATTGAAAACTCAAAATGAAAAAGACAACGAGATGGGCGAATCCGGGCACTGCCCCTGAATACAAATGGGCCGGTGCGCGGCGTTTACGCCGCTTCATCGTTGGGAAGCCTGCAGACCGCCTGATTCACTCCAGTCATTCGGATGCTGAAGCGGCCTGAAGGCCGCGCCCCGGAGCCTTACGCGGCTGCGTCCCACTGAGATGCGCCTCGGCCGTTTTGAATTTTTCATTTTGAATTCAGATAGCGATCCAGCGGCGGATACAAGAGTTCCTTCACCGCCGCCTGCTCCATGTTCTCCGCCGACACCAGCACGACGCCGGTGTCGATGCGCTTCTCGACTTTCCTGCCCTGGAGGTGCTCCACCATCGTCATCACGCCCTTGTAGCCCATGAAGACGGGGTTTTGCACGACCAACCCCTGAACATCGCCGTTCTTGAGATCGGCCACCGACTGCGAGCCGGCGTCGAAGCCGACCATTTTCACTTTGCCCCCGGCCAGGCCGCGGTCGCGCAGCGCCTTGGCCATCGCGATCGTCGGCGGCTCGCACGGGGCGAAGATGCCGTGGACTTCGCGGCCGAATCGGTTGAGCAGGTTCTGCGACGCCTGGTAGCCGGTCTCTCGCGTCGGACCGGCGTATTGGTCGGAGGAGAGGAGTTTGATCTCTGGAAACTTTTGCTTGAGCGTGTCGAGGAATCCGGTTTCCCGCTCCTCCGTGCTGGCGGAGCCGACCGCATACCGGAGGAGAATGACGTTGCCTTTGCCGCCGAGCAGCTTGCCGAGATGCTCGCCCGCGAGCACTCCGCCCTTGTAATTGTCCGTCGCCACGAAGCTCACGTAGTTCTCCGACTTGAGTCCCGAGTCGATGATGACCACCGGCACTTTCGCCCGCTGCGCCGTGGCAACCGGCCGCACCAGCGCTTGCGAATCCAGCGGCGCCAGCACAATGCCGCTGACGCGCCGGGTAATGAAGTTCTCGACGGTCTGAATCTGCTGGTCGCGGTCGTCCTCCTTGTAGGGGCCTTTCCAGATCACATCCACCTTCACGCCCTGGGCGGCCAGTTCATCCCGCGCTTTGAAGGCGCCGGCATTGATCGATTTCCAGAACTCGTGAGTCGTGCCTTTGGGGATGACGGCGATGGTGAGCGCCTTGTCGGCGGCGCACAGCGCGCCGCACGACGCCAGCAGCGCGCCAGCCAGGAACAGTGGCTTCATAGGCGTGACGCTACGGAATGAGTCCGCGGTTTTTCAATCCTTTTGATGCGGGCGAAAGGCCGGCGGCGCCGATGCGGCCGGGGCGGGAGTGGGAAGGAGGGGGTGGTTGCGATGTCCTTCGGCAAACGGCACGCTGCGTCCGCGGATGCGTGTTTAGCGTGCCCGCGGCGCTATGAGCACGGAGTCCCGGCTTTAGCCGGCTGCGCGACCGGCCAGGCACAGCCTGCATCCTTCGGTCCCCCTTCCGGCTAAAGCCGGGACTCCATGCGGGGATGACCGCCCGCCGCTAAACACATACGTCCGCTGAGCGGATGCGGTCCGGCATGAGAGAGTCTGGATGCACCCCGGCGTGGGGGGGTCGGTCCAGAGGCTGTTCCGGTTGGCTGCCGCCACGCTCAGGCGATCGGCGCGTTGACCTCCTGTTGAATCCACACTTAACTTGCCCTGTGCGGAGCGCGCGAAGTCATCGAGACGACTGGAAACGGAAACCGGGATGCTGCCGACTCAATCCGTGCCTCTGAACACAACACTGCCCATCGGGATCTTCGACAGCGGCGTCGGCGGCCTGACCGTCGTCCGCCAGATTCACAAGGTATTGCCGCACGAAGACCTCGTTTATCTCGGCGACACCGCGCGCGTGCCGTACGGCACCAAGTCGCCCGCGACCGTCGTCCGTTTCGCGTGCGAGGACACTGCGTTTCTGCTCCGGCAAAATGTCAAAGCGGTCGTTGTCGCCTGCAACACTGCCTCGGCCTGGGCGCTGCCGACGTTGGAGAAGCAATTCCAGGTGCCCATTTTCGGAGTCATTCTCCCCGGCGTGCGGGCCGCACTCGAGGCCACTCGCAGCCGGCGCATCGGTGTCATCGCCACGGCGGCCACGATTCGCAGCAAGGCTTACAGCACTGGACTGCTCGCCCGTTGCGACACAGCGAAGGTCTTCGCACGCGCCTGCCCATTGCTCGTGCCGCTGGTCGAGGAAGATTGGCTGGACCATCGGATTACGCGCGACGTGCTCCGTGAATACTTGACCCCGCTACGCCGGCATCGCATTGACACGCTCATCCTGGGTTGCACGCATTATCCCCTGCTCAAACCGGCCATCCGCGGCTTGCTCGGCCGAGGGGTGGCGCTCGTGGACTCCGCGCAGAGCTGCGCGCGTTTCGTGCATGAACGGATGCACCAACTCAGGCTGCTCACCACGTCCCGGCGTCGGGTCGGCGCCATCCGGCCGTTCGTGACGGATGAGCCGGAGCGATTCGCGGAAGTGGCGGAGCGATTCCTCGGGGCGCGGTGCGAGCCGGCTCGACGCGTGGAATTGGAAACGGCATTCCGACCGCCGCTGGGAGCGCCGGCTTCCAGCCGGCGAGTTCCGCTCTCTAGCTGAATGATCCGCGCCGGCAGGATGCCGGCGCTCCCAGCAGCGCCGCTCCGGTTCCTGGGAGGCGCTCCCGACAGTCGTAGCGCAACTTCAATTCCCTCAACCCCGAACTGCCGCACTTACACAACTGTAACGGCCCCGAAAGGTTCGGGTCATTCGCGAGTGGCACCTTGGAGCCAGAAAAGTGAACAAATTGAACGCAACGCAAAGACAAAAATCCAAGTCATGAAAACAATATTCTCTCGTCTCGCCCCCCACTTGCCCCGCGTGTTGCTGACCGGCGCGGTCTTGTTGGCCATCGCCAGCATCGCCGCCAACGACAAAGCGGTCGAGAAAAACAACCCCGCGAAGGCTCAGCCGGTGAGCCTTGCGGTGAATGACCATCCGGTCGCCCGCGACGGCAAGCTCGGCTTCAGCTTCGCGCCCATCGTGAAAAAGGTCGCCCCAAGCGTCGTGAAGATTACCGCGACCGTGAAGGGAAAGGAGATCCGCACCCAGGAATTCTTCCCCGGCATGGACGATCCGTTCTTCCGCCGCTTTTTCGGCGACAACCTGCGCGGCGGTAACCGCACCTTCCGCACGCCGCCACAACACGGTGTCGGTTCGGGCGTCATCGTGTCGAAGGACGGCTACCTCCTCACCAATAACCACGTCGTGGACGATGCGGACGAAGTGAAGGTCCTTCTGCAGGACGGGCGCGAATTCAGCGCCAAGGTCATCGGCAAGGATCCGAAGACCGATGTCGCCGTGGTCAAAGTGGACGCAAAGGATCTGGACGCCATCGAAATCGCGGACAGCGATAAGATCGAAGTCGGCGACCTCGTGCTGGCCATTGGCAATCCGTTTACAGGCAACCCGGCAAATATCGGCCAGAGCGTCACCATGGGTCTGGTGAGCGCCACCGGCCGCGCGACGCTTGGGTTGGACTACGAGGACTTCATCCAGACCGACGCCGCCATCAACCCCGGCAATTCCGGCGGCGCGCTCGTCGATGCCGAGGGCCGGCTCATCGGCATCAACACCGCCATCTTCAGCCGTAGCGGCGGCAATCAGGGCATCGGCTTCGCCATCCCCGTGAATCTTGCGCGCGACGTGATGAACAGCCTCGTGACGGATGGCAAGGTCACGCGCGGCTATTTTGGCGTGATGATCCAAGACCTGACGCCCGCGCTCGCGCGCAAACTTGACCTGAAGCAACGAAACGGCGCGCTGGTCGGCGACGTGGTGCCGAAAAGCCCCGCGGACAAAGCCGGCATCCAGAGCGGCGACGTGGTCACCGAGCTCGACGGCAAACCCGTGACGGACAGCCGGCATCTCAAGCTGGCCGTGGCCCGCGCCAAGCCGGGCGAACACGTTCGGGTGAAAGTCCTCCGTGACGGTTCGACCAAGACGCTCGACGTGACGGTGAAGGAATTGCCCGACTCCGAGCCCCTGGCCAAGTCTGACTCGCACCGCGGCGATGATAGCGAAG
>DASTLJ010000139.1:0-3296 GCA_035715125.1 Verrucomicrobiia bacterium
CGCCGTCATGCGCATCGTCGATCCAAAAAACACGAACACGACCAGGGGCTACGGCGAATGGGGCCGCGTCGAACTCACAACGCTCACCAGGGAATTCTTCATGCCCCGCTTCCTGGAGCGAGACGAAGCCATCCGCCGCGAACCGCGTCCGCCCTATGCCTGGGACGGCGTGGCCGAAGTGCGCCCCTTCGGCGCGATGGAGAAGACCATCGTCGAGGGGGTTTATTGAAGTGGCACAGCGGGTTCCGCTGCGACATCGCGCGGACTTCCAAAGCCGGTCGATTGGCGCATTGCATTCGGCTTCCGTGCAGCTAGAATTGTTTGATGACATCGAAAGCCGCCACCGGTAACGGCCTCAGCAAGCAGGAGGCCAAATATCGCAATCTGGTTGCCGACTGCCTGCGGGAATTCAAAACGGTCCAGAAAGGAATCCGCCGCCAACAGGCGAAAGCCGAACGGCTCCGTGCCTCATCCCGTCGCACCATGAACGACACCTGGGAGGTCTTGCGCCGTGTGGAAGCAACTCTTTGAGCTGTTTCCTGCCGATGAACACCGATAAGATTCGCACCAAGCTGCGCAACGGCTTTCGGCCTTTCGCCATTGAGTTGTCAAGCGGCAAGCGATACGTAGTGCCGCACCCGGAGTTCATCATCGTCGGCAGGACGGTGGTGGTGGTCATGGGCGCGGACGAGTCGGTCGCAACGATTGATCCGCTCCACATCACCACCCTCGAAAATCTGCCGCGGAAACGACGCAGGAAATAACGCCCCGTGCCCCACGCCGAACGCCCGCGCATTCCTGAGCTCGACGGCATCCGCGGCCTGGCGATTCTGCTCGTGCTGGTGTGGCACTATTTCGCCACGCTCGTCACCCCCGAGCCGGGAAGCTGGCTTCGAGCCGCAAAGCTGGCCGCCGGACTCGGGTGGAGCGGCGTGGACCTGTTCTTCGTGCTTTCTGGTTTTCTTCTGGGGAGCATTCTCCTGGAGCACCGGGATTCCCCCACGTACTTCAAAACTTTTTATGCGCGGCGGGCGTGTCGGATTCTCCCGGTCTACTATCTGCTGGTCATCGCGTTTGCCGTTGCAAGCGGGCTTCTACAAGGCACGCGCAACGCAGGTTTCGTTCATCTGTTTGACCGGCCGATGCCGCTCTGGTCCTACTTCACCTTCACGCAGAACTTCGCGATGGTGAGCGTGAGCGACTTTGGCGCACCGGCCCTCTCGGCAACGTGGTCGCTGGCGGTCGAGGAACAGTTTTATCTGTTCCTGCCTTTGCTGATTCGCTTCGTGCCGCGCGGATCGCTTCCCGGCGTGCTCATCCTGTTGATCGTTGCCGCGCCAATCTGCCGCGGGCTGCTCTGGTCGGACGCAGCGCCTGGCTTTGCCGGCTTTGTGCTGATGCCCGCCCGCGCCGATGCGTTGCTTCTGGGTGTGCTGGCTGCGTTGGCGATTCGCGATCCAGGATTCGCAGCCGCGTTTGCGCGAAACCGAGTGGCGCTGGGGTGCGTGTCCGTGGGGTTGTTTGGAGGAATGGTCGTCCTGGCGGTCTACGGGTGGAGGTTGCCCCACATCGCCTCGCACCTTGCCGGTCACCTCTGGATTGCCGCGTTCTATGGGCTGCTCATCGTGTGGATCTCGGCCAAACCTTCCGGCGCGCTCGGCGCCCTGATGCGGTTTCCGGCCCTCCGTGCGCTGGGCGTTGTCTCTTACGCGGTCTACTTGTTCCACGTGCCGGTGCTGGAGACGGTCTTCGCGTTGGCCCGCGGGCAACCCCCCGCCCTGCGCGCAGCGAGCGATGCCATGCTCATTCTCGCGTCGCTGGGGGTCACCATTGGCCTTGCCGCCCTGTCCTGGCGTCTCGTGGAGAAGCCCCTGCTTCGCCTCGGCCACCGCTTCAAATACTGAAGGCGTCCCATGAGCATTCCGAGTGCCGTGCCGTTGGCCAGGGCCAGAACGAGTCCTGACTTGAACACAGGGCAGCCAATTTTAGTCTGTTAGTGCAAATGCAATCCGAACCGCCGTTCACAACACTGGGCCCGTTCGACCACCAGCCGCGCACGCGGCTCGTGTTCGGCGCGGGGAAAGTGGATCAAATCGGCGCATTGGCGGCCGAACTTGGTCCGCGCCGTGTGCTCGTCGTCACGGATCGCGGCATCGTTTCCGCCGGACACGCCCAACGGGTCGAGCACTCATTGCAGGCAGCCGGACTCGGCACGGTCATCTTCGATCAGGTCCGCGAGAACCCAACGACCCGCGACGTGGACGCCTGCCTGGCCGTCGCCCGCGCTGCGGGAGTCGATTTGATCGTCGGGCTGGGCGGCGGCAGCTCGATGGACACGGCCAAAGGCTGCAATTTCCTCCTCACCAACGGCGGGCAAATGAAGGATTACCAGGGCGTCGGGAAGGCGAAGAACCCGATGCTGCCGCTCATCGCGATTCCAACGACCGCCGGCACTGGCAGCGAATGCCAGTCCGCCGCGCTCATCGCCGATGAGCAGACGCACCAGAAAATGGCCTGCCTCGATCCCAAGGCCGCCGCCCGGATCGCCCTGCTGGACCCGCAGCTCACCCTCTCGCAACCGCCCCGCGTCACGGTGTGCACCGGCATCGACGCCATCGCGCACGCCGTCGAGACCGCCGTGACAAGGAAGCGCAATCCGATCTCCGCGATGTATTCGCACGAGGCGTTCAAGCTCACGATGACCGGCTTCGAGCGCGTGCTGAAGGATCCCCTGAACCTGGAGGCGCGAGGCCAGATGCTGCTCGGCGCGGCATTCGCGGGTTTGGCCATCGAAAACTCGATGCTCGGCGCGGCCCATTCCGCGGCCAACCCGCTCACTGCTCACTTCGACATCGTTCACGGCCAGGCTGTCGGAATGATGCTGCCGGCCGTCGTGCGCTTCAACGCCCGCGACCCGGCCGTTCGTCACGCCTACGCGGAATTGGCCAGCATCGTGGAGCTCGACGGCGCAGGCGATGGCCAACTTGCCGCGTGCGACGCACTGGACGCGCGCCTCAGCGGCCTGCTGAACCTGGCGGCATTCCCTCGCTCGCTGGCCGAGTGTGCCGTGCCCCGCTCTGCCATTCCGATGCTGGCCGATGAAGCGGCCCGGCAATGGACCGCCGCCTTCAATCCGCGCAAGGTGGTCGCGCAGGATTTCGCCAAGCTGTACGAAGCGGCCTTCGAGCCGCGCGCACAAGGCGAGAAGTCGCCGAATTGATTCGCGCCTTGAACCCTTCAACCGAGATCGGAGCGCCGAGATCCCGCTCGGCGCGAACGCGCTGTGTCTCACCGGG
>DASTLJ010000140.1:0-11065 GCA_035715125.1 Verrucomicrobiia bacterium
AGCGGCGATACGGAAACCCGGCACACCATCCTGAACGCGCTGGCCCGCATCGAGCCCCCCAATGCCAATAACCGGACCAACGACGTGTGGCGTTCGCTCATCGCCAGGGCTGCCGCAGAGAAGGAACCGAGGCTGCGACAGGCGGCAGCGGAGTTGATTGGGCGCCGTCCGCCCACGCTCGCCGCGCAACTGATCGGGCCGCTGCTGGCGGACGACGACGCCGACGTGCGGAACACGGCGGCGGACGTTGCCCTGAGCATCCTCGCGGGCGAACGGCGCGTTGCGTCGAAGTTCGGCATCAATCGGTATGCGGTGGGGGTCGAGGAGGTTGTCACTTCGGGCGGCGTGAGCACCCGCAGCACCAGGACCAACAAGCCACTCGTGAACGCTGAACAACTGGCCGCCTGGCATGACGTGCTTTCCAGGAAAGCCGGCGCGACGCCGGACTTCAATGTCGCGGCGGTCCTGTTCGCAACCGGCGACGGGAAGAGCGATGTATCGTTGCTCGCATCTTCGTTGGAGCGTCTCGGCGAAAAAGGCGCGCGGCGGCTGGCGGCGTCGCCGGCCGTCGGGTTGATCCTGGCGAAGCTGCCCTGGCCCGAGGGCCAGGCGATCCTGGAAAAATTTTGCTCAGCCCCATCGTTGTTCGCGCTCGCGTCGGTCGAAAGCGGACGGGCGTCGGCGCCGGTGGCGGCCTTTCTGCGCGAACCGGCGCGTTTTCGGGCGAGCGTCGAACGGGCCACGGGCGAGGAGCTCAAGGGAATGCTTCAACAACTGCTGGGCGGCGGCGCTTACGTATACGGCGCGCAACGACAGGTGTGGTCTCTGTTCGGCGCCGTGGAGCAGACGCGCCCGCAGGTGCTGGCGCTCCTGGAATCGACCAACGCGGCCTGGCGCGCGGCGGCGCTCTACGCGATGGGGCGTTGGGGGGCGTTCGCGGACGCCGCCGCGATCGAGAAGGCAATGCAGGATACCAACGGCTGGGTGCGCGGCGCCGCCGCGCAGGCCATCGCGCGGTCATTGAAGGATCGCCCCGCGCTGGAAGCCCGGCTCGGGCCGTTGCTCGCCGATGAGCACGCCTATCCCCGCCGGGTGGCGGCGCTGGCGTTGCTGGAGCCGGAGATTCGCCAGACCGCAGGATTGCAATGGCAATACGATTACTTCCGCTATGACGAGGCACAGACGGGCCGCAGCGAAGGATACAACCTGAATGACACGCGGCCGTTGACCCCCCTGGACACCAAGCCCGCCTATCTCGAGTCTGCCCGCAAATGGCTCAAGTCGACCAACGCCGAGGCCGTGACGCCCTTCGCGTTGCTGCTGGCCCAGCACGGCGAGCGGGCGGGCCTGGAGCGGCTGATCGAAATCCGCGGCGAACTGTCCGAAGAGAGGTCGCAGGTGCTGCCCGATTCGTTGCTCACGGCGATCGCGCTGGCGCAGGACCCGAAATACATCCCGCTCCTGCGCGGTCTGATGGACGCGACGCGCAACGCGTACGAGTTGCAGAAGCTGCTGCGCGCAATCAAGGGATTGACCGGACCGGAGGCGCGCGAGCTGAGGGTGGAATTGAACAAGCGGATGCGGACGGCGGGCGCGGGTGGGATGATCGTTGAGTGAATCGTTGAAGCGTTAAATCGTGGAATCGTTAAAGCGTGGAATTATTGAATGATTGAAAGGTGCTCAAGTCGGCCGATTCAACGATTCAACGATTCAACGATTCAACGATTCAACGATTCAACGATTCAACGATTCAACGATTTAACAATTTAACGATTTAACGATTCAGCGTTTCAACGTCGAAAGGTCAATCGTATGTGGAGTCGGACATGGATGCTGGCCTTGGCCTTCGCGCTCTGCGGCTGCTTCAAGACGAAGGACGAATTGACGCTCAACGCCGACGGGTCCGGCGCCGTGCGCCTCGAAACGCGCTTGCTCATTCCTTCCGAGACACTCCAGGGACTCGGCATGGGCATGGGCCTGGGCGGAAATGAAGGGCCGGTGACTTATCCGCCGACCAGCGAGGCGGAGGCGAAGCGGTGGTTTCCCACGAAGGACTTCAAGATGACGGCCAAGGAGGACCGGGCGGACGACGTCGGCTCGACCCTGGTCATCACGGCGGAGTTCAAAGAGGTCAACGCCTTGCTGGCCAGTCCTTACTCAAAGGCGCACGGACTGACCCTTGTCGTGACGAACGGCGCGCTCTCGCTCAAAGCGGTCACCGGCATCGAAGCGGCAGCGCGGCTTGCGGAGCTGAAGGACAATAGCGGCATGTTCGGCGGCATGATGGCGTCGATGGAGGAACTGGCGAAAAAGAAAGACGAGATGCGTACGGAGTTTCGCGTGACGCTGCCCAACGCGGTCTCCTCCGCCAACACGGGTGGGGCTCGCGAAGGCAAAACGGTCACCTGGACGATGGATCGCGCGAAGCAGACGAACGCCGCCGAATTCGCGCAGCAGGCGGGCGCGGTGCTGGAGGCGTCTTGCAGCGCCGAGGGCGTGAAGTTTTCGCCTGTGACGCAGGCGCGATTGAGCATGCTGCCGTTCAAGGACACACCTGCCGGGGCCGTCGGCGACAAGATCCCGGCGCCGGACACGAACCGGATCGCCGCGACGGCGAAATTCGTGCCATTGGCGCTTCAAGTGGTCCGGTCCATCAATCTGAGCGGCGAGGGCGGGTCGCCGCAGAACCAGGCCCAGCTCGTCGGGGCCGTCGTCTTGCCGCGCGAATTCGCGCCGCAGAAATGGGGCGAGGCGAAGCTGGACGAAGTGGTCGATGAGAAGGGAAACAATCTGAAGTTCGAGGAGAATGACGAAGCCTCGCTGCTGGCGCGCCGCTACACGATCCAGCGCTATTCTTGGGGCGACGAAGCGGACGATGAAGTCGGGGAGGACAACGCGCCCAGCGCCGAGGCGCGGCACGCAGTCACATTGAATTTCCAGCCGCCCGACTGGAAGGTCCGGGAAATTGCCCGCGTCAAGGGATCCATCCCGCTCCACTACTTCGGCGGGGCGCAGGTGTTGAAGTTTTCAAACGCCATTCCGGAAAAGTGGATTCGCGTGATGACGCACGAGGCGGATGTCGACTTCGACCCAACCGGGAAATCGATCAACGACCCGACGCTGCCGGAGACGGGACTCTCCCTGCGCCTGACGATGGGGGTGGCGCAAGGCCCGATTACGACGCTGTTGATTCAGGCCGGCGGGAACAAGCTGTCCGTGACGGACGGGCAGGTGTACGACGCGGCCGGCCGGCCGTGGCCCACGTTTTTCCAGAAGCAGGGCTTCGGCGGGGAGGGTTCATTCACGCTGATGGTCGCCGGCCGGCCGGCAGCGCCGCTTTCGCTGGCGCTGGTGGTCAACAGCGTCGGCGCGAGCGTGGACTTGCCGTTCCTGGTCGAGAAAGTGCCGCTGCGGGCGCGGTAGAAAGGGCAAACTATGAAGACTGATCAACACGGAGAACTAGAAGACGAGAAAACGAGAAAACGGGAAGGCGGGAGGGCATTCAATCCGCGCCGCACGGGAGCTGGGAGCTCTGCAGGCTGGCTAGTTCGGAACGGCGCTTTCTCTCTCCCGGAGGGAGATTTGAAAATAGCCCGGCAGTTCACTGCCGGGTGCAGACGCGACATCGCCCAAGTCCCGAAGGGACGGCTGAATCTGCCGAATTTTATGCGTCCGTTCCCAATCCCATTCTCGTCGTTGAAATTCGGCCGTCCCTTCGGGACTCGATGTTCCTATTCATCGATCCCACCCTTGAAAGGGTGGGCTATTCTCAAATCTCCCTTCGGGAGACAGCAGCCGAACAGACTTTGCTGTGCCAGTAACAGGGGACCAAAGAATGCACTAACTCCAAATCCCCTCACGGCAGCTCGGCGCTCTGCAGTTTGGCCTTTTATTGCCGTCGCGCTGTTGGCGGCCTGGCTGGCGCGGCCCGCGACGGCCAACGAGTCTCGGATTACTTGGACCCTCCAGGCGGACGGAAGGTCGGTCGTTCGCAACGAGGCCACGCTGACCCGCGCGCAGGTCGAGCAGCAGGTGCGGAGGTACGAACGCATAAAGAGGATGAATGCCGCCGATGACGATGACAATGGCATCCCCAAGCCGCCGCCGGTGGAAAAGGATCCCAAGCCTTATACCGACGAGGAACTCGCGAAGAAATATCGGGAAGTGGCCGAGGGAGATCGCGAGCAGAACAATCCGGCGGGCGAAACGAAGCTCGAATCCATCGATGTCAAGAGCAACATCGTGCGCACGGTGACGACCGTGGCCTACGCCACGTTGGAAGAGTTACTTCGCAACTCGTGGACACTGTGGAGCCAGTCCGGTTTGGCGTTCGAGAACCTGCGCTTCGAGAAAGACACGAACTCCTATCTGCGCGTCACGCTGACGCCGCACTCCGGTTACGCGCGCTGGGCGAAGAACGCCCGGCAGATTTGGAAGCAGTCCGGCTTGAAATCCGAACTGAGGTTTGTCTTTCCTGGCAAGGTGCTGAGCAGCGGCCTGCCGGGCACCGAGGGCAACGCGACCTGGATTGAGTTCGACGCGAAGAAGGAGGAAACGCTCGCGCCGGCGGTGAAACTTTACGACGCGCCGACCGTCATCACCGCCGAACTGGGCGGCCTCAAGCTCGACGCCCCGCTCGAATCGAAGGTGCTTCAGCGCCAGGCCGGCCGCGGCGGACGCGGGGATTCGGAGTTGCCTATCACGGATGCCGGTCCCGGCTTCACCGCGGAGGCGCTCAGTGTCACCATCACCACGGTCCACTATTTCCCGGAAGGAGCGAAATACCGGAAAGAGGCCCAAGGCACCCTGGGCTATCAGCCGACTGGCGCCGTGGTGCAGGCGAAACTGTTCGCGCCGAAAGGCCGCACGCTCCAATCCGTCAGCGGCGTGCGCGTGGTCAAGGCGGTGGACGAAAAGGGCCGGCCAATCGCGGCCGGGGCGGCCGACGAGGATTCCTCCGAAACCATCGTCATTTCGGGCGGGAGCCAGGGCCCGGGGAACTCGACGCAGATTCAATTGCGCCTGCCCCTGCCGGCATCCGAGGCCCAAAGCATCGAACAACTTGACGCGGAAGCGATCGTGGCCACCGCCGGCAACTGGAAGGAGCTGACGGTGCGGAACGTCTCCGTGGCGACGACGAACGAGATTGACCTGGCGTCCGTGCTGGCGGGCGCGAAAATGGTCCTTCGCAAGGTCACCCGGAAGCAAAGCCAGACGACCATCGAGGGGGAACTCAAAGGTCCGCCGTCCATCCGCCAGATCGAAGTGACGACCCGAATCGGGGACTCCGACCAGCGCTCGATGGCGCACGCTTCGGAGCGCGGCTTCACGACGAAAGACAACGTCTCCACGCGGAGATTCCAGCTCCAGTCCTATTCCTACTCCGAGGACGGCGAAGCCGCCGCACCGGGGACATTGTCGATCGTGGTGCGCTTCCCGGAGGATCAGAAGCGCGGGCGGGTGAAGTTCACCTTGAAGGGACTGGATTTGTTCTGACGCAAGAGCGTCACCGCGATTCCATCGATTGGGTGATGAAACTGGTCTCCCGCCGCGGACGCAGTTTGCGAAGCACGAGCAGCAGAAGGCCCAGACACGCTGCGAGCAGGACGATTCCAATCGTCAACAGGAGTGCAGCGCTCGGACCCGGCGTTGGCGTCTCCAACAAGGCCGGGGCCGCGGATGGCCCGTTCGCCGCGGGACTGCGCGCGGCCACTGCAACAGGCTTTGAATCCAGCGATTCAGCAAGGCTCGCCACAGTCGCCGGGACCGGCTTGGTGGGCGTGGCGTCAGCGTTCAAATGCTGTCGCGGTTCCGGGTTCCGGGTTCCGGGTTCCGAGTTCACTATCGCGGTTCCGGGATCCGGGTTCAGGATTTCGGGTTCAATCCCGGTCCTCAACAACTCGGAACTCGGAACTCGAAACTCGGTGCTGGGTTTTGAAGACTCGGAACTCGAAATTGATTTTTCCGGAGTTGACGCAGGAGCGGCCGCAACGTTCGTCGCGGCAGCGTCCGGGCGCGTGACGAACTGAAGGACTTTCGGCTTTGGCGGTGCCGCGGTCTGAGGTGCTAGCGAGACGGTCGCCTGCGGCGGCAGTTCCGGGTTTCGGGTTCCGGGTTCCGAGTTAACGGCCTGGCCCGAAGCACTCGGAATTGAATTCAGGGTCGCCGTTGAGTTTGTGGGCCGGGCGAGGCTATTCGTTCCTTTGGCGGCGAGCACGGCCGGCGGACGCGCGGGGAGAGGGATGGTTTCGCCGGCGATGATTACGCCGCCGCCGACGATGCTCCCGCCGCGAGCGGCCAGCGCGGTGATAAACGGTTTCTGGGCCGCTTCGCGCTCGCTGCGCTTGCGCCGGACGATCGCTGTGATGTTCGTGTCGAACGGCGTGCCTTCGAGCGCCGGCTTGCCGTGGGAAATCACCAGCACGTTCACGTCGCGGACATTCTTGATGATGTTGAGCAGGGGAGGCATGAGCACGTCGGGGCGCGACCTGCCGGAATACGCTTGGTCTCGCAGAAACTTCGTCGCCAGGCTGGCCACGGCAAGGGAATCCTTCTCGTCCCAGATTTGCATCGGGAAGGCTCCGGCGTGCAGCTTGTCGTTGTAGAACCAAAGTCCGAACGTGTCGCCGCTGCGCATTTGCCCGTCGAGCCCTGTGAATAGCATGTCGAACAGGGCCTGCCGGTTCGCCGCGTCGGTGTCGCGCATGGCCGAGGAAATGTCCACCACGAATAAGAAGCGCTGTCCGTCCGGCGCGGGCCGGGGCCTTGCGGGCACAGTACGGCGGGGGGGCGTGGGCGGCGCAGCCGCCAGCGTCCAGGCCAGGGGGCACAATAGCAACCACGCGACCAGCCAGCGTCCGTGCCGGCCCGTCTCGAATCTGCTGAATCCGATGCAATCCATGCAACTCGTCCGATTCGTTACACCGTCCTGAACGGCGTTTCCGTGGGCCGCTTTAGCCGGAACGGCTGATCAATACAACCAGCAATTGACTCGAATGAAAACGTATCTCCGATACGGAAAGTACGGATAGTCAGGCAAACAATCCGTGCCAACGGGTGAAATCCGTCACTCCTTCCGGTAGCGGTCCCGTTCGCGCAAGTTGTAATTCTTCACGTCCCGCTCCAAATCCTTCAACGCCGACGCGACTGTTTGGATGAAGTTCTCGCAGCTCGACGCCATCCCGCCCAGGCTGATGACCAGGTCGCGCTCCGCGAGATCGTCCGTGACCACCAGCGGCTCGCCGTACGGCTGGAGCCGATGCGCCACGCGCTCAATGACCTGGTCGGCCGACTGGCCCTCGCGGGAATAGAGCACTTCGACCTCCGGCGTGGAGCGGGTTTCCGCCGGGTCGCGTCGCGGGCCGGAGCCGTCGAAGACAATGGTGATCGGCGTGCCGCACGCGTCCCGATAGCTGGTGAGCACGCTCACCAGGGCCTCGCGCGCCGCCGCCGAATGCCGCGGTTGGCCTGGCGCCAGGGCCGTCCAGCAGTGCAACAGGCTGTAACCGTCCACCAGTATCCGGACCAGTGCCATGGCCCGAGGCTAGCCTGTGGCGCGCGTCCTGCCAGACGAAAGCATTACGTGGACTTCCGGATAGCTCAGTTCCGGGTTCCGGGTTCCGAGTTCCGAGTTGTTAGCGACGGTCATCGAACCCGGAACTCGGAACCCGGAACTCGGAACCCGGAACTCGGAACCACGACAGCAATCAATCGCAGTCCGAATCCAGCCGGTCTTCGGCCTTGAACTTCAAGACTGGCCCGGGGCATTCTGCAGCCGGTCCGAATTGGCTCATGTCAAGGCGCATCACAGGCCTGGAGAACGAATACGGCTGCCTCGTGGATTCCCACGTGCAGTTGCAGGAGGTATTGCCGCGCATCCGGGATTGGCTCTTCGAGAACCATCGTTACGGGCTTATCGACCAGCACGACCGGGACTGGGACGAGCCGGCGGGCAACGGCGGTTTCCTGTTCAATGGCGGCCGGGTCTACATCGACATGGGCCATCTCGAATACTGCACTCCGGAATGCGCCTCGGCGCTCGACGTGGTGCGCTACGATCGGGCCGGCGATTTGCTGCTGCAGGAAGCCGTCCAGTCGCTCGGGCTCAAGGGCAAGGTCCACTTCATCCGCAACAATATCGACCACTACACCGGCGCGACCTTCGGCTGCCATGAGAACTACTCCCTGGAGCGCAAGTCGCCGCTGCACGAAAAGAACGTCATGTCGTTGCTGGCGTTTCTGACGCTGCGGGTGCTCTTTTGCGGGGCCGGGCGCGTGGGCAGCATCCGGTCGACCCGCTTCCGGGGCGAGCCGTCCCAGCGCGAAGAGGCTTCGCCGTTCCAAATCTCCCAGCGTGCAGACTATATCCAGAACGACTTTTTCGAGTGGGTGCAGCACAACCGGGCCATCATCAACACCCGCGACGAGCCGCTGGCCGACCCGCGCCAATATCGCCGCCTTCACCTCATTCACGGCGACACGAACGTCCTTCCCGCCACGCTGTTCCTGAAGGTCGGCACGACCCGGCTGGTCCTGGATTTGCTCGACGCCGATGAACTGCCCAATGTTATCCTCAGCGACGCCGTCACTTCGCTGCGCCAGCTTTCCCGCTCCCTGCGGGCGCCCTGGAGAGTCACACTGGCCGAGGGCAAGTCCGCGGACGCACTGGAACTCCTCGAAGTCTATCGGGACAAGGCCCGGCGCCTCTTCAAGGGCCGCGACGCTGAAACCGACGCGCTGCTCAGCCTCTGGGAACGGGTGATCCGGGCGCTCGAATCCGATCCCGCATCGCTCACGGGGATCGTGGACTGGGTGACCAAGGAATATCTGCTGCGTGAATTCTGCCGCAGCGAAGGCATCCCGTGGGGCAATCCCTGGCTGGAAGCTCAGGACCTGGAATTTCATCAGATCGACCCGGACAAAAGCCTCGGGCTGGCGCTGGCGGACATGGACGGTTTTTGGGCGCCGCCCCGCGTGTCACAAGCCCGCACCGAGCCGCCGGCCAACTCGCGCGCCCGCGCCCGCAGCCGCCTGATGCGCGAAATCCAGAACAAGGGCCGGGACACGTCGTACTTTCTGGACTGGGAAGCCGTCGAAGTGCCGAATCAGAAACGGACGCGGCTGTTGGATCCGTTTCAGACCTAGCCTGCGCCCTCGCCGCGCGGCTCTGCAAAAGCCCCGGCCAAGATCCGAATCAGCCCCTGATCCTCGCGTAATTCCTTTCAACCACGAATGAACACGAATGAACACGAATTTGGACAATCCGACGGCGGACACGGATTTCATAGTTTGGCGCGGATTCATCCCGCGCCGATGCGTGAAACGCGTGACCTCGATGCGGCCTGCCGGATTCGTGTTCATTCGTGTCCATTCGTGGTTCAGGAATTTGGGCGTCTTTCCATCGGCCGCAGTCAGGCTGAAACACCCGCTGCCGCTCTGTTGGCTTTGCTTGCGAAGCAAACAGACTTTCGCGGCGTGAAACCAATTCGCAACAGGCCAATCTAAAAAGCGGCGCCGACGAATTTTGTGCGGGCTTTTCCGTCCAAGGCCGGTGTACCTTTCGCGGGCTTTGTTCCGACGTAATTCTCTGATGTATTTCTATGAAACCAATTTCCCGTTCCCTCGCCTGGATTGTGTTTTCGCTTTGCCCGGCTTTTCTGCTTTCAGCCGCGCCGGTCAACGACGCCCGGCTGGCCGGCACACCCATCAGCGGCACGATTCTCACCACCACCGGGTCGAACGTGGGCGCGACAAAGGAACCAGGCGAGCAATTCCATGCCGGCAATCCCGGCGGCGCATCGGTCTGGTGGCGGTGGACGGCGCCGGCGAACGTGGCGGTCACGATCAACACGGTCGGCAGCAGTTTCGACACGCTCCTGGCGATTTATGTGCAATTCGGCCAAAACCTGTTCCAACTCACCTCGAACGATGACACCGGCACGAACCTCCAAAGCGGCGTCAATTTCACCACGTTCAGCGGCGCCACTGCCTACTTCATCGCCGTCGATGGATACAACGCCGGCAGCAACCCCGCGACCGCGGCCCAGGGCAGCATTCGCTTAAACATCTCGACGCTGCCGAACGTCGTGGTCACCGCGCCACCCAACGGCGCCGTCTATACCGGCCCGACGAACATCACGATCAGCGCCGCGGTCACGCCGGTCGGCACGAACCCGATCACGCGCGTCGACTTCTACGCGGGCAACAACACCGTCGGCTTCCAGGTCATCGGCCAGGACACCACGGCCCCGTACAGCATCGTCTGGAGCAACGCCACGCCGGATATGTACGATTTCTACGCCCAGGCCTTCGACAGCGCCGGGCTGAACAATTTTGGCGGCCCGGCGAGCATCACCATCAACGCCGTGGACTTCTTGCCGGTCACGCTCCTGCCGGCCGGTTCGCCGTGGAGGTTTCTCGACACAGGCACCAACCTCGGCACGGCTTGGCTTGCAACTGACTTCGACGATAGCGCCTGGCGCGCCGGCCCGGGGCCGCTGGGCTTTGGCGACTCGCACATCCGCACCACGGTCAACTCCGGCCCGGCGGGCAACTTTTTCATCACGACTTACTTCCGCACCAACCTTGTCTTGACAAACGCCGAGCGGCTCTCGTCGCTCACCCTGCGTCTGTTGCGCGACGACGGCGCGATCATTTACGCCAACAGTAACGAAGTCCTTCGCAGCAATATGCCTTTCGGCCCCGTCGACTACCTCACGCGCGCCAGCAGTACGATCAATGGCGCCGCCGAAACTGCGTACACCGCGACGCGGCTCAGTCCTTCCATCCTCGTTCCTGGCACGAACACCCTGGCCGTGGAAATCCACCAGCAAGGGCCGACCAGCACCGATCTTGGATTCGACCTTGAAATAATCGGCGGCATTTCCAGTTCCATCCGCCTGACCACGCCGTTCAACGGCGCGCTCTACAACGCGCCCGGGACCATTTTCCTCGGCGCCACCGCGTCCGCAGCCAGCGGCTCGATCACTCAAGTAAACTTCTACGCCGGCGCCAATCTCGTCGCCAGCGCCACCAACGCGCCTTATGTCGCTACCTGGACGAACGT
>DASTLJ010000141.1:0-3053 GCA_035715125.1 Verrucomicrobiia bacterium
TTGGCTTCACGTAACTGTCGCCGGCGTGCCAGGTCACCAGGTCCTCGGAGACCTCGATGGCGTATTGCACGTCCGCCACGGAAGCCGGACGGCGGAACTGGACCGTCAGATGGCTGTCCTGGAATTGGAAGAACGGACGGCCCGGAGAAGTTCCTGGCGCGTGCGGGTCGAGTCCGAATGCGTAGCGCTTGAAATGCTGGATGCCGGTCGAACCGATGTCTCCAGAGGCGAAGGTGGAAAGGTCGCCCGGCACACCAGCGAAGAAGCGATCCCGCCACACCGGAAACGTGAACATCTCCTCGACGAGTGTCACCCGCGCGTCCGACGGTTGCCCGACCTTGTAGGTCGAATCAGGACGAATGGAAACCTGCACAAATTCCGCGCCGCCCGTGAGGATGGCCGTCGGGCGCGGCGTCACCGTGATGAGCGCCGTGGCCTGGCCAGCCAGCAGGTTGATAAAGGAGGGAACGCCCTGGTAATCGGCCGGGCTGGCCGTGCCGGAAATGTTCAAGCGCACCAGCACGCTGCGGTCGAGCACGCCAGATCGTGAAACAAGCAGCACACCGGGCGTGAGGTCGGACTTCACGGCGGTCGGTTCGAGGGTTTCGATCGCGATCTGGGGAGCCAAATCTTCTATTGTGATCCGCGCGGTTGCATTGCTGCCCGGTTCGTAGCCCGGGCCGGCGAGCACGGCCAAATCCACCACCTCGTTCAGCTCCGTCACGGTGTCCACAATCGGGTTGATCTGGACAATGAGCGAGCGATTGCCCGGCAGGAACGTGGCCTGCGGGCTGACGAACGCGTAGTCGCTGCCATTCACCGCCGAGCCGGTGAGTTGGAGATTCACCGTCAGCGCGGCCTCCAGGGAACCGCTGCGGGTCAGTGTGAATTCGCCGGGCACCGGACCGTTCTCGCTGGCGATGGGCTGGCTGGCCAATACCGTGACTCGCGGCGCCAGCACTTTCCCGCCGGTGTAAATCTGCCCGCTCTCCAACAATGCAAGGAAAGTGCTTTGATTCATCTGCACGCCCTCCAGCGTGAGGGTCATGTCGGAATAACTGCCGCCCGTGCCGTTGAAACTCAGACGCAGTTGAGAATTCGTGCCGGAAGCGGCCAGGAGAAGGTAGTTCGTCACCCAGGGCGAGGGGCCAATGAGCAACCGCGAGACGTCGATGGCGTCACCCTCGAGCATATTGAAATCTTCGAGGATGTCGTTGCCGTCGCTCGGCGTGCAAAAGACAAACAAGTCGGCCCCGCCGTTCCCCCGCAGCCAATCTCTGCTGCGACCGCCGATGATAATATCACTCTCCATGCTGCCGGAAATATGATCGCTTCCCGCACCGCCGAGGAACAGATGGCGCCGATCCGCACCGTAGCTGGGCAGGTATTGCGATTGATATTCGGAGGCGGATAGCGCGGAGCTGGGCGCAGCGAGATTCTGGCCTATGGACTCATCCGCTCCGTCGCTGACGACGAAGCCCATCTCCTTGCTAAGCACGTACCCCGCGGCCATCGGCTCTTCGCCGGCCGTCATGCCGGCCAACGCGGGGAATCGTTGTGGAACCGTGGAAAGCGCCGCGCTCAAATCCGCGACAGACGGCGCCGTGGCCGGCCGGTAAAACGCAACAGCCACAGTGCCCGTGAACGCGGGGTGATTCGTGTTCTCATCCCGCAACACCACCTGCAGGCTGCCTGGCGCCGCAGAGTCGCCTTGGTGCACGAGCACGACACGGCCGGCGTTCACGTCAGCCTGGGAGAAAGTGGCCCCAATCGTCAGTGCTGAGTCGTGATTCGCACCGCCGGCAGTCGCGTTGCGCAAGTAGAGCGTCGCCTCTTCGGGTGTCGCCGAGAGCGTGTAGGTCAGGTTGGTCGGCGAAGAATCGGTGTCGATGGCTCGCAACAGCACCGCCGTCGTGCCATCGGCGTAGGCCCGCAATTCCTGGGTGGCGAGGGAAGGCACACGGTCGTCGTGGTTCGGGTCCGATCCATTGAGGAATTCGGAGAGATTGTTTCGCCCATCGCCGTCCGGATCGGCGTTGGGATCGTTCACCAGGTAACGGCTCTGCCACCAATCGGGAAGGCCATCCTCATCCAGATCGAGGAGCGGACTGGTCACTTCCAGGTCGAGCCGATAGGTCGTAGCGCGCTTGGACTGGGAGACTGCAAAGGTGCTCGAGCCGGGCGCCAGGATCACGGCCGGGAAGCCATCCACGGAAATCTGCTCGTGGACGCATGCCGTGGGTTGCGCGCTGAGAGGCACCACGCTGGTGGAGGAGTTCAGGCCCAGACCGAGCGCCTGGTGCGGCACATTGAGACGATAGGAGTAAACGCCGCCCTTGAGCGACTGCAATTCCGTCGCCAGCGTGACCAGCGTTCCGTTCGACCGGCGAATCCGCCAGGTGAGCGCTCCTTCTTGCAACACGTAGGTCTGGCCGCTGAGGCGATTGATGATGCGACCGTAAAAAATCGTCTCCGGCTCGGACACGGTAGCGGCGCGAGACTCTGAGGCGCGGCCCAGTCCGGCGAGGGCCGCGGCCAGGAGCACCAGCGTGGAGGGAAGATTCTTCATAAGCAAAGGCCGGAGGTTTCAGTTCCCCGAAAAGCTGTAAGTGCGGATGACGAGTTTGATGTCCTTGACGCCATTGCCATCGCGCTCGCCGGTGGCGGGATCGTCCCCTGGATTGACGAGCGGGCCTTGGATGAACGTCTTGAGCCCGTCGACCGGATCGGCGCTGAACGTCGCGCCCGGAATGATGAGCAGCCAGCGTGTGTTCCATATCGAGCGGCCGACGAGGCGGTTGTCGTAGGTGATCTCTCCTTCCGGATCCGCGCCGCCATCGAGATCTTCCTGGGTGTAGCCGTAGGCGCGGAAGCTGGAGAATCGCCGGATCTCGCCGAAGGGCGTTGGCAGGCTGTCGATCAACGGCCGCCACGCGGGATCGTTCAATCGCGCCGACGTCGCCGGGTACGGCACCGGGATGCTTTGCTCGCGCACGTTCCACACGCGCACCTCCAGGTTCTGGCTGCTGGGCACGGTGATGATGTCCGCGCCG
>DASTLJ010000142.1:0-4186 GCA_035715125.1 Verrucomicrobiia bacterium
TCCCGACCGGGCCGCGGCGGCTCGAATGATCCGTTTGATCGAGAAGATGCGCCGCGCCGGCGACAGCGTAGGCGGCATCGTCGAAGGCGTTGTCCGTGGTGCGCCTCCGGGCTGGGGCGAACCGGTTTTTGACCGCCTCGAAGCCGATCTAGCCAAAGCCATGCTGAGCCTGCCCGCCAGCAAAGGCTTCGACATCGGCAGCGGCTTCGGAGGCATCGATATGACCGGCCGGGAGCACAACGATGCCTTCCGCATGAAGGGCGGGCGCGTCCGCACCGTCACCAACCGCAGCGGCGGCGTGCAAGGCGGCATTTCCAACGGCGAAACGATTTTCTTCCGCGTCGCATTCAAGCCCGTCGCCACCGTGATGCACCCGCAGGAGACGGTGGACGTCAACTTCAAGAACGCGACTCTGAAGGGCAGGGGCCGGCACGATCCGTGCGTTCTGCCGCGCGCCGTCCCGATGGTCGAAGCGATGGCGGCGTTGACGCTCGTGGACCACGCCTTGCGCCACGAGGCGCAGTGCGGAAGATGAGTGTGGAATACAAAGATTACTACAAACTGCTCGGCGTCGCGCGCACGGCGTCGGCCGAGGAGATCCACAAGGCCTTCCGCAAGCTGGCCCGGCAGTACCACCCCGACGTGGCCAGGAATAAAAAGGAGGCCGAGGAGAAATTTAAGGAAATCAATGAAGCGCACGAGGTGCTGAGCGATCCCGAGAAGCGCCGTAAGTACGACACGCTGGGCGCCAATTGGAAGCAGGGCGCCGAATTCCGTCCACCGCCGGGCTGGGAGGGCATGGGCGGGCGCTCCAGCCGTCGCGGGCGCGGGCAGGAGGGGGACTTCGAATTCGAATTCGGTGGGACCGGATTCAGCGATTTTTTCGAGCAGTTCTTCGGCCGTCGAGGTCGCGGAGGCTTTGCCCAGGCCGACGAGGAGGATCTCGGACGCGGGCAGGACGTCGAGGGTGACATCATGGTCACGCTCGAAGAGGCGTTGCGGGGATCCATTCGATCCGTCTCGCTCCGGCGCCCCACGGATTGTCCGCAGTGCGGCGGGACCGGGGAATTCAAACGACACGCCTGTCCCACTTGCGGCGGCGCGGGAAGCGTCATGCAGTCCGAAGCGCACCAGGTGAAGATCCCGGCCGGGGTTCTCGAAGGCCAGCGATTGCGTGTCGCCGGCAAGGGGGGAGCGGGGGCGGGCGGCGGCAAGCCGGGAGATCTGTTTCTAAACGTCCGGCTGGCGGGCCATCCCGACTTTCGCGTGGAAGGCGAGCACTTGTACGCGGAAGTGGACCTGGCGCCGTGGGAAGCCGTGTTGGGCGCCAACGTGGCCGTGCCGACCCTCGAGGGCCCGGTGAACATTCGCATCCCGCCCGGCACGCAAAACGGCCAGCGGCTCCGGGTGCGGGGCAGGGGGCTCGGCAAGGAAGGCTCGCGTGGGGACTTGTTCGTGGTCGCGCGCGTGCAGATTCCGGATCGCGTGAGCGATGCCGGGCGCAAGCTTTGGGAACAGCTCGCGCGGGAATCAGGTTTCAACCCGCGCGGCTGAACTTGGTCTGCCCCTGATCCTCGCGTGATCCTTTTCAACCACGAATGGACACGAATCCACACTAGCAGAACTGGGCGCGAAATCAGGGCACGGGCCTGCAATCGTCATAGACACAAGGGCCGTAATGCGGCTGGCGGCTCGTGCCAGCATTGATTCGTGTCCATTCGTGTTCATTCGTGGTTGAAGCCCCCTGTCCGGCATTGAGGGTGGTTTTGGGTCTTCCATTAGGGGTTGATCCCGGGAGGAGGATCCTCCAATAGTCGCGCTGGTTCCTAGTGGGGCTGAGGCGATTTGAAGCAAGTATGGCCAGTTCTGCTCATGAACGATGACAAGAACAGGAAAAAGGTCGTCGTGATCACGGGGGTGACCCGTGGGCTGGGCCGTGCCATGGCCGAGAAGTTCATCGCCCTCGGGCACACCGTGCTGGGTTGCGGCCGGAATCGCGAGCTGATCGAGCAATTGCGACACAAATGGCCCAAGCGCCACGACTTCGACGTGGTGAACGTGGTCTCCGATGGACAAGTGCACAACTGGATGGCCCGCCTGCACAAGAAATGCGGCGCTCCCGACTTGCTGATTAACAACGCCGGCGCCATCAACCGGAACGCGCCGCTGTGGAAGGTCAATGCCGAGGAGTTTTCGGAGGTCATCGATACCAACATCAAGGGCGTCGTGAACGTCATCCGCGCCTTTGTGCCCAACATGCTGAAGAAGCATCGCGGCGTGATCGTGAACGTGAGTTCCGGCTGGGGCCGCGGGGCGGACAAGGATGTGGCGCCGTACGTCGCCTCCAAGTGGGCCATCGAAGGGCTCACGCAGGCGCTGGCCTTGGAGCTGCCGCCGGGAGTCGCCGTCGTGGCGTTGAACCCCGGCATCGTCAATACCGACATGCTCCAAAGCTGCTTTGGCGAGTCGGCGGCGCACTATCCCTCCGCGGCGCGCTGGGCGGAGACGGCGGTGCCGTTCATTCTCAAGCTCGACGCCGATGACAATGGGCATGCGCTGACGGCGCCGGAGTGAGCAGGCGGTTGGCTTCGTGGCGCAGGCTGCCCAGCCTGCTGTATCGCGGGTTGCCAACCCGCGAGCGGGCGATTGGACCCGGACGCGGGTTGGCGCAAGGACGCCCGCCGACTGGCAGTCGGCGAAACAGCAGACAAGGCTGTCTGCGTTACAGGTTCAACGTGCGCCTCACCGTCGAGCCGTCATCGTGTCAAATACTCGGCTCAGTCCGTCTGAACGATACGGTAGAAGCGGTGCGTGTTGGCGCCCAGATCGTCGGGGAAGGTGAGCATCGAGCCGGTGCCCGTGCCCTGCGCAAGTTCCGTCCAGACCGCGTCGTCGAGGTTGTGCTTGAACTCCACGCGGTAATGTTGGCCGTCCAGGGTGGCGAAACTAATCGTTGCCTGGCTGCCATTCAAAACGATCTTCGCTCGCAGCGTCGACTGAACGACGACGGTCAACGGGCGCATGCCGGTCACCGGCGGCGTTCCGTTGTCGGTCGCGCGCACGGTCAGGTTGTGCGTGCCGATTTGCGACGTCGTCGGTGTCCAGGTGAACAGACCCGAGGAGGGATCGATGCCGGCGCCGGCCGGGAACCCGGGGGCGAGGCTGAAGCTGATCAACTGCGCCGGCAGGTCGGAATCCGTCGCCATCGCGGTGAACGACAGTGTTGACCCGGCGTCGACGGACTGATTGGTGGCAAAGAAGATCGACGGGGCGACGTTCACTTCGATCACGGAGACGGTGAGCGTTCCTGTGCCGCTCAACGGCGGGTCGCCGTTGTCGGTCACGCGGATGACGATGGCGTGGTTGCCGGGGCCTTGCGCCTCGGAAGGCGTCCAGGTGAACAGACCGCTGGTCGGGTCGATGGCCGCACCGGCGGGCGCGCCGGGGTCGAGGCTGTAAGTGAACGACTGCGGCGGCGTGTCCGTATCGGTCGCGGAGTTTGTGACCGTGAGCGTGCTGCCTTCGGCGACCGTGCGGCTGAGCAGCAGCGCGAGCGTCGGAGCATTGTTCACTTCGTTGACGGTGACGGTAAAGGAGCGAGTCGCGCTCAGGTTCGGCGCGCCGTCATCCATGACGCGAACGGTGATTGGGTAGCTGCCAGGGCCCTGGGCTTCGGCGGGCGTCCAGGCAAAGAGGCCGTTCGACGAGTTGATGCCCGCCCCGGCCGGCGCGCCAGGATCGAGCGAGAAGGTGAGCGTTTGCGCCGGCACATCGGCGTCGTACGCGGCGGCGCCAAACGTCAGCGCGGAACCTTCGTTGACGGTCCGGTCGATGAGCAACAAGAGCGTCGGCGGGGTGTTGGTGCTGGAGAGAATGTTCGCCGCCCGGGGCGTGGAGTTGGTCATCGAGTAAATGGAAGCGGCGCCGTCAGGGAAGCGGCCCTGGCTCACGTCGGTAATCTGGGGGCCGAACGAGACGCCATCGACGATTTGTCCGTCCGGTGCGAACAACCAGATCGACTCGCCACCAGCGCTGAGTTTGAACCCGGCGTGCAGGTCAGCCCGGCCCGGATCGTTCTGGCCGGTGTCCTCGTCGGCCCACACGAGAAGGTAGCCGCCGGCCGGGATGGTAGTGCCGTCCGGGATTTGCCATTGCGTCACGTTCGAGAGCGTGTCAGTGAGGAAAT
>DASTLJ010000143.1:0-6439 GCA_035715125.1 Verrucomicrobiia bacterium
AGTGCTCGCACTGGCCAGCCTGCCCGATTTCGACCCGAACCAGCCCGGGCGGATCGCGGACGAAGACGTCCGCCGGAACCGCGTCATCGCCGACGTTCACGAGCCTGGCTCGACGTTCAAGATCGTCGTCGTCTCCGGCGCGTTGAACGATCAGCGCGTCACGCTCCAGGACGTGTTCTTTTGCGAGAACGGCTCCTGGATGTACAAAGGCAGACCGTTGCGCGACCACGAGCATTACGGCGACCTGACGGTGGAGAGCATCCTCACCAAGTCATCGAACATCGGCGCGGGGAAGATTGCGGTGATGTGCCTCGGCGAGCAAAGGCTTTACGACTACGTGACCCGCTTCGGCTTCGGCAGCCGCTCGGGCATCACGCTCGACGGTGAAGTCGCCGGTCTGCTGCGGCCGGTGGAGCGATGGGACGGCCTCACGGTCTCGCGCATCCCGATGGGCCAGTCCATCGCGACAACCCAGTTGCAAATGACCATGGCCATGGCCGCCATCGCCAACGAAGGCCGGCTCATGCGCCCGATGCTCATTTACGGATTGAAAAACGGCAACGGCGAGCTGGTCCAGCGCTACAAGCCGCAAGTCGTCCGCGAAGTCATCAGCCCGCCCGCCGCCCGCGCGATGACCACCGCGCTCAAGACCGTGCCGACCAAAGTCGGCACGGCGCCCAAGGCCGAGCTGGAGCATTACACCGTCGCGGGCAAGACCGGCACCGCGCAGGTCGCCGGTCGCGGCGGTTATCAGCCGGGCAAGTACATCTCCTCCTTCGTCGGCTTCTTCCCGGCGGACGAGCCGGAGCTGTGCATCTCGATTCAGCTTGAAGAGCCGGACATTACGAAGGGCTATTACGGCGGGCAGACCGCGGCGCCTTACTTCAAGTCTGTCGCGGAGCAGGCGGCCAATTACCTGAAGCTCCGGCCCGACCGGGATGACACGCTCGCGACCCAAGTCGCCGAGCCGGCGAGCAACACCTCGCTCGACACGGTGTCGATTCGCCCATGATTGGCTGAGGCAGTTGAGGTGGCGCAGTGTTCTGATGCGCCTACTGGCTCTAGAACATTGCCCCGCAGCGAGACGTACAGCCTTTGAATCAAGTCTAAGCAACTTTGACGGCGGCGACCGTCTTACTCTTACTCTTTCTCGTAATCACAATCGCTCGAGGAGAGTGGAGATTAAGAGTAAGATTAAGATTAGGATTAAGCGCCCGCATCGCCGGCCTAATTCAGCGCCAGGAGGGCGAGTCGCCAATGAGGCAAGCGAGCCTCCTGCACCACTGACTCATCCCTAGCTTGAAAATGCCGACCCTTTATTCAGTCGAACTTACGAGCCGCGTCACAAAGCTCGGCGTCGAACGCAATATGCAACTCCGGCAGCTCGTCCAACAGCTCCCCTCGGCCAGCGTCGAGGGAACGCTGGATCGCGAAGTCGTCGGCCTGGCCTACGACTCGCGTCGCGTGACCCCCGGCGTGGTGTTCATCGCCATCCCCGGCCAGAACACCGACGGCCACGAGTACATCGGCGCAGCGCTCGATCGGGGCGCGGCCGCCGTGATTTGCGAACGGGCGGGTATGTTGCCTCCACGCGCCACGCGCATTCGAGTGCCCGACGTGCGGGAGGCAATGGCCTGCGTCGCGCGCAGTTACTATGAGCACCCGAGCGCCAAGCTGAAGGTGCTCGGGGTCACCGGCACGAATGGCAAGACGACCGTCGCCTTCATGATCCGGACGATCCTTGAGGCCGCCGGGATGAGCACCGGGCTCATCGGCACCGTGCGCTACGAGATCGGCGACCGCATTATCCCGGCGGCCCGCACCACGCCCGAGTCACTGGAAGTGCAGCAGATGATGTCCCAGATGCTCAAGGCGAATTGCGAGGCGTGCGTCATGGAAGTCAGCTCGCACGCCCTCGACCAGAAGCGCGTCCTGGGCGTCGAGTTCGACGTCGCTATTTTCACCAATCTGACCCGCGATCACCTCGACTATCATGGGACGATGGAAAATTATTTCGCCGCAAAGCAGAAACTCTTCACGGCGCTCGAACGGGGCGCCAAGAAGGCCGCGGCGGTGATCAACATCGACGATGCTTTTGGCGCGCGCCTGGCCGGTACTACCAAGGTTGAAGTGGAACTCAACTTCGGGTTACGGCAGTCCGCCAGGTTGCGCGCCACTCGAATTGAAATTGGCGCAGACGGTTCGCGCTTCATCGTTGAAGCGCCCGAGCGAAAGTTCGCGCTGCGACTTCCTCTCCTCGGCCGGCACAACATCTATAACGCCCTGGCCGCCGTCGGCGCCTGTCTCGCCCTCAAGGTGGACGTCGTGAAAATCCAGGCGGCGCTCAACAAGATGGCCGCCGTGCCCGGCCGGCTCGAACGCGTGGACTGCGGTCAGCCTTTTGGCGTGCTCGTGGACTACGCGCACACGGACGACGCGCTCCGCAACGTGCTGACCACCCTGCGCGAGCTGACGAAAGGCCGCTTGCTCCTGGCCTTCGGCTGCGGCGGCAATCGCGACGCCGGCAAGCGGGCCCGCATGGGCCGCGTGGCCGCGGAACTGGCCGACTTCACGCTCATTACCAGCGACAACCCGCGCAAGGAAGACCCCGGAAAAATCGCCGCGCAGATCGAGGAGGGTTTTCTCGCCGTTCGCGCCGAGGCGTGCGCCATCGAACTGGACCGCCGCCGGGCCATTCAGCAAATCATCGGCAAGGCCGAACCCGGGGACATCGTGCTCATCGCCGGCAAGGGCCATGAGACCTATCAGGAGTTTGACGACACCGTGGTGCCGTTCGACGACCGCGTGCACGCGGTGGAAGCGCTCGAGACGGTCGGGTTCAAGAGCAGGGGCTGACTCCTGAATGCTCCAATGAACCGGCATTACTCCCAGCGCCGCGAAGCAGGCATTTCTTTGGAGTGCGCGGACTGGTCCGCGCTTTCGGCAGGCGACTTGTCGCCGTCGAATGCGGGCAGGCGTCCAATTCCCCCGGGCCGCGCTGGACGCGGCCCAGCTTTGGCGACAAGTCGCCAAAGCGGCAAAAGCGGTGACAAGTCACCGCACTCCAAAGGTTAAAATCCAAAGCCATCAAGCCATGCCTATGACATCCCCACAGCCAAATGCCGATCCCTTTGCAAGACCGGACGCGCGCTGGTTATTGTTCCTCGCGGGCACGGTCAGCCTTCAGCTTGCGAGCGCGGCATTGTTTGCCCGGTTTGCCGGCGCCGGTTTCTCCTGGCCGGCGTTTCTGGCTTGCCTCCTGCCGGCCTTCTGGTCGGTGTATCTGCTCTCCACGTACCGCTCGTTTGTAGAACGTGTGATCACCTGGGCCGCGCTGGCCGGAGCAATTTATTGGGCGATGCCTGCCCTGGCGATGCTTGGCATAGGAAAAGGAGTATGAGCCTGCATGGATAGGCAACGGCCATATCTGTTTGACTCGTTGAAGTGAGTGGAACCGTGTTCGCTTGAATTCATCGCGGCCGCGTGCCAGGGCGCCTTGCGGGTTGGATCGCCGACGGCGGTGGCCCGGCGGGTCGGTACGGATTCACGCAACGCGCAGCCTGAAGACCTATTCGTCGCGGTGGCAGGGGAACGCTTCGATGGGCACACGTTTCTTTCCGAGGTCGCGGGCAAGCGCGTTGCGGCCGTGCTCATCGAGCGTGCGAAGCTTGCGCACTCAGCGAACCTGCCGCCCGACATCGGCGTCATCACGGTCGAGAACACTCGCTCCGCCCTGGGCCGGCTCGCCGCGCGTTACCGTGCCGATTTCGATCTGCCCGTAATCGCCGTCGGCGGCTCGAACGGGAAGACCACGACGAAGGAATTGATGGCGTCGGTCCTGCGACAGTTGGGGCCGGCGCTGTGGAGCGAAGCCAGTTTCAACAACGACATTGGCGTCCCGCTCACGCTGCTGAAATTGGAAAGGTCACATGGCGCGGCCGTGCTCGAAGCCGGCACGAACCATCCCGGCGAACTCGCGCCGCTGGTCCGAATGATTCAACCGCGGTTTGGCGTGATCACGAACATCGGCCGCGAGCATCTGGAGTTTTTCGGCAGCCTGGAAGGGGTCGCTCAGGAGGAAGGCGCGCTGGCAGAGTCGCTGCCGGCTTCTGGCAGGCTGTTCCTCAACGGCGACAGTGAATGGACCGCGGCCCTCGCCAGCCGCTCGCAGGCGCCGTTGGTCACGGTGGGCTTTGGCGAACGCAACAACTGGCGCGCCCGCCGCGTCTGGGTCAATGAGACGGGGACCGGGTTCGAGGTCGCCGCGCCAACGCCCGAGTTTTCCGGCGAGTATCAGCTCCGTTTGCTGGGGCGTCACCAGGTCTCCAATGCACTCCTCGCGCTGGCCGCGGGGATGGAACTGGGCGCCACGCCGGAGCAGGCCCGCCGGGGGCTAGTCGAGTGCGCGCCGCCCAGGATGCGGTTAGAGGTGTGGGAGGCCCACGGCGTGCGCGTGCTCGATGATGCCTACAACGCCAATGCCGACTCGATGCTCGCCGCGCTGCAAACACTGGCCGATTACCCGTGCCGCGGCCGGCGGGTGGCGGTGCTCGGGGACATGGCCGAACTGGGCGAACACACGGTCGCCGCGCATCGTGAAGTGGGCCGGCGCGCCGCGGAACTCGGCCTCGACGCGCTCGTGGCCGTCGGCCAGTGGGCGCGCGCGACGGCGCAATCCGCGCGTGATGCCGGCTTGCGCGAGACCCATGAGTTTGCCAACGTGGCCCTGACGGCGTCCGCGTTGAAGTCTTTGCTCCAGCCGGGCGACGTGGTTTTGTTGAAGGCCTCCCGCGCGACGGGATTGGAGCGGCTCGGAGCAATCCTGCGAGCGGGCGCAGCCGGAGCGCCGCACTCCGATGCGGCATTTGATTAGCGTAGCTGCAACCGTGAGGTCGCGGGCTGAATTGCCGAGCGGGAACGATGGCTAAGCCGGCGCCCAACGTTCTAGGTCTGCCTCCCGCGACCTCACGGTCGCAGCGACACTAAACGGTTAACCGACGCGGCGCGTTTCCAGTTTGCGCCTTCGCGCCGAATCGGAGTTCGGCGCTGCCGGGAATGATCTATTACTTGAGCCAGTACCTGCTGAAGCACTCGCAGGAAACCGCATGGCAGGACAACCTTTCATTCCTCCGGGTCTTCCAGTACATCACGTTTCGCAGCGCGGGCGCGGCGGTGACGGCTTTGCTGTTGAGCTGGTGGCTGGGGCCCAGAATCATTCGCTGGCTCACCCGGGTCAAATTCGGCCAGGAGTACCCGGACAAGGCCGAGCAAACCGGCAAACTCGAGACACGCCTGCTCTCCAAGAAGGGGACGCCGACGATGGGCGGCATCCTGATTGTGGCAGTGATGGACATCACGGCCCTTTTTTGGGCGCAGTGGAACACGCTCGTCCTGCTGACGCTCATCTCGGTGCTCGTGCTGGCGGGCCTGGGTTTTTACGACGACTACGCCAAGATCACGCGACAGAGCCACCAGGGTGCGGCGCCGCGCATCAAGTTATGGGTCCAGGGCGCGCTGGCCGTGTTCATCGCGGTTTACCTCTGGTCGGACACCCACACCGAGAAGCTCATCGGCGAAGTGATGGTGCCCTTCGTGAAGTACCCGATCCTGACGGGCGCCGTGGGCGTCATCGCCGGGATGATTATCACCTCTTTGACCATCGTCGGCAGCTCGAACGCGGTGAACTTGACCGACGGGCTCGATGGGCTGGCCATCGGCTGCACGGTCATCGTGTCGCTGGTGTTCACGGTGCTGACGTATCTGGCGGGTCACGCGAAGCTGGCCCTGTATCTGAGCATCCCGGCGGTCGAAGGGGCTGGAGAACTGACGGTCTTTTGCGCGGCGATGATCGGGGCGGGGCTCGGGTTCTTGTGGTTCAACTGCCATCCGGCGCAGGTGTTCATGGGCGACACGGGTTCCCTGGCGCTCGGAGGCGCGCTGGGCATCGTCGCGGTGCTCATACACCAACCGCTGGTGCTCGTGCTGGCCGGCGGCGTATTCGTGGCCGAGGCGCTGTCCGTAATCCTGCAAACGACCTACTTCAAGTACACGAAGCGAAAGTACGGCGAGGGCCGGCGCATCTTCAAGATGGCGCCGTTGCACCACCACTTCGAGAAAATGGGCTGGCACGAGTCGCAGGTGGTGACGCGTTTTTACATCCTCGGTGTCTTGTGCGGGGTGGTGGCGCTGAGCACGTTGAAGATTCGGTGAGAAGCATTTAGTAATCAGTAATCAGTGTTCAGCATTCAGTGATGCCTTCGGACGTTCCCGCAGAACTGATTACTGATTACTGATTACTGATTACTGATTACTGATTACTGATTACTGATTACTGATTACTGATTACTGATTACTGATTACTGATTACTGATTACTGATTACTGATTACTGATTACTCTATGCCGCGCCGTGATCCCACTCGAACACAAAAGCGTCCTCG
>DASTLJ010000144.1:0-8936 GCA_035715125.1 Verrucomicrobiia bacterium
TGTGCCCATCGGCTTCACCGGCACGATCCAGTGCGACGGCTACGCCGGTTACGGGGCCTTTGCCAACCGGCGGCCCAGCGCGATCACCCTGGCCGGCTGCTGGGCGCACGTGCGGCGAAAGTTTTACGACGCCCTCGAACAAACTCCGCGCACCGCCGGCTGGTTCCTTCGACAGATCCAACACCTCTACCGCGTCGAATCTCCCCTGCGCCAGCACCAAGCCGGACCCCGGCTGCGTGAAGCCACACGCGCCCACCAAAGCCGCCCAATCGTGGAACGGATCCAAAAAGCCCTCGCGCTCCTCAAAGCCAGCCACCGGCATCTCCCGCAAAGTTTGTTGGGTCAGGCCATCGACTACGCTTTGGGCCAATGGCCCGCCCTGGAAATCTTTCTGAGCGACGGCCGCATCGAGATCGACAACAACCTCGTCGAAAACGCGATCCGCCCCACGGCGATAGGCAAGAAGAACTGGCTCTTCGTGGGCGCCGCCGGAGCCGGCGAGCGCAGTGCGATCATTTACACCGTGATCGAGAGCTGCCGCCGGCGGGAGATCGACCCTTGGGCCTACCTGCGCGACGTGCTCACTCGCCTCCCGCACCTGACCAACCGGCAGATCCAGCAAGTCACCCCGCAAGCATGGGCCAAAGAACACCGCGCCGGAGCAACGTCCAAGGCGTCATAACCGTCAGAGGATAGATCTCTGACATCTACGGTTCCGCTTTCGTAGATCTACCACCCTGTCTGTCGCGTGACGCTTACGGCCAGTGGCCAGTGCGCGCTGGGGCCAGCGCCTGTAGCTCTCTTTGAGGACCAAGCCCGGATGAGTGGGCAACTCAAAGTTGCCGGCTCCCCGTTCGCGGAGTTGCAGGGCATGCCGTTGCAGAACTTCTTGGAGGCGGCGCCGGTTCCCATTGCCAGGCCGCACCTGTGCTACGAATTCGTCTTCGGCGAGTCGCTGCTTGCGTCACTACGTTGCTGTCTCCCGACGGCGTGATCGCGAACCACGCTTCGTCGCCGGAACCGGCGGCGGTGCCGCCTGGCTTCGTCGGCGCTCGATCCGCAAGCCAGTGGTGCGTCCGCCCCGCACGGCTCCAAGTCTTCCAGCAGATACCGCAGTAGTTCCAAGCGCGGGAACAAGCCGAAGCGGCGCGTTCGTCGGATACGATGCCGACGCACTTCCGAGTAGAGGGAGGAGCGGGATAGTCCCAGCATCGTTGCTGCCTCGGTGGCATTGTAGGCCAAGCGCAAGCTCTCGCCGCCCATTAGATGAGCCAACAAGGCCAGCTTCGGATCGTTTTCCGGAATCTCAGGCATGCCTTGCTCATCGGCACTTCCCGTTGAAAAGTTAAGGACTCGCATAAATCGCGCTCACCCGCTCAATTTCCTCCCGTTCCCATTGCTCCCCGACGAGCGTGTAAGTCTCGCGAATCAGCTTGCCATTGTCCCCGTGGCCAACCCATCGCGCGATGACCGCCGCCTCGACGCCCTGCTTCAACAGGTCCGTGATGAACAGATGCCGGAAGTCGTGGTGCGACAGCCGGACGGGAAACTGCAATTTGGTGCACGCGCTCTTCAGCGCCCCATTCAGTCGCCAGACCGGGCAGAGGTAATCCGGCCGCGGGCTGCCCGGCGCCCGAGAGTAATCGCCACGCCGCCGATTCGGCGTGGCCAACCATCGTTCGATGACAGCTCGTGCCGGCGGGAGGATCGGCACTTCGCGCGACCGGCCGTTCTTCGTGATGCTGCCCGGCAACCGCAGCAGGCCAGCCTTCAAGTCCACTGCCGACTTCGGGAGATGACCCGCTTCGAAGCCGCGCAGCCCGGTCCATCGCAGGAAGAGGGCGAAGTCGGCGTTGTCCTGATTGGCGGCCCCGCGCTGACCGCGCAACGCAGCGACGAGCGCGTCGAACTGCGCCGGCTCCGGCAGCCACAAGTCCGACCTTCGCACTTCCACTTTGGCCTTGCCAATCTGCGCGGCCGGGTTATCAACCCGGACGTGCAGTTCAATGGCCAGAGCAAACACCCGGCGCAGCGCGCCAACGCTTGCGTTGTAGCGCACCGCGCCATACTGCCCACGCAACCGTGCCGCCCACAGCCGGCAGTCGGCCGAGGTGATGTCACGGAGATCCAGTTCCAGGTTCGGCCAGGTCCGCAACAACACGTCGAGCAATTCCAGATTGAACCGCAGCGACCGCGGCTTCAACACTGCCTTCTTCAAGGACCACGGAACTCCGCTCTGCACTTGCTCGCGCAAGCGGGCGACCGCCTCGGCGAACGTCAGCCCTTCAAGGCACATCGGAGTGCCGGCCCGTGCGGTCGCCCGATGCGTCCGCAGCGCTTCATCACGCTTCCCGCGCGCGACGTCGAGGTCCGTAGTTTGAAGCGACTGCCGAAGCTGGCGCCCGCCACCCACGCGCTTCCACAAGTAGTAAACGCCGGTCGGCCGGTAACGCCGGAGCGATTGATGGGGCAATTTCTGCCAATCGGATTTTCGTTTCGTTTTCACGTCGTAAAAGACTACCCTGTGCAAATTGGGTGTGCAAATAAGAATGTACGCTGCTCTGAGTCTAGCGTTAAAATGCTTTAGGAGTGATACTTACAAACTACGGAGAGATGGCTGAGTGGCCGAAAGCGGCGGTTTGCTAAACCGTTATAGGGGTTAAACCCTATCGGGGGTTCGAATCCCCCTCTCTCCGCCAGTATTCACCATCCACAATATTCGTTGGATCAGGGGAAGCATTTGGCGGGCTTTGCCGTCTTTCCAACCAGCGGGATCGGTGATAGGAATCGCGGCGGAATGTTTCTCAGAACCCACCTTGCATTGGGGCTGGCGCTTGGCGTCGGATTGGAAGCGCACGCCAGGAACGAGGATGCGAGTGCCTTGCTGTTCACCGGGCCAGTGCCGAGTTTGCGGATCGACATCCCGGCCGGGGAAATGAAGGTGCTCCGCGAGTATCGGCAGGTGTGGCGGCAGCCGCGACCGGAGCGCATCGACGTGCGGGTCACGGTGCGCGAGGGTGGGCATGTGTACACGAACGTCGCGGTGCACCTCAAGGGCTCCTACACGTTCCAGCCCATCGACGGAAAACCGTCGCTGACGCTCAACTTCGACAAGTTCGCTCAGGGCCAACGCTTCCACGACCTGACGAAGATCCATTTGAATAATTCCATGCAGGACCCCAGCGGGCTGTGTGAGCAGCTCGCGCGGGAGTTGCTCGCGGATGCAGGGGTTCCGAGTCCGCGCGCGACCCCGGCGCTGATGAACCTGAACGGGCTCGACCTGGGCGTGTGCGTGCTGGTCGAGGGGGCCAACAAGCAATTCGTGAAGCGCCATTTCGCGTCCGCCAAGGGCAACCTCTACGACGGCGGCTCGGGCGGCGATGTCACAAAGGCCCTGGAGGCCGATTCGGGCGAGCACCCGGAGGACCGCTCGGATTTGACCAATTTAGTGAACGCCGCGCGGGAGCCGGACATACATCGGCGTCTGGCGCGCCTGGAAAAGGTGCTGGACGTGGAGCGCTTTATCAGCCTGGCGGCGGTGGAGGACCTCATCGTTCATTGGGACGGTTATGCCATCGGGTGCAACAATTACCGGGTGTTTCACGATGTCTCGCGCGACAAGATGGTGTTCATACCGCACGGGCTGGATCAATTGTTCGGCGTGTCGAGCACGCCGATGTTGAGTCTCACGCCGCCGTTCAAGGGGATGGTGGCCAAGGGGCTCTTCGCCGTGCCGGAGGCCCGGCGGCGTTACCTCCAGCGCATCGAGGGCCTCGCCACAAATGAGTTCAGGCTCCAGCAATTGCACGCTCGTGTGGAGCGACTGGCAGCGCGGCTGCGTCAGGCCCTGACCGGAGATCTGCGTGATGAATTGGATGGGGCGGTTCGAGCATTGAATCTCCGCATTGGAATGCGGATGAGGAGCGTGGCGCAGCAATTGGGAGACACGAAACGGCCGGTGCAATTCCCCGAGTCGGGCGTGATGCCCCTGGCAGGATGGACCTTCAAAGGCGGGCCGAATCAGCCGTCCGGTGGCAGCCGAAGCGTGGCCGGCCAGCGCGACGTGTTGCGGATCGATAGCGGAGGCGCACCGGAAAGCAGCGGCGCGTGGCGAACGACCGTGTTCCTGGACGCCGGACATTACGAGTTCACGGGCATGGCGCGCACGGAAGCCAGCAGTGAAGAGAGGGGAACGAACGGAGTGATGCTGCGGATCTCGGGCGAGCGCGCCACGAACGGAATCGCGATCACGCGCGAGTGGAAGACGCTGAATTATGAGTTCGACGTGCGCGGCCTGGAGGACGTGGAGTTGGTCTGCGAGTTCCGCGGCGGTCAAGGCTGGGGAGAATTCGACGCGCGCTCGCTGCAATTGGTTCGCAAGGGGCCGGCGTTTCCGCCCAACGAGGCGCCTTGAATCCCTCCGAAGGCGGGGAGCCGCGAGCCCAATTCGGCGCGTCGCGAGACAAGAATCGTAGCTGCCGACGTGAGGAGGCGGATGGACCATGAGTCCCCGTCATCCGCCTATCCATGACGCCGGTAGAGCGAGGCTCCTGCCGAGCCGTGATCAAACCGGAAGTTTCGGCTCGGCAGGAGCCTCGCCCTACCGGGTCAAGGTGAAGATGCCCGGCCACAGGCCGTCGTTTCTCCTCACTTATGTTATCCGGTGCAGCATTGGAAACCGGAGCAAGCACGAGCATCCAGGCGCCGACGATGATTGGAGCGCGATTGTTCATGGCATCACTCAAAGCCCCCACCCGGATCGATACGTGGATCGAACGTGCGCATTGGCCGCATTGTTATTGGTGAACCGGACCGCCTTGTCATCCCAATGAAGCGTCTGGCCGGGGAAGCGAATGGCAATGAGCCCGAGCAGCGCCACTTGTGTGAGCGGACCGCCGTAATCGAAGTTTGAATCCGCCTGGCGGCCAGTGCGGATGGCCTCGATCCAGTCCCAGGCATGCCCTTTGACGCGCGGGATCTTTTCCGCTGGCGCATTCTTGCCTGTGTATTGCTCGCCTAGGTCCGTCGGAAGCAGGTGGCAGTTTGCAGCGCCGTGTGAACCATGGACGATCATTCCCTTGTCGCCAAAGAGAATTGCCCCGGTCTCGGGAATTTTCTCGTCGGCGGGGAAATCCCGGGGTTTGGGAATCGTCGTGTTTCCATCATGCCAGACGAGTTTGACCGGGCCGCGCGCCTTCCGCGCCGGAAATTCAAACGTGATCTTTGTGCCCGGCGGGTAGGTCAGTCCATGCTTCAACGGATCGTAGTCCGTGACTTCCGCCAGCACGGTGGAGGGCGCATCCAGCTCCAGCGCCCAGTACGCCGGATCGAGCACGTGACAAATCCAATCGCCGATGACCCCACAGCCGAACGGCATCCAACCGCGCCAATTCCAAGGCACCCAGAGTGGTGAGTAAGGACGGAACGGCACCGGCCCGACCCAAAGATCGTAATCGAGAGTTTTGGGAACCTCATGGGGCTCGTCCGCTTTCGACAGGTTGGACATCTGGCAATACACACTTTTGTATGAGCCGCAGGCGGCGTGAATCGTGTGAATCCGCCCCACAGCGCCGGCCCAAACCCACTCACAAAGCTGCCGGATGGCATTGCTGGAATGGCCCTGATTGCCAAGCTGCGTGACAACCTTGTGTTTGTGCGACGCGGCCACGAGTTCGCGAACTTCGTGGACTGAGTGAGCCAGCGGTTTTTCGCAATAGACGTGCTTGCCCTGTCTCATCGCCTCCATTGCGATGACCGCGTGAGAGTGGTCGGGCGTGCCGATCACCACGGCGTCGATTTCCTTGCCCATTTTGTCGAGCATCACCCGATAATCCTTGAACCGTTTCGCGTCGGGATATTTGGCGAATTCCTTGGCCGCGTAATTCTCATCCACGTCGCACAAGGCGACGATGTTATGGCCCAGTCCCGCCACTTCGCCGACATCGGCCCCGCCCCGGCTGCCGATGCCGATCCCGGCCACGTTGAGCTTCGCGTTTGGAGAAAGCCGCTCCGCTCCCGGCAAACTCCCCGGGAGCACGTTGAGCAGGGCCACGCTCATGCCGGCACGATGGAGGAACTGCCTTCGATTCAGTTTTTGGGATCGGTGCGTTTTCATGGATGGAGTGAGTCTGTCAGTGTGTTCCCCTGTTTGACGACAATGAACTGTTTGACCAGTCAGATCAGTTCTTTGACTGGATCGCGGTCGTCCAGCAGGTATTGCGGACGGCCGCTGTGGTCGGGAAGGGTCGCGGCCGGATCGATCCCGAGGACGTGATAGAGCGTCGCCAGGATGTTTTGCGGCGTATAAGCGCGGGTGACCGGGTACTCGCCGCTGGCGTTCGTCGCCCCGACGTATTGGCCCATCCGCAAGCCGCCGCCCGAGAAGAGCACGCTGCCCGCCGCGGGCCAGTGATCGCGGCCGCCGTATTTGTTGATGCGCGGCGTGCGGCCGAATTCACCCCAGACCACCACGCACACGTCCTGATGCAGACCGCGCTCGTGCAAGTCGGTGATGAGCGCCGAAAGACAATTGTCATACAGCGGCAGGAGTGAACGATACGATTCGAAGAGACTGGGCAGCCCGTCCGCGCAATGGTGGTCCCACAGGCCCACTTGCATCGAGACGAAGGGCACCCCGGCCTCCGCCAGGCGCCGCGCCCGAACGAACGATTCCCAATCCCAGGTCACCGGACTTGGGGAATGGGAATACATGAACTTGTTTCCCCCGGCCCGGTAGCGATCGAGGATTTCCGGCTTTTCATCACCCAGGTCGAAGGCCCGGCGCGCCTTCCCGCTGGTCAACATGTCCAGAGCCTGGCCCGAAAACGCGTCGAACGCCCGCATTTCGCCGCGGGCATCCACCTCCCGTCGCAAAGTGTCCAACTGCGTGTGCAGTTCGTCGCGGTTCTTCAGTCGCGACAAATCGACCTCCCGCGTCAGTTCCAGGGTCCTCAAGCCTCTCTTGTCCGGCACGAACGCGCGGTGCTGCGCGCCGACCCACAGCGGCTGCTCGGCCTCCGCGATTTCCTGATCGTCTCCCTTCAGGCTCACAAATCTCGGCAGAGCCGCCTCGCGCCGCGGCGCCAGCCGGCTGACATACGATCCAAACGACGGCCGCCGCTCGCGTTTGGGATAGCCGGTGAAAATTTCGATCCGCTGATGATCCGGCTCCTGCCACGTCGCCGTCCGCACGACGGCGAACTTGTCAGCGATCTTCGCCTGCAGCGGGAGCAACTCACAGAGCCTCATGCCGGGCACATTGGATTTGATCGGCCGAAATTCCCCCCGGACCTCCGCCGGGGCTTCCGGCTTCATATCATACGTGTCCACGTGGCTGGGCCCGCCGCCGAGGCAGATCATGATGACCGATTTTCCCCGACCTCCGCTGACCGCCCCTTGCGCCTTAAGGCGCAGGAAATCCGACAGCGCCAACCCGCCCAGCGCCAGCCCGCCGGCCCTCAGAAAGCTGCGGCGCGAAACGCCGTCGCAGTACGGCTCAGGACACCCGTTGACGAATGTCAACATGACAAAGCACAGGATAACGCATCAAAAGCCACACACAAGAAAAACACTGTGAAATTTTGTGGATCGTGTTACCCGGCCCTTCAGGCCGGGCTATAACATTGCGGGCCTTCGGCCCTGAGATTTGGGCGGCGTTCACAGTTCTCATTTGAAGGCGCGGTCGACGATGGCGGGGAGCACGGCACATATCGCATGACCCCGACTCACTTCCTGCCGACTCGGAACGAAAGCGGCCACACGACGAGCCGAGGCGAGTTCACATTGCCCCAGACCTTCGCCAATTTCTCCGAAAGCGGCTCAAGTGGGTTGCGGCCGTTGGCCTTGATGAAACGGTTCGTCGCCGACCAACTGCTGAGGTAGCCGAGCAACTGTTCAAGGGTCCATCGCGTTTCCATACGAAAAGTCGGCAGCGTGATTTCGGGGAATGGAAACGGGATGGTTCGGTAGCCTTCTTCCACCAGCCTGCGCTCCGGCGGCCAGTAAGGACCGATGGTGTTGGCATAGTAATCTTGCACGAGCTGATTGACCGCGTCGCCCTCCACTTCGTTGATGCCGTAAGCCCACGCGGCCAGGAGGCCGCCGGGGCGGAGCACACGCCGGACTTCAGCGTAGAAGCGTTCGAGGTCGAACCAGTGCAGCGCCTGCGCGACGGTGACGAGGTCAATGGACGCATCCGGCAAACCGCTCTGTTCCGCCGGCGCGACGCGATATTCGACGTTGGGATGGGGCGTTGCCGAAGCGATTTGTTCGCGGCTCGCGTCCGTCGCCACGACGCTGTCCAAGCGCCGGCCCAGGTCGAGCGTTGCCTGGCCGTTTCCGCAGGCGCAGTCCCAGACCCGCGCGGTTCGCGGCACGAGGGTGGCGAGGTGGTCGAACAGCTCCGCAGGATAATGCGGGCGGAAATCCGCGTAGCGTTTTGCGACTTCGGAAAAATGGTCGTGAAATGTCTGGCTCATGCCAGGTTGCGATTCGCAAGCATCATTTTATCCACTTCAGCCTGGCGCAAAAGATATAGTAAAGCGCCGGCAACGCAACCAGGGTCAGCGAGGTGGCGAACAGCAATCCGAAGATGTGAACGGCCGTCAATGGTAAGTCTCGACGGGGCCATCCGACGACCGCGCCTTCCGGGCGTGGATTTGGTTGATGGGAGCAAATGAACTCTCCTAGGCCCAGGCCGGCGCACCTCTCGAACTCATCTCATCAATGCCGTGGTAGGGCGCGTCGCGGGCGCATCCGGGCACTGCCCCCGGAGCGCGGCCTTCAGGCCGCTTCAGCGTCCGAGCGGCATGGACGAGACGATTGGACTGTCGGCTTGGGAACGATGAAGCGGCGTAAACGCCGCGCTCCGACCTCCCTTCAATCGGAGCCAGTGGCCGGTAAGCCAGTCCGCGCCTCGTTCCGGTCGCACCTTCGCG
>DASTLJ010000145.1:0-2610 GCA_035715125.1 Verrucomicrobiia bacterium
TGGTCTGCATAGTAGTCGTCAGCTCGGCACCGAGTAACGGACAATCTCCGGTTCGCGTGTCCAATACCGTCGGTAGCCGGTGGCAATCTGCTCGTGCTGTGCGCTGGATCGCCATTGTTTCAAGAGAGCCTCACTTTCAAATTCCAGCGTGACCTCGATTTCATGTTTCCGCCCGGGCTCACCAGCCACGGACTGTTCCAACGAGATAAAACCCGCAAACCCCGACGCCAGGCGACGGTGCTCCGCAAAGAGCGCGGGAAACGATTTCAGTCCCTCGTCGCTGAAGAATTGCCGTACTCGGACCAAGGCGCTCATGGTCTTGCTGAGTAACCTCCGGCTTTGCCGGAGGACTCACGGAGTTCGACGGTTCCGAGAGTGCTCAGATACGCGGGAGCTGAGTTCGTATGGTTCCCCCTCACCCTAACCCTCTCCCTGAGGGAGAGGGAACAGCAGTCGAACCCATTGCGAACAAGTGAGCGCGTTTGATCCTTCGCCGCGCGGCAAACGACGCCCCCTCTCCCAGCGGGAGAGGGTTGGGGTGAGGGGAAAGGAGCCGGTCGGACGGCGCCACGCGCTCTTCCTCGATTTCGCGCGCGAGCATTGCCCGAAGAGCCGCATGGCATCGAGCCGCTCGTCAATTCAAGCCTCCGGCTTTGCCGGAGGTCGGTGATGGAATTCAGTCCATTCACAGCATGATCCAGCCACCGTTGATGTCAAAGGTGGCGCCCGTGCAATAACTACATTCGTCGCTGGCCAGATAAACGATCAGGGCGGCCACTTCTTCAGGGCGGGCCAGGCGTTTCAGCGGGATCTGGTCACAGAGGGCGCGCACGCGTTCGGGCGGCAGATTGCGCACCAGGTCGGTGTCCACCACCCCAGGCGCGACGCAGTTAATGAGGATGCCATCGGCGGCCACTTCGCGCGCGACCGACTTGCTGAACATGACGATGGCGCCTTTCGTGCCGCTATAGATACTCGCGTTGGCGAAGGAGCCGACCCGGCCACCCGTGGAGGCGATATTGATGATCCGCCCGCCACCCTGTGTCTTCATGATGGGGCAGACCGCCTGCGCGAGAAAGTATTGGCTCCTGGCGTTGACGCCCATGAGCTCTTCCCAGTCCGCCTCCGTGGAGTTGGCAAAGGGGAGGCGCGGACAAATACCAGCGTTATTCACAAGAATGTCAATGCGACCAAAATCGCGGACGACCGCGCCCGCGAAGGCGCGCAGTTCGGACACGTTGGAGACATCCACCTGGTAAGCCTTGACAGCGGTTCCAATTCCGCCTGCCAGTTGCTGCACTTCGTCGAAGCGCAAATCCGCTGCTGCCACTGTTGCCCCCTGGCCGGCGAGCAACCGGGTCGTCGCCGCGCCCACGCCGCGCGCCGCGCCGGTCACGATGGCGATCTTGTGATCGAGACGAAACATGGTCAGAGGAAGATGTACTTGCTCACGGCCTGTTCGCGCACCGTGACGCCGAGGCCCGGCCGGTTGCGCACCTCGAGAAAACCGTCCTTTTGGATCCAGGGATCGCTGACCAACTCGTGTTGCATCGGCGATTCGTGCGGCTTGAAATCCATGGTGAGTCCATGAGTCGAGCTGGCGAGCAGGTGCACACTGGCGGCCGTGTTCAGCGCGCCGCTCCACGTGTGGGCGGTAAAGGTGAGATTTTCGGCTTCGATGAGTTTGACAACCTGACGACATCCGGTAATGCCGAGACAACGCCCGGGGTCCATTTGCACAACGTCCACGCCACCGGAGCGAACGAGGCGACGATAACCGTCGAGGTTCCACTCTTGTTCCCCGGTGCCGATGCGCGTGCTCACCGCACAACGCAGCCGGGCGTGAGCGTCCAAATCATGCGGCGGGAGCGGTTCCTCGATCCAATTCAATCGGTACGGCTCGAAGTCGCGGAACCGCTGGATGGCCGTGGGCACATCCCATTTCACGCGGGCGCCCAGAACATCGAAGACCAGCTCGATGCGGTCGCCGATGATTTCACGCACACGCCGGACCACCTCGAGGTCCCGCCGATGGTCCAGCCCGAAGACGGCCTCGGGAGTTTTGCCCCAACCGCCTTTGACGATGCGGTAGCCCTGGTCGCGAAACCACGCAAACTCATTGGCTGTCCACTCCAGGTCGGTCATGTCAAGATGAATGGACGCCATCGCCAGGACGCGCTCGTGCAATCGCGCACCCAACAGATTACAGACTGGCTGGCCCAGGAGTTTGCCTTTCAAATCCCACAATGCCATGTCCACGGCGCTCACGGCAAAGGCGGCGATGCCCTGCGGCCCGTACCACCAGATGCGCGCCAGCAGCTTGTGCCAAAGCCTTTCGACTTCGCGCGGGTCTTCGCCGATCAACAGGGGGGCGTAGCCGCGCTCGATGATAGTCTTGGTGGCCAGTGCCGACTCCGGGAACTGCGAAATACATTCACCCCACCCGACCGCGCCGTCCTCCGTTTCGATTCGCGCCAGCGTGAGGTAGCGCAATTTGCCGTGGTCGTGCGGCTCCGGGTATTCGAGCGCGTGCGCGGTGACGGACTTAATACTCATGGCGAGAGAGCCGCCTTAGGTTTTGCAGCCGCCGCGGTGACACGGCGGCTGACT
>DASTLJ010000146.1:0-10290 GCA_035715125.1 Verrucomicrobiia bacterium
AACCTACAGGTGATGGTTGCTTACGTTTTACGTTTTACGTTTCACGTTCCCCGCATCACGTTTTACGTCGTCGTAAGTAATCCGCCACCGCCGCCTTCACCGCCTCCTCCGCCAGCACCGGACAGTGCGCCTTGGTGGCGGGCAGCCCGCCGAGCGCATTGGCGACTTGTTCGTTCGAGAATCGCTCCGCTTCCCCGACGGTCCGGCCGCGGAGCAGTTCGGTCGTCACGCTCGCGCACGCGATGACCGTCCCGCAGCCGTACGCGCGGAACCGTGCCTCCGCGATGCGCCCTTCGCTGACCTTGATGCTGATGCGTACGACATCCCCGCAGGCGACCGCGCCGACTTCGCCCACGCCATCCGCGACGGGGAGGTCGCCGACATTTCGTGGGTTCAGGAAATGATCCAGCACGCACTGGGGGTCGTGCCCGTGAGAGTCGCTCATGATTCGTTCGACGGACGATACGCTGGACGAATAGCGGGTCAACGCGCCAGTTGGGGCGGCTCTGATCCCGCGTGATGGGTGCGGACCGGCGCTGCCAACTTAGGGCCTCTCGCCTGCCCTGGCCGCGAAGCGGCCAACTGCGGCCACGCGCCTTCGGCGCTGGGCAGGCGAGACGCCTGCCCTACTCTGCTCCCGCCCATTCGCGAGGTTCGCGCCAGTCGGGCGCGCGATCAAGGGAGCCGCTGGCGGAACAGCCACTCGAACAGCTCCGGTTCGGCGTAGGCCTTTTTCCACGAGCTGTGTTTGAGGCCCGTGTATTCGGTGTATTTCGCGACGCCACCGTGCTTGCGCCAGGCCTGAACCAGATCGCGGGCGAGTTGGACGGGCACGAGGTGGTCGTCGTCGGAATGAAACGCCCAGACGGGACACTTCGCCGCCGCCTTGGTCACGATGTTGGAATCGCCGCCCGAACAGACCGGCACGGCCGCCGCGAAAAAACCGGACCGGCGAACGAGCGTGGCCCAAACCGCGTGACCGCCCATTGAAACGCCGGTGAGATAGCGGCGCTTGGGGTCGAGGCGGAATTCCTTTGGCAACACATCCGCGACCAGTTCCAGCGCCAGCCGCAACGGCTCGTTTTCCTTCGCGCCGCCCGGTTCGGCCAAGGCCGACTCCGTCCAGCCTTCGCCCCGGGGGCATTGGGGCACTATCAGGAAAAAGTCGTAATTGTCCTGCACCGCGGGGTCGAGGAAGAGCCGCGGGCCCCAGTCCAGCGGTTTGGCGTTGTCGTCGCCGCGTCCCGCCGCGCCGTGCAGATAAAGGATGACCGCGTATGTTTTCGCCGGGTCGTAATGTTTCGGTAGCAACAGCCGGTAAGGCAGGGTCCTGCCGGCCGCGTTCGTGTGGATGCGGGCGAGGAAGTCGTTGGTGTCCGTCGCGCCGAGCCGGGCGGGGCTGTGAAGCAACGCCACGATGAAGCAACCCAGAGTCAGCGCGCCGATGCGTGAGACGCCCAGGAGCCGGTGCCGCGCGCGCAAGGCCCGCAACGCATCGGGCCACCGCAGGCTGGTGGCGAGTCGACGCGCGAATGGCATAGCGTTCGGAACCATCCCAAAGCCCGGCGATCACTTCAACCTGGACTTTGTCCGGGGGGCGCAGTTCCACCTTCCCAAAAACCTTCGACCGTTGCAGCCTTGCTTTCGTGTTGCATCTGGAACTCGAACGCCGTCTCCGCGCCGCCGTCGCCGCTGTCCTGCCGGACGCGGACGCCGCGGCCGTGCAAGTGCGCCCCTGCCCCGATCCCAAGTTCGGCGATTACCAGTCCAATTCCCTAATGGCGCTGGCCAAGGCGCGCCGGTTGAACCCGCGCCAGCTCGCGACGGACGTGCTCGCCAAGCTCGACGTGGCCGAGATGTGTGAAAAAGTCGAAATCGCCGGGGCTGGCTTCCTCAACTTCCGGCTCAAGCCTGAGGCCATTGCGCAGGCGCTGACCGGCGCGGCCCGCGGTGAACATCTCTTTTTCCAAAAGGCCGCGCCGCCGCGCACCTTCGTCATCGATTTCAGCTCGCCCAATGTCGCCAAGCCGATGCACGTCGGTCACATTCGCTCGACCGTGCTCGGCGATTGCCTGGCGCGCCTGCTCCGGCTGCTCGGCCACCGCGTCGTCACCGACAACCACATCGGGGATTGGGGCACGCAATTCGGCATGTTGCTCGCCGGCTGGAAACAGCATCTGAACCGCGCCGCGCTCGACGCCGACCCGTTCGCCGAGATGGAGCGGCTCTACAAGAAGGTTGCCGCCGATTGCCAGGCGAACCCCGCGGCGCTCGAAGCCGCCCGCGCCGAACTCGTGAAGCTTCAATCCGGCGATGCCGACAGCCTCGCCATCTGGCGCGAGATGCAGCGGCTTTCGCTGGCGCAGTTCGACAAGCTATACTCGCGACTCGGGGTCCAGTTCGACCACACGCTGGGCGAGAGCTTCTACAATCCGCGCCTGCAAGCCGTGGTGGACGACCTCCGGGCCAAGGGCATCGCGACGGAAAGCGACGGCGCGGTGTGCGTTTTCTCGGACGGCTCGGCGCCGCCCAAGGACGATCCGTTCCTGGTTCAGCGCGAGGGTCAGTGGATAGCCAACCCGCAACTCATCCAAAAGAGCGACGGCGCGTTCAACTACGCCACGACGGATCTGGCGACCCTAGCCTACCGCCTCGAAACGTGGCACCCGGACGAAATCCTCTACGTCACCGACGGTCGGCAGCAGCTTCACTTCCGGCAGTTGTTCGCCACGTTCCGCCGCTGGCAGCCCGCCGCGCGGGTGAAGCTGTCGCACGTCTGGTTCGGCAGCATCCTGGGCGAAGACGGCCGGCCGTTCAAAACGCGCTCGGGCGACACCGTGAAACTGGCCGAGTTGCTCGACGAAGCGCAGGAACGGGCGCTGGCCGTGGTGAAAGCCAAGCAGCTTGAACGTTCCGAAGCGGATAGGGTTCCTGAGCGGTTATGGCCCGAGATCGCTCGAGTCGTCGGTCTCGGCGCGGTCAAGTACGCCGACCTGCTGCCAAATCGGCAGAGCGACTACACCTTCAATTGGGACAAGATGCTGGCCTTGAGCGGTAACACGGCGCCATACCTCCAATATGCTTACGCGCGGGTAAGGAGCATCTTTCGCAAAGCAGGCGACAGTAGCCGCCGACGTGAGGAGGCGGACACTTCACTGCCAGCCGCCGTTCCGCCCGTTCCGCCTCCTCACGTCGGCGGCTACGAAGGCGCCATGCTCGCGCTCGCCGCGCCGGAGGAAATCGTCCTCGCCAAGCAGTTGCTCAACTTCGGATTGGTGCTGGAAGCCGTGGCGGAGGAATGGCGGCCGAATTTTCTTTGCAATTACCTTTATGAACTGGCCGGCCACTTCGCCCGATTCTACGAAGCCTGCCCGGTGCTGAAAGCCGAAGGCGCCCAACGCGCCACGCGCCTCGTGCTCTGCGATCTCAGCGGGCGCGTGCTGAAGCAAGGCCTCGAAGTGCTCGGCATCGAGGTGCTCGAACAAATGTAGCTCAGACTATTTCCGGAACGACGTAGGGCTTGCGGTAATCGCGGGTGAGCATCGCGTTGGCCTTGTCGTTGCCGACGAAGCGTTCGCTCCTGGGGTCCATCGTCAGCGCCACGCCGAGGCGGGCTCGTGTCGCCGCCAGATCGACTTCGTTGAGCTTGAGATGTTCAGCCATGCGCCCGAAGGCTTCGAGCAGGACGGGAGACTTTTTGATCGAGGCTTCAATTTCCTCCTGTGATGTCAGCTTGCCGAGCCGGTAGGAGATGTTGCCGGTGTGGCAGAGCGCGCTGCTCAAGTGGCCTTCGAGGATGTCGGCGTTGAGGTCGGCATATTTGCGGCTGTGAACGGCCTTGATAAAGTTCTCGTAGTGATCTGCCGCGCCGGACCACTTTTGGATTTCCATCCCGTCCTTGTCGTAAGCGGTGGCGCTGGAGTAGTTGGGCACCAGCACGTGGCCGCCTTCGCAATGGACGATTACCGCCACGCTGGCGCCTCGTTCCTTGGGGAATTTGTCCATGTCAGGGGCGCCCCAGCCGCCGTTCTTGATCTGTTCCTTGCTCCGGGGCAGGCCGCGCACTTCAAAAATGAAGGGGGCCCTGGCGTAGTCGTGATAGACGATCTGGGTGTTGGCGGTCTCGCCGTCGTCCTCGTAACCGAAGCGTCCGCCCAGGCTCAGGACGCGGGGCGACAGCTCATTCGCGCCGAGGAACCACCGGCCGATGTCCATCTGGTGGATGCCCTGATTGCCGAGGTCGCCATTGCCGTAATTCCAAATCCAATGCCAGTCGTAGTGGAAGCGCTTCCGGCGAATCGGGTCCATCGGCGCCGGGCCGCACCACAGGTCGTAATCCACCCCCGCAGGAACGGGCTGCGGACCGCTTACCTTGCCGATGCTGGTGCGGGGTTTGTAGCAGAGGCTGCGGACGACGGTGATCTTGCCGAGGTCGCCGCCGTTGACCCATTCGATGGCTTCCTTGATGGCCTGGCTGGAGCGGCTTTGCGTGCCGGCCTGGACGATTCTGTTGTGCTTGCGGGCCGCTGCAACCAGTTGGCGGCCTTCCCAGACGTTGTGCGAAACGGGCTTCTCGACGTAGACATCCTTGCCGGCCTGCACCGCCCAGATGGCGGCGAGGGAGTGCCAATGGTTGGGCGTGGCGATGGAGACGACGTCCACGCTTTTGCTTTCGAGAAGTTTTCGAATGTCGGTAAAGACCTCGACAGTGCCCCCCTTCTCCTCCTGGTTCTGCTTTTCCTTTTTGAGAATGGCGTCGTCGACGTCGCACAACCCGGCGATGCGGCAGCCTTTGACCTTGGACAAGCCGCTGAGGTGGTCCTTGCCCCGGCCGTTGAAGCCCACGACCGCGACGCGCACGTCGTCATTGGCGCTCTGGACCTGCGCCCACGAGCGGGCGGACCAGGAGACGGTGGCGGTCGCGAGGGCGGAACGGGTGAGGAAGGAACGGCGGGTGAGTTTGTTCATAGGAAGGCCCATTGAAGATTGAAAATTGAAAAATGCAATTTCACTTTGTCACTTGGCTTCGGAGTACTCCTTGTATCGCTCCGCCACCTTCGCCTGCTTCTCGTCTCCTTCGTGGATGAGGAAGCGGTACTTGAACGTGACGGATTTCTTCGCCTCGATGGTGAGGTTGCCGGCGCCGGGCGGCTGCTTCTCGAACTCGTGCACCCCGAACGGATTCGCGGCGAACAGGCCGTACTCGCGCACGTGCCACCAGGTCGGATGTTTTGGGTTCGAGGGGTGATCGAAAATGGCGATGCCGACCGTTTTGCCGTCCACGGGGCCGGAGTAATCGCACCACTCGGCCCGCTTGCCCCAGGCTCTGTCGTCGCCCTCGCCGTTGCTCTGCGCCCCGGTGCTCATCGCGATGCGGCCCTTGCCGACGGGCGTTTTCTTCTCGCCAGGTTTCTTCGGCAACATCCCGCGCATGGATTCGTTCAAGCGCACGGCCATCGTGCCTTCCTTCGTGTCACCGAGGACGATGTCGCGCTCGCCGGCCTTGAGCGTGACCTCGAAGTCGAACAGCCGCTCGCTGCCCGGCCGGGCGTAGACGCGGAAGACGCGTTCGTCGGTCATGGTCGTCTCGCCGCCCGGGGCAATCCACTTGCACGTCGAGCGGATGACGCCGGAGTCCGCACCGCTTTTTACTTCGAGGAATTTGTCGTGGACGATCCGGCCCGACTTCGCGGACTCGGACCAGAAATCGACGCCGTTGACCGCGCCGTGGCTGTACCAAAGCGAACGGTGATGAGGATGGTCGTGCTCCTCGCCAGTGATGTCCTCCATCGGCCAATTCCGCGTCATCTTCGCGCCGCCGGGACCAAGCAGCGGATAGAAGTAAACGTGCGGCGCGCCCTGGAAACAGTAGTCGGTGAAATGCTCGCCGTTGATTTCGATTCGCAACTTGTCCGGCTGCTCGGTGATCTTGACGCCGCTGTTGTCCGCGGCGGAAACGGTGACAACGAGGGCCCCGGCGACCGCCATTGAAGCAAGGAAGGAACGGGACATGGGTGCGAGATTAAGAGCGCCGCCGCGCCGGTCAATCTGAAATCGGAGGGCTGAAATCGCGGGCGGCGATGGCCAGGTTAGGTGCTGCAGCGCGCGGTTAGGCGGCATCGTCGTGCTGCGTTGCTTTCAGCCTCTCGACGTAAACGCAAATGCAGGCGGCGAATGTCATGGCGCCGCCGATAGCGAACGCACCGACAGCGTGCATCGCACGGCTTATCGCCGCATCATCACCCTCACCCTCACCGCGTGGCCTGGTGACGAACCTGAAGGCTCCGTAAGCCATGACGATGACTCCAAGTACGCCAATGACTTGAGCTGCGATGCTAACGGCACGAGGCAGTCTCTTCATGAGTGCGATGTGGGCTAACTTAAGTCAGCCAAAAAAGGCAGGTTCCATTGATAGGGGTGCACATCTGTCAGCCATACTGGGCTTACATGAAGTAGAATGCATCTGGTGACAATTGGATCAAGCTTGTACTTCCGCCCTCCAGTCGTCCGGAGCGTCACTCTTTGTCGCAGTGCCTTACCGCTGCCCCGCAATAAAGAGAGATACGCCCCAGCTTCGAGCTTTCTCCACTGGCCAGGAGGCGGCGCGCGGGACAAGAATGCCGGCCAAGCATGGCTGCGCCTCTGACATGGGAAACTCTGGACTGGGCAGCGTTGGACCGTTTGCGCGAGACCTTTCTCGCCGGACGGCCGACAGGCGCCGCCTACTGGCAATCGATGGGCGACCTGGCGAATTATGATTTCACCTACGCCCAGCGCATCGGCTGGAAGTGGGATGCGGTCCTGCGCGAGCTCCAATGCCGCGGCTGGCTCCCTCCCGCGGCGCCACTTCTGGACTGGGGCTGCGGCAGCGGCGTTGCCAGCCGGTGCGTTCTCGACGCCTTAGGAGCTGAAAGCTTCGAGTCGCTGCGCCTGTTCGATCAGTCGCCACTGGCGATGGACTTCGCGGCGCAGACTTCGCGGAGGCGTTTTCCTTCCTTGCGCATCGAGCCGGTCGAGTCCGCCTGGCTCGCGCGCGCGGAGCAGATTGGCGTGCTGGTCATCAGCCACGTCCTGAATGAATTGGACGAAGCTGGCGGCCGGGCTCTCCGTCAGGTGATCGACCGCGCGCAAGCCGTGCTGTGGGTCGAGCCAGGCACGTTCGCGGACAGCCGCGCGCTCATCGCGGTGCACGAGTCGCTGCGAGAACACTTCCTCGTCGTCGCGCCCTGTACACACCAGGCCGCCTGCGGGCTGCTCGCGCCGGAAAACGGCCGCCATTGGTGCCACCGCTTTGCCGCGCCGCCGTCCGGAATCATGGCAGACGCGAATTGGGTCCGCTTCGCCCAGCGCGCCGGCATCGATCTGCGCAGCATTCCCTATAGTTTCCTCGTTCTCGAACGCCGCGGTTTGCGCGGGCCGGTCCCGGGCCTGCTGCCTGGAGGTTGGTCGCGAGTCATCGGCGCGCCGCGCGTTTACAAGGGCTTCGCGAAAGTGCTGAGTTGCCAGGAAGCCGGCGTTCGGGAGCTGGAGTTGCAGAAGCGCGACGTGCCGGCGGTGTTCAAGGCGTTCAAGGACCGCGAAGCCGAGGCGGTTTACCGCTTCGGAATCGATGGCGATCGAGTGACTTCGGCGAAATCTCTGGACACTCCTTAGCCAACGTCAAAGACCGTTCACGATCTGACGGTGGCATCATCCATGGGGATCGGCATCCGTCTTGAAATTGCGGAGGCGCGCCATTAACCTGCCGGGATGTTGCGAGACTCAAAACCGCCGTCTCTCGCAGAATTGCGGACGCTGCTTAGTGCTTTTTGCCAAAGGTACGGGATCCGCCGTTTGGATATTTTCGGCTCCTCCGCTCGCGGTCTGACCGCGGCCGGCAGTGATGTGGACATGCTGGTCACCTTCGACGAGTCGAGACCCGTGTCCACCGCCGACGTCCTCGAGATGGCGGGCGAAGCCGAAGAGTTGGTCGGCGCGCCTGTGGATTTTGTCCTGCGCCAGTCCTTGGAGCAGTCGCCTAACCGCTTTGCCCGCGAGCATATCCTGGCCTCCGCCGTCTGCGTCTATGGAAGCTGATCAACTCGTGTAGCCCGTGAAACGAATCCTCACAGCGACCGTGTGGTTCGCCGGAGGCCTGGCGTGGAGCAATGCCGCCGACCCTCAGGACCACTGGGCGTTTCAACCCGTGCGCCGCGTCGAGCCGCCGGCGGTCCGGAAGGCCGAATGGGCGGCCAATCCGGTCGATCGATTCATTCTCTCCGCCCTCGAGGCGAACAAGCTCGAGCCCGCCCCGCCGGCAAGTCGCGAGCAATTCATGCGCCGCGTCACGTTCGGGCTCACCGGCCTGCCGCCGACGCCGGAGGAAATCGACGCGTTCGTGAGGGACACGGCGCCGGACGCCCGCGCGAAGCTCATCGACCGTCTGCTCGCCTCGCCGCGCTACGGGGAGCGCTGGGCGCGGCACTGGCTCGATCTCGCCCGTTACGCGGAGAGTGATGGGTTCGAGCACGACGCGGCGCGGCCTCATTCGTGGCGTTATCGCGATTACGTCATCAAGTCGTTCAACGACGACAAGCCGTTCGACCGCTTCGTGCGCGAACAGATCGCCGGCGATGAGCTGTGGCCGGAGTCGCCGGAGGCGCGCACCGCGACCGCCTTCCATCTGCTCGGACCGGACATGGTCGATTCCGCCGACCAGGTCCAGCGCCGCTTCAACACGCTCAACGACATGACCGACACCACGGCCAGCGTGTTCCTCGGGCTGACGTTCGGCTGCGCGCGCTGCCACAACCACAAGCACGAGCCATTGACGCAGAGCGATTACTTCAGCATGCAGGCGTTTTTTGCGCCGGCCCTCTTCGAGCGCGAGCGGCTGATTCCCACCGCCGCCGAACGCGCCGCCTACGAAGCCGAAACCGCGCGATATCTTTCGCTCACCGCGTCACAGCAGAAGCAGATTGACGAACTTGAAGCGCCGTTTCGCGATCAGCTCCTCGCCGAAAAGCTCGCCGGGCTTTCCGAGGACGCCCAGCTCGCGCACAAGACGCCGAAGGACAAACGCACCGTCGAGCAGGAGAACACGGTGCAGGAAACCGCGGGCATGTTGAAGATTTCCGAAGCGGAACTGGTCAAGGCGATGTCCGGCGAGCAGAAGTCCCGCCGCAAGCGCCTTCTCGAAGAGTTGAAGAAGATCCCCAAGCCTCCCCCGCTGGCCGTCACGATGTCGCTCGCGAACACGAACGGCGCGTCGCCGAAAGTGTTCGTCCTTCATCGCGGCGATTACAGCCAGCCCGGGGAGGAAGTGCAGGCGGGGTTCCCCGCCATCCTCCGTAGCAGCCGACGTGAGGAGGCTCACGATACGAAATCCGAAATCCGAAATCCGAAATCCGAAATCGGCGCAAGCCGAACCGCGCTCGCCGATTGGCTCGTCAGTCCGGATAATCCGCTCACCGCCCGCGTGATGGTGAACCGGCTTTGGCAGCATCACTTCGGGCGGGGACTCGTCGCCACACCGAGCGACTTCGGCACGCGCGGCGCCCGGCCGACGCATCCCGAGTTGCTCGACTGGCTGGCGGCCGAATTGGTGGAACCCGTTGAAGCGTTGAAGCGTTCAAGCGTTGAACCGGGAAAACGCACTGCCGCCAGCAACGCATTTAACGATTCAACGATTCAACGATTCAACGGTTCAACGGTTCAACGCTGGAGTTTGAAACACATCCACCGCCTCATCCTCAATTCTGCTACCTATCAGCAGTCGTGCGAAGCATCTCGCGACGCGCTGGCGCGCGATCCTGACAACAAACTTTTCTCGCGACAGAATCGCGTCCGCCTCGAAGGCGAGGCGATCCGCGACAGCCTGCTGGCTATCAGCGGCCGGCTGAACCCCGCGATGTACGGCCCGAGCGTCTCGCCGCCTGTGCCCGCCGATATCACAAAGACCTCAAAGAACTGGACGGCGAGCCCCGACCCGGCCGACCACACGCGTCGCAGCATTTACATCTTTGCGCGGCGCAACCTGCGCTTTCCCTTCCTCGAGGCCTTCGACGCGCCGGACAATAACCTCACCTGTCCCGAGCGCGGACGCAGCACGACTGCGCCTCAGTCGCTCACGTTGCTCAACTCGGAGGAAGTCATGACCGCCGCCCGCGCCACCGCCGAACGGGTTGCGCGAACGACGACGAAGCCCGACCGGCAAATTGACTTTGCATTCCGGCTCGCGATGGGTCGCCCTCCGACCGCGCAAGAGTTGGCGATGTCGAAATCCTTTTTCGCCAAAGCCAGCAGTCAAGC
>DASTLJ010000147.1:0-8484 GCA_035715125.1 Verrucomicrobiia bacterium
TGGCACTGTTCGTCCCGGCGCTCCACTCGCAGGAGAAACCCAAGGACTATAAGCCGGCCGGTGGTTCCGGCGACATGCACCTCCGTCAGAGTCCCGGCGCCTGGACCCCGCCGCTGACGAACTGGGATTACGGCCTGGGCGACAGCCACATCAGCAAACTTCAGCCGTACCCCGACTCGAAGAAGGGCGACCGCTCGCCATTCGACCTATGGCGCTACGGCGGGCGTGGTGGGTCGTCGTTTGGCACCGCCTCGTTGCCGATGCCCTGGGAGCAATGGCTGGCCCACAATCTGGAACGCAAGCCCAAGCTCATGGAGGAAGTCCGCCAGTACATGAATTCCCGATACGACTTCTCCGGCAAGGCCATCCCCGGGATCGTCATGTCCGGCGGGCGCAAACCGGTGATGGCCGGGCCAATCGCGCGCCTGCCCAAAGGCATCGCGGACTGGGACGCGCTCGCGAAGTTGCCGCCCGAGGAGGTCAAGCGTCGCGACCTCTTTCCGTACAAGCCCCTGGCCCACCCACTGCACACCACCGCGCACATGCTCTTTCCGGCGTCGTGGACCAAGGCACACCCCGAGCACGAGCGCATTGACGTGGACCTGGACATCCCGGACGCGTACCTGCCCGAATTCCCGCCGCCGATGTTTCTCACCACGCACAAGGAACTGGGCGACGTGAGCGGTGGACGCGAGATCACCTTCGGAAACTTCTTCGACATGTTCGACGGCCTGCTGACCGCCGAGCAGATGGAGGGGCTGAAGGAACTGCTTCGCCCCTCGCCCACGACGTGGTTCAATCACACGACCCACCGCATCACCAAGGAGCCCAGCGCCGGCGTGTCCTGCTTCTCGTGCCACGTCAACGGCCACACCAGCGGCGCCATCGAACTGGCGCCCGACTCCCGTCCGAACCTCGCCCGCCTGCGGGTCGATACGCCGACGATGCGCGGCAATTACAACCTCATGCAGCTTTCCTCCAAGCGCTCCATCCGCAGCATGGACCACTTCGCCGAAGTCGAGGAGTACTTCGATGGCGATCCCGGCCTGATGCAGAACATCGGCCCGCGCGGAGTGCAAAAGCAAATCAGCAACCGCATGGGCGACTTCAATTCCATCCTCGATTTCGCGCCCGCGCCGAAGCTGGGCCCCATGAGCAGGCTCATGAAGAGCAAGGCCAGCGACGCGGAGCTGCGCGGCGAAGCCCTTTTCCACGGCAAGGCCCAATGCGTCCAGTGCCACCACGGCCCCGCCTTCACGGATGATTACATGCACGACCTGCTCGTCGAGCGCTTCTACGCCGGCCGGCCCGAAGGCCCGATCAAGACCTTCCCCCTGCGCGGCATCAAGGACTCCCCGCCTTACCTCCACGACGGCCGCTGCCCCACGCTCCACGACGCCGTCGAGTTCTTCAACGTCATCCTCGAACTCAAGCTCACCCAGAAGGAGAAGGACGACCTCGTCGCCTTCCTGCTCTGCCTTTGAGCGGCGGTCAACTCCGCAACACGCCCGCCAGTTCGCGCGATTCTGGAAAGAAAAGGGGGCAGAAGACGCCCAAGGCTTCGCAAAATCAGATCGTTGATTATCAAGCACTTACAAAACACGCTCCGGTGCTGACGCAGCGAAGAAGCCAGCTTGATTTGCGGGGAATAGCCGGGGATAGCCGGGAAGAGCCGACATTGGCGGTCGGAGCGACCTGCCGGTCCGAACGCCCCTCACCGGGTCGCACAGGCATCGCCATTGGACGCACCCACAGTCTGTTCCCTTCCCAGGTTTCGATGCGTTTGGCGTCCATGTCACCGCGAAGCTCGGCCGGGCCGCCAGCCCGCTCCAAAAGCCCCGCGGCGCCGTACTGGCTCTGAGCCCGCGGCCAGCTGGCGCGTTCAAAACGTTCACGACTCGATTCATCGTGCGGCCATTCTCTCACAAGGGGTAGGACAACGGCGGTCCAACAGGAGCAACTTCAGGAAAAAAGTTGCTCCTGTGGCGTCGTCAACCAGCCGGCCAGTGAGTAATTGGCGGATGAAGCTTGGTGTGTCAACTGCGAGTGCAAAAAGTGAGGACCCCTTTCTAGCCCGATGAGGGAAATATGCGAATATGCGGGACCGACCCGTTCATGGCCCTCTACGACTCGATGGCCTTTCTGGCGGACAAACAGAACATCATCTGGATGGGCGGCACCGGCTGCGGCAAGACCGGTCTGGCCACCAGCTTCCTGACCCAGGCCATTCATCAAGGCGCTCGCGGCCGTTACGTTCTCTTCGCCGATTTGCTTCATGAACTGCACCGCGCCCAGGCCGACCGTTCCCAGGGACGGGTCATCCGCCGCTACCTCCAATACGACCTGCTCCAGATCGATGAGATCGGCTACGTCGAGGCCGAACCCGCGCAGGTCGGGCTCTTCTTCACTCTCCTGCAAAAACGTCACAAGCATCGCTCCACCCTCATCACCTCCAACCTGGGCTTTAGCGAGTGGGCCTCGTTCCTGAAGAATCCCCACCTGGCCGCCGCCTTGATCGATCGGCTCACCGAATCCAGCCACGTCTTTAACATGAAGGAATGCGTCACCTTGCGCACCAGGATGGCCGCCGAGCCGTGAACTGGCGCGCCCGAGCCGACCGGCTGCGCGCGGTGCCTCTGCTCGTGGTTCTCGAAGAGCTGGGCGCCACACCCGATCCCCACGACTCGGCCAAGTGGCACACCGATCAGGGGATCCTGTCGGTGACCGGGCCCAAGTTCATGAACTGGAACCACGGCATCGGCGGCGGCGGCGCCATCGATTTGGTGATGCACGTCAGGCAGTTCGGCTTTGGCGAGGCGCTCGAATGGTTGGAACGTCATTTTGCCGGCCTCGTTCCTGCCCAGCCCTCGTCCCTGTCCAGAACCCAGGCGTTGACGCTTCCCGCGTCGGCGGCGCAGAACTGGCCACGGGTCGAACGTTACCTGGTCGACGAACGAAAACTCCCCAGGGCGTTGCTCACGCCGCTCGTTGACTCCGGAATCATTTACGCCGATGTTCGGGCCAACGCGGTGTTCCTGCTCACCGACCCCAACGCAACCCCGGTCGGGGCCGAGTTGCGCGGCGCCACGACGGTTGCCTGGCGCGGCATGGCTCCGGGCTCCCGCAAAGATCACGGGTTCTTCTCCCTTCCCTCAACTCCATGCCAGGCCATCGTCCTGTGCGAATCGGCCATCGACGCCATCAGTTGCCACGCCCTTCATCCCGCCTATCGTTGCCTCTCCACCTCTGGAGCCCGGCCCGATCCCCGGTGGTTAAGATTGCTTCTCGAACAAGGCCTGGCCATCTACTGCGGCTTTGACGCCGATACCACCGGCGACACCATGGCCCAGCGAATGCGTGATCTTCATCCCTCCATCCGCCGACTGCGTCCCAACGCCAAAGACTGGAACGACCTCCTCCGTCAGCGCGGCCGCTGATCCTTTCCAGCCTTTCTCCTCCAACTGGCCTGCTCGGAATCTCCCTGCTCGGAACCAAAGCATTCCTACTTGGAAATGAAAACCATCCACCCTTCAGCGGAGGAGTGGGTCACTTCTCGTGAGCACAGGTGGGTCCATTCTCGTGAGCGCCGACGTCTACCACCCTGTCCGTCGCGTGACGCTTACAAACCAACGCCTCACGGGTGGGTGATTTTGACCCGCAAATTAGTGGCTGGTTTTCACCCGCAAAATGACACGGTGGGGTAACCACGCGACCCACCGTGTCGGTTCTGAGTATGCAGGAACCATTCTCGGGAGCTTCCGTACCAACGTTCCGCTTTCACGCCCTCATTGCAGTCCGCATCTGTACACCGATGGTTTTTGCGCCCTATTTCTCCTTATTCTCGATTCTTAACACAACCTTCTTTTTCGCATCAATCAGAACACTACCAATTGGTGTCCCATTCTCTACCCAGTCTGCCCTATATTCAGATCGATTCAATGACACGATATTGGTCGGCACAGCGAAGGGGTGACTAGTGCAAACGACGACGAATAACTGGGTCTCCCCTGGGGTTACGAACCTTAGCGATTCGACGTAATGGCCGAATTCTCGACCTCTGGCATCTGAGAACAGGAGATATGGTGCAGCGAACGCGAAGCTGCCCGCGCCAGTCTGCATTCCCTGTAACTGATATCGGTCATATTCGGAAATTGGTGCCATTTGGGTCGAGAATCGCAATCCAGACGCTTGAGGGAGCATGCGACATCCCAGAGCACAAATGTACGTCACCAAGCCGACACATAGGATCAAGTGTTTCATTATCTACCCCCGTAAATATAAAGGTGCACTGCGCCAGTCCGTACATCACCACCGCCAGAGGGATTGCTGAATGGCCCAAAATTTGTACGTACTGGGCCGAATTGTGCATAAAGGGGTCAGTCCTCACTTTTTGCACTCCTCCTTCCTTGCGGCGGACACGAGGTTGGAGACATGGCTCCAACTGCCCATTCGCAGCCGGGCCGCGATCCACTTGAGCGTGACGCTCGTCTCGCGGCGCAGTCGTTGAGCCATCCCGACTTTCTCCACGTCGCCTTTGGGTCGCCGCACCAGTTCCGCCTCGGACCAGCCCCGTGCGTCCAGTTCCTCAGCCACGATTCGCCCGGCTTTCTGCTCCGCCGTTTCCCGGCGCTGGCCGCCATAGTGGTGCTCTCCATGGCGCGCGTGCGCTTGGGCCAGCAGTTCCTGCCGGAAGGTTTCGTCGCCCAGTGAAGGGGTCGGTTCTCATATTCGACACTCTGTCGAATTGCCCCATTACGTTTGAGGGATTTTGGAGATCTCATCCACACTCTCCTCCTCCGTCCCCGCCGCATCCCCCTCCTCCGCCACAATCGCCACCGCCTCCAAAGCCGCCTCCGCCAAGATCGCCGCCGCCAACATGACCGCCATCAAACGATGGCGCATTGGTGCTGTTGTTGAATCCACCGTCGTGATGTGGCGACGCTGGATTGTGGTGCGGCAGTCCGGAACCCGTCCCGTGCGGGTCGAACGGCGCCGAAGATCCAGGGTTGGTGGTGCTGTGCCAAAAGCCCTCCGTGCCCGCATCTGGACCCTTGCTCCGCACCCGGGTCAGCGCTGCCGACACAATCAGCACGACTACACCCACGACTGCCAGAAAGAATAGAAATTCCATACACCGGATCGCCTGACATCAACCCAACCCACAGCATCGCAGCTTCGCGCACGCGGTTCCTGCCGCCACGTTGTCACCCTAAACGCGGACTGTTCATTGGCAAGCCCAAAGCATGAATCCGGAAACCAGCGCTTGGCGGATCACGCCGCCGGCAGCCGTTTCTTTCAAGGATTTTTGACCACGGATTTCGCGGATGGCACGGATGAAGAACGAAAACTTATCTGTGGTATCCGTGTCATCCGTGGTCAAAATTCTCTGCTAACTGTCACAACCACGGCCAGCGAATTCGCCCGCTTGTGACGTTTGACTGGAGTAGCATTGCGAAGGGACCGGCCGGCTCGTGTCTCCAAGGGCGGCGATGGAGCCAGTCCGCGTTTAACTCCGCAACACACTAGCCAGCTCGCGCAATTCCGCGTCGATCTCGGCGGGGTCATCGACGGTGCTCGCAATCTCCGCCCGGAGCAGCGCCCGATAGCGCTGGCGCATGCGGGTGACGGTCATCTTGGCCGCGGCTTCGGACATGCCCAGACGACTGGCGGCCTGGGCGTAGGTGATGTCCGGCCGGTCGCCCGTGATGAAGACCTTCAACTCCTCGAACATGGCCTCCTTGCCGGCGAGACGCAATTCCTCCCGCAGCCGGCTGACGGCCAGCTCCAGCAGCGTCCACGCCCAGCGCCGCTGGAACGCCCGCTCGGGCGTTTCCTCATCGCGCGGTTCGAGGTGATAACGAGCCTCGGGATCCTGCGCGTCCAGCGATACGAAGGTCCATCCGCCGCCCCGTTTTTGGGCCGTCGCCTTGTCCCATTCGTCGGCCAGGAAATGCTTGAGGGCCGCCAGCAGGAAGTAGCGGAAGCGCCCGCGGCCCTGCACGACGTCGCCCAGAAAATTCTTCTCGATGAGCCGGGCGAAGAATTCCTGAGTGAGGTCCTTGGCCTCCTCCACGTCGTAGCCGCGGCGCCGCGTGTAGACGTAGAGCGGATACCAGTAGGTGCGGCAGAGCAGCTCGAGGGCGTTGCGCGCAACGGCCGATTCGTCCAGGCCGGCCGCCAGCACGACGCTCCAGTGCGTCGTCACGAACAGAGCCGGCTCGCGGCTCGGTGGAATCGCGTCGTTCCCGTCGGGCATCGCGGGTCGAGTATGACACGGGCGGGCTCGCTGCCCAATCTCCAAGGCGCGCGGGTTCAAAATAATTCCTGTTACTCCGTGCCGTGGAATCCTCATTTCCTGAATGAAGCGAATCTCTCGGACCGCTCATGATTGCCGACATTGAACTGCTGGCGAGGTCCGCCCCCGCAGGGCGGGGACGGGCGCGCGGCGTCCGATTGGCTCCCTCCCCGCTTTCCGCACCGGCCCGTCGCGCCACCGCGGCGGGCCTCGCACCAAAGGGCCGGCGGCGGGCCGCAGGGGCGCGAGTGACTTCGGTTGAAGCCGTCGCGCCCGTGGCCATCCGGGCCGGCAAGGCCCGTCCGCCTCGCGGGCAGGCTGCGCCGCCGCCGGCCTCCAGTGATGAGGACTTCCTCCTCCGCCTCTATTCCCGGGATGCCCTCAACACGCCGCTGCTCGACCCCGAGGAGGAACTTCAACTCGGCCGTCGCGCTCATCGAGGCGACCCGGCGGCCCGCGAACGGCTCGTGCTGGCCAATCTCCGGCTGGTCGTGCGCATCGCATTCGAATACCAGGGTTTCGGTTTGGCCGTCGCTGACCTCATCAGCGAAGGCAATCTGGGCCTGATGCGCGCCGTGGAACTGTTCAACCCGGACCTCGGCGCGCGCCTGGCCCCTTACGCCGCCGCCTGGATCAAGCAGCGCATCCGCCGCGCACTCAGCAACCAATCGCGCCTCGTGCGCCTGCCCTTGGGACTCGTCGAGTGCGCCGCCCGCGTCCGGCAGGCCGAAGCCCGCCTCCAGGCCGAACTGGGTCGCGCCCCGACTGACGCCGAACTGGCCGAAGACGTTGAACTCGTCCACTTCGTCATCCATCGCCTGCGCGGCCATGCCAGCCAGATTTACCTCCCTCTCGACGCCCCCGCCATGCCAGGGAGCGATGCGGAGACCGACGCCCCCACGCTGGCCGAAGCGTTGGCGGACCCGGAGAACGACCCGCCTGACGAGGCGTTGGCGAGCAAGAGCGACCGCCTTTACCTGGAGTCCCTGCTCGGCACGCTGGAGCCGCGCGAGCGGCAGATCCTCCAACTGCGCTTTGGCCTGGACCATGGCGGCGGGCAATCCCTCGAACAAGTCGGCCAATGCCTCGGCGTCGTGCGCCAGCGCGTCCAGCAGATTGAGGCCGCCGCGCTCCTCAAGCTGCGCAAGCGCGCCCGGCTTTCCATGCTTGCGCGTTAACTTGCAGTTCTCGCAACGCGGCGAAGCCGCAATCAAAGGAGCGCGCCTTCTTCGTTTCCTTCGTTTGCTCTGTTGATTTCCGCATCCTGCGCCGCCGGTCTGAAATAATGCACAGAAGGAAACGAAGACAACGAAGCAGAGTACCCGGAGTCGCACCTGAAAACCGAACCCCTGGCAGGTCTGAAAATTTCTGTCATGCACACGCTGCTCGTAACCCGTGGTATTGCTCCTTCCGTTTTTCCTGCAGGCCGATACACTTCACGAAGCAGCAACAATCGCTGTGCGCCGGGGTTCGACTCCGGCGCGCCTTAACGGTTCATCTGAGGACGACTTATGCGACGCTCGCAAGACGCCGGCGGAATCTGCCCGCGGTTGATTCTCGCACTCGCGTTCGGAGCGTTCCTCGCCGGCGCCAAGCCGGCCGACCTCGTGGCCGTGAAGGAGACGCTCGCGCTGGCCGGCCTGCCGCTGGAGCCGAGGAGTCCGTGGGGCTGGGTTTCGGCGGGCGTTCTTTTCATCGTATGCGGCGCGGGCTTGTACCTTCTCCTCCGTCCGTCAAAACTCGGCGCCGAGGAGCGGGCCGCCGCTTATGCGCTTCCCGCGCATATCACTCCCTTCAGCGTCCTGAGCCTGTTGCGCAGCATGGAACAGGATCCGCGCCTGGGCTTTCCCGCCGACCGCCGCGAGGAACTCGCCACGACCATCCACGAACTCGAGCGCCGCTGTTTCGGCCCCGGCGCCGACACCGACGGCCAAGCCGATTTGGAACGGCTGGCCCGCGACTGGGTCACGCGCGCGTCGTAAAAGGCAGTTCACTCCAAGTCCAAGGCCCGCCACAAGTACCACGAGGCCACGGAGCGGAACGGTCGCCAGCGCTCGCCGTGTTCGAGCAACTCGGCGGGTTTGGGCAACTCCTTCTTCCGATAAGTTTTCGCAAAGCCCTTCTTTACTCCGTAGTCGTGGACCGGCAGCACGTCGAGGCGGCCCAACTTGAAAATCAGCATCATCTCG
>DASTLJ010000148.1:0-3430 GCA_035715125.1 Verrucomicrobiia bacterium
CTCTGGTCGTTTCCGACGAATGCGCCGGCGGCGGCGCGGTGATAATCAATAAACGCCTTCCACAATATTCTTCTCCATCGCACCGAATGGACGCACTTCAGCCACGCCGTCCCAGGCGTAAGGTTCGCGCGGCGGGCGGCGGATGGCTTCGTCGCGTTCGAGGAAGCGCGGCATGAAGAATTCCTTCGTGAGCGTCGTGAGTTCGACGCGACCCCATTCGCCATAGGCCTTGGTCGTGTTCGTGTTTTTTGGATCGACGATGCGCATTACGGCCCGGGGCTGAGGGGCGTAGTAGGTGATGGAAAACTTGTCCTCCGGCCGCAGCGGAACGCTGGCGGCCAGGCCCATGAGGGTATTGCCGTAGGTTGGGTAGAACCCGATTTTGCCCTCGAGCACCTCCTCGACGATGAAGCGCACGTATTGCGCGGCCATCGACGTGCCGCCGCAGAAGACGCCGCGGATGCCGGCCTCGTAAAGATTCACCTTCTCGGCCAGCGCTTCGAGGAGCTTGGGGGTGGTGAACAAGCCGGCGATTTTACGATGCTTCAGCAGGGTCACGCCCTGCTCCACGACGTGGCTCATATAGTCGCGGGCGACATCAAACTTTTTCTCGGCGATCACCTTTTTCACAAAACGCGGATCGAGATCCACGAAGTAGCAGGAACTGCCTCGAAAGTTGGCCAGGTGCTCGATGGCCAGGCGCAAACGGCGCGGGCCGGTGGGACCAACCATGAGCCACGCGGCGCCGCGCGGAAAATGGTCATCGCTGATCTTGCCCGAGAATTCCTCGTAATCGGTTTTATAGTCGTTCCAGCCGATGCGCTGTTTGGGCATGCCGGTGGTGCCGCCCGTCTCGAAAATATTGAACGGCTTCCCCTTGTATTGCGCCGGCACCCACACTTCGGGCTGGAGGTCGCGCAACGATTCGTCGGCGAAATGCGGGAACTTGAGCACGTCGGCGAAGGAGTTGATTTCCTTGCGCGGGTCGAAGTTCTTCTTCGCCCAGTCGAGCCAATACGGACAGCCGGTCTCGGGGCTGAAATGCCAGTGGATGATTTGGCGCAGGTGGGCGTCGAGCTGGGCCTGCGCCTGCTTGATGGCGTCGGGGGAGACGCTGGGGGTGCTCATGGTGGCTTAATCGGGTTTCAGGATGTCGTCGAGCTTACTGGCCCTCCACCTTGGGCGCCTCGTCCTTCGCCGTCTTGTTCGGGTCGGCAAAGGCGTAGAGGTAACTCTGGTTCAGCACGTACATCACGCCGTTGGCCACGACGGGTGTGCCATACACCGGGTAGCCGAGGCTCGTCTCGCTGATGACTTTTTTCTCCCGGCCCGACGCAAGCACCGTGAAGTCGCCGTCCTCGTCGCCGACGTACACCTTGCCGTCGGCCGCCAATGTGCTGCCCCACATGTGCGCCTTCATGTCGTGAATCCAGTTGACCTTGCCGCTGTCGGCGTCCAGGCAGTGGACGAAGCCGGAGAAGTCACCGATGAACAGCAGGCCGTTTGCGGGGTCGATGCTCACGGTGCTGATGCTGCGCTTGATGCCCTTGTAGTCCCAGACGGTGGCGGACTTCGTCACGTCGCCGGTCTTGGTCGGGTCGATGCAGACGAGATGGCCGACGCCTTCGCCGTGCTCGGGGTCCTGGCCAATGGCGACATAGACCCTGCCCTTGTAAAAGACCGGCGTGGCGTTGATCTCGCTCGGGCCTTCGGCGTCGGGGTATTTGAAGCGTTTGCCGTCCTTCTCCTTATACTCTGGTGGTACGCAGTCGTACCACCAAATGGCCTTCAGATAGTTGATGTCCGTTTCTTCGAGATCCTCCCCGCCCGGCGAGTTCGTTGAAGCGCCAATCCTCGGCTTGGGCTTGCCGCTGCCTTTCTCCGGTATGGGATTGAAGGCGTAGAGGACCCCGTCGCCACCGCCGAAGAACACCTGCCATTTGCCGTTCACGCGGCCGGCCGAGGGGGACGACCATTCGCCGTGAAAAATGCGCGGGCCGATGTGGACATTGTCTTCGCCGGCGAGCTTGCCGGTCTTCTTGTCGAGCGCGATGAGGCTGGGGGAATTGGGGGAGGGAACATTGACGTGCGTCCAGTCCTGCCCGTTGGAGGTGCAAACGTAGAGCAGGTCGCCGAGCAGGAGGATGTTGCAGTTCGAGGCGTTGTGCGGGAACACTCCCAATTCGTCCATCATGTCGTAGCGCCAGACGATGTCCGCATCCTTCGGGCCCGGCTCGATCGGCGGCTTGCCGGTGTCCATCACGACGTATTTGGCCTCGTCCTTGTACGGGCCGTCGTTGCCGTCGGCCATGCCGTTGATGTCGAGGCAAAGCACTTCGCAACGGCTTGTGACCAGGTAGAGATATTTGCCGTCATGCACCGGAGCGGAGAACAAGCCGAGCAATTCCCAATCGTTGACCTTGCCCGACTTGAGCTTGGGCACGACGAGTTGCCAGAGGAACTCGCCGGTCTTTTCGTCGAAGCACATGAGGATCGAGCGGTCGCCAACGTGGCGCGGGTCGCGCGGCGACTCGTTGTTCGTGCCGACGAAGACCTTGCCCTTGTAGACGGTGGGGTTGCCGTAACTCTGCGAGCCGAGCTTGACGGCCCACTTCACGTTCTTGGTGGTCTTCAGATCGATTTCGTCGCTGCCGGACTTGGTCTTGCCAGCGTCGAAATGGTCGGGCAGTCCGGTCGCTTTGGCATACATGTTCCGGCCGAGGTCGTGTCCGCCCCAGGCCGGCCAATCGGCGCCGCCCGTGGGGGCAAGGCCGCAGGCCATTAGGGCAGCGGTCAAGGCTATTGGTGTTTTCATGGTGTTCAGAGAGGATGGTGAATCAAATTGTTAAATGAGCGTGTCGTCCGGCTCGCGGCCTTCGCGCAAATCGTGCTCGACTCCGGGATTGAAAGGCCTGCCGACGTGCGGCACTTCGGGCCAACCGAACCAGCGGCGGAGCGCATGGTACGCCATCGAGTCGGTCAAGGGGAATCGGTCAAACACCTCTCGCATCTCTCGCAACGTGGCGATGACCTCCGGCCGCGGCGGGATGCCAAAATCATACGCGCCGCAGACGCGCACCAGATAATCCGCCGCAATACGCTCGTCGGCCAGGTCCGCCGGCGGCTCGGCATCGGGATAGAGTGTCGCGTCAATGGCCGGGTTCATAGGCAAGCAGTTCCTCTTGAAACCAGCGGCGCGCGGCACCGGCCTCGCGGCGCTGATTCTCATCCTTGATCGAATCCAGCGGACGGCTGCGGAGGAGCACCTCGAACTTCACTTTGGCCTTGGCCTGCGCGTCGCGAACTTCGCGCGATGGGTTTTTGGTTTTCCAGAGCCTCCAAAGTTCGCCTGTCGACCAGCCCAGGCGGTGGTGAATTTGATACACGTCGGAAAAATCGCGTCCCACGCCCCGGTCCACGAACGCGCACA
>DASTLJ010000149.1:0-12699 GCA_035715125.1 Verrucomicrobiia bacterium
CGCTCAGGTCCGCGCGGCTCCCGCGGCTTCATCTTCGGCAGCTTCCAGTCGCGAATCAGCGAGGCGTTGGTGATGCCACCTTGGACGCGAACCTGCGCGCCCAGGGACTGGCCTTGCAGATAACGCAATTCCCACTGGTCATCCGGCTTGAAGAGCAGCTCCCCGCGAACCTTGTTCAGCACGAAGGTCTGTCTGGGCGAGTTGGTGCCCGGCAGCGGCCAGATGAGCCGGCCGCCGGAGAGGAACACCGAGTCCGCGCGCACTTCGAACGAGCGGAGCGCCTTGCCGTTCAGGCGGAATTCGGCCGTGTCCACGAACAAGTGCGGGCCGGCATAGGTGTTCGTCCGGGAGAGCTGCAGTTGGTCGGCCACAATGCCCCGATACCAGCGCAAGCGCAGCCGGCTGAACTGGGCGTCCCAGCCCTTTTCGCGCAGCTCCGCGACGAGGCGGCGGTGGGCCCACTCGGGGAGGCCGGCACGGTTGACGTAAATGCCCAGGACAATCAGGCTCAGCAGCGCGAGCAGCAGGGCCACGCGGGTCCATTTGAAGATCGAAAAGAAGATCCTCCAGCCGCGGCGGCGAGGCCGTTTGGGGTTTCCGGTTTTTGGAGCGTCGTCACTCACGGTGCCCGCCCTCGCGCCAAACTACTTCGCGTCGCCAGCCAACGGGTAGAAAAAGTAAGTCACGATGCGCAAGTACAGTTGCGGTGGGATTTCAAAGATACGCGGCTGGTCGTCGACGGTGGCCAGCGCGTAGGGGACGTTGTTCGGTGCGCGGCTGCCGAACTCCAGCGTGAGCGTTTGCGGCTTGTCGCCGTTCTTCAGCTCGAGGATGAGGCGGTCGGCGTCCTCCTTGAAGCCATAGGTAAGCCGGTAGTCCTCGCCGCGCGCGACCCAGGTGTCGGCGCGGAGTTCGCCGAGGAGGTGGACGGTTTCCTCGATTGCGGGCGGATTGTTGAGAACGCCTTGCGAGCCGGCCGCAAGGCTCCACTGGTGCGTCGGGCTGCGTTGATGAGTGCGGGACTGGCCGTGATACTGGGCGGTGAGCCGCGCGACCTGGTTCGTGGTGAATCGCCACACGCGCCGGTCGCGCAATTGCCAGAGCTCGTAAGGCAGGCGCGACACGTCGCGCGTGTCCAGCGCGTAAACGGAAGCCTCATCCGGCCGGCGGGCAAAGACCTTCTCGTCCTGGACGGCACCCAGATCCAACTCAGCCACGACTCGGTTGCTGACGGCGCCCGAGCCGTTCGTGACGGCGGCGCGCACAAGAAACTGGCGGGCGGGCGGGTTCAGGTTGTAAAGCGTTTTCAGGTCGGTCACCACGTCGGCCGCCACGCTGCCTTCCAGGCGCGTCATCGCCTCAAGCCAGTCTTTCATCAATTCGGTGTCGACGGCCACTGGCGTGGCGTCGCCCGCGATCCAGGCGCCGTTGGTCTGATGGCGCACGACGAAACTCTCCGTGCCGATGACCTCGATTGATTCAACCGCGGCCGGATTGAAGCCCATCAGGTGCCGGTCTCGCAGCCAACTGTGGGGCCTCTGGAGGAATTCGAGCAGGTCTTTGGGCACGAGCACAATGTTGGTCTGCGCCAGACGCCGCGCGTAGACCGAGGTGGGGTCGTTGGTCGGGCTTTTGCCGAACTGGACGACGAGGAGGTCGTTGGTGCCGAGGCCCGCGACGAATTCGGCTTCGGGGGGATCGAGCCCGTAGGGTTCGAGGTCGGCGCGCGGATTGTCGTTGATGAACTTTTGCACGTGCGCTTCGCCGAGCTTGCGGAAGAGCAACTCCACGAGGCCGGGGTCGGCGCGCGCGGGCGTCGGCTTGGTGAGGGCCAGAATCCGGTTGGTCTGATCGATTTCCAAGGCGAATCCGCGTCCGGCAGCCCGCACCTCGAACCGGCTGGCCTGGAAGTTCTGAAAGTGGATGAGCGTCGTGTCGCGCCAATCGTTGGCCGCGCGCGGCAGGCGGTCAAACAGCTCCGCCGGTCCTGTGAAGACGGACGGATCTTGCGAAGTTTGCATGTACACCTGGTCGCCGACGGGCGTCCGGTTGCCGAAGTGGATCTCCTTGCGCTGGCCCTGGAACTGAAGCGTGAGCGTGGCCTGCGGCAAGTCCAGGCCGTACTCCGCCGGCGTGCGCCGGGCGGCGATCATTTCCTCCTGGGAAATCCTCGTGCGGGGGACAAGCGTCTCGAGTTGATGGAGCACCCGCTCGATGGCGTGCGGCTGAGCCGGGTAACGGATGGGATCGGCCAATTCCCAGGGCGACAGCCCGTTGGCGCGCTCGACGCGCAGGAGCAATTCGTTCGTGAATCGCAACGTAACGTTCGTCACGTCGGCCGAGCGGAAGGCGGACAGCACGTCCGGTGTCCGGGCGTTGGCCCCGCCCGTGCGCAGATGGCGCTCGAATAAGGCGATGAACGCAAACAGCGCCAGCGCGAGGCCGAACAGGATACCGGTGGTCCGCCAGCGGGTCATGGCTCAACGCCTCCGCCGCAGCCAGACCAGCCCGCCCAACAGCAGCGCGCCGCCGGGCATGCCGGCCAGAAGAATCCACTGCACTGAGATCATTTGCGCCCGGCTCAGTATCACTTTGTATTCCTTCATCGGCCGCGGAGGGATTCCAATGAGCAACTCTACCCGGTCCAGAAGCCAGTTGACCGCGTGGCTGGCAAATTCGTGGTTGGCCGCTTTGTCGATCGTGTCGTTGGCCAGGAAAATCGAGTCGCCCGCCACCACGATGCGGGTGGCCCCGCGCTCGGCGCTGACGCCGGGCACGCCGCCGCGCTCGACGGCCACGATCAGCGGCATGAGGCCGATGGGGTCGTCGGACGAGGGGCTCAGGCTGCCGTCGGACCGGATGTTTTCGATGGCGCGCCCGCCGGGACTCGTAAAAACAATTTCCTCGACCTGCGGCGCGTCGGCGCCCCGTGCCGAGCTCTTGTCGCGCGATATCGTGCGGGGCCGCAGCAGGTAAAGCCTCGAGCGGACCAACGGACGGACCATCCGGTGCGCGCCGAAGGTCGAGACCACCATGTCCTGCTTGTCCGGGCTCACGGCGAACTCCTCGTCGAGAACGCGGTTGCGGCCGACGACCACGCCCCACTCGGCCAGGGTGCGCTCCAAGCCGGTGTCCCGGGTGCCGGAATTGAAGTTGAAGAGCGCAAACAGGCGCCCGCCTTGCTTGAGGTAGCGGTCGATCTTCGCCACCACCAGCGGAAGCATCCCCTGGAGGGGGCCGGCGACGATGAGCAGGTTGCAGTCCGACGGGATCTCGGCCGCGCCTTCCAGTTGGAGCGACTCGAACTTCACGCCGTTCTCGCGCAGCACGCCGGCAAACTTCGAGTAGCCCATCAAGCCGTCGTCGCTGGCCGGATCGTGTTCGTCGTGGCCCTGGAGGAAATAGGCCTTGAGCTGGCGGGGGGTGAGCACGCTGAGGATCGCGGAGGTAAACATCATCTCGCCCTTGAAGGCCACGCGCTTGATTTCGCTGCTCCGGCCGGCAAGCATTTCGTTCATGTCCAGATCGGACAATTCGCCCTGGTAAACGAACTTCGTGCGGTCCTGGCAGTCGAAGATGACCAAATCGCGGTCGTTTTTATCGACGAGATTGTATTTTTTCTTCGCCGCCAGCGCGATGCTTGTGTCGCGAGTATAGTCGATGACCTCGATGACAATGCGCGGATTGGCCCCGGAATACGCCTTGAGCAACCCGAGCGACAGTTTGAACAGCGGGTCCTCCCGGTCGAAATAGAGAGTGACGCGCAGTTCGTTGGTGACCGAGGCGAGCACCTTCTGGGTGCGGGGCGACAACTCAATGCCCCCTGTGCCCGACCAGTCGAAGCGGCTATGGTGCCGGGCGGCCAGATAATTCATCATCGTCAGCAGCGCCACCACCGAGAGCACGAGCAGCGCCGTGTTCAGCGTGATGTTCCACTTGCGTGCGCGGGAAAAGCTGAGAGGCGGCTCGGGCATCATGTCATTTCCAGCGGCGGCACTCGACCGCCTTCCAGGTCAGCAGGAGGAACAATCCCGTCAGGCTCAGATAAAGGACCACGGGCCGCACGTCCACGACGCCCTGGGCGAAGTTGCGCATGTGCTCGTGCAACGCCAGGTAAGCCACCAGCCGGCCAATCCCCTCACCCTGGGATGGGAAGACGGCGTCCAGGAAGATGCAGGTGAACAGCGCTCCACCAATGGCCAGGCCGACGATGACGGCGATAATTTGACTGCGCGTAATGGCGGATGCAAATACTCCGATGGCGATGTATGCGCTTCCGAACAGCCCGATCCCGAGGCCAGTCGCGGCCATCGTGCCGGCACTCAAGCCCGAGGAATCGCTGCTGTAATGCCGGGCGATGAGCAGGCAAGGCAGCAATGGCAGCCAGATGAGCAGGAAACACAGGAGCCCGCCCGTGAACTTGGCCAGCACCACCTGACCGTCGCCCACGGGCGTCGTCATCAGGGTTTCGTAGGTGCCGGTGCTTTTTTCCAGCGCAAACGAGCGCATCGTGATCACCGCCGGCATCACCAGGAGGATGAACCAGAAGAACTGGGTGTCGTAGAAGAGCAGCGTCAGGGGCAGGTTCTCGGCATTGCCATTTTCAATCCAAAGCATCAACACGAAGCCACCCCCGAGCACGAGCGTTGTGACGGCCAAAACGATATAACCCATCCACGACTTGAAGAACGTGCCCAGTTCCCGGCACACCAGCGTGCAATAGGCTCGCATCAGCTCTCCTCCTCCCGATCCGGTCGCGTGACTTGCACGAAAATGTCCTCCAGCGAATGCCGGCTGCGCGTCAGCTCGCGTAACGGCCAGCCCTGCGCGCACACCAACTCATAGACTTGCGGCCGGAGGTCCACGCCCGGCCGCGCCGTAAGCGAGCACCGCACGTAGTCGCCCTCGGCCGGCGCCAGGTCGAACCGATCCACGTCCGCCATGGCTTCCCAGGCCGATTGCAATTCATGGAGTGGCGCGCTGATCTCGGCCACCACCTGGCCGCTCTCACTCATCACCAGTTGCAGGTTCTCCGGCGAGTCGTCCGCCAGAATCTGCCCCTGCCGCAAGATGAGCACGCGGCTGCAGGTCATCTCGACCTCGGGAAGAATGTGCGTCGAGATTAGCACTGTGTGACGGCCGGCCAGGTCTTTGATCAACTGGCGGACCGCGCGAATCTGGTTGGGATCCAACCCGATGGTCGGCTCGTCCAGGATGATCAACTCCGGTTCGTGGACGAGCGCGTCCGCCAGCCCGACGCGCTGTTGATAACCCTTGGAGAGCTGGCCGATGATTCGCTTGCGCACATCGGTCAGCCCGCACTGTCCCATCACCGTCTCCACTCGCTCGCGGGCCGCCGCGCGCCGGAGTCCTTTCAGGTTCGCCCGGAACTGGAGGTACTCCCGGACCCGCAGGTCGCGGTGCAGCGGATTGTTCTCCGGCATGTAGCCGATGCGGCGGCGAACCTCGTCGGCCTGGGTGAAGACATCGAAGCCGGCGACGCGCACCGTGCCCGACGTGGCGGGCATAAAGCAGGCGAGGACGCGCATGATCGTGCTCTTGCCCGCGCCATTCGGCCCGAGCAGGCCGACGATTTCGCCGCGCTGGACGGCGAATGACACGTCGCTGACCGCCCGCGCCGCGGCATAGCGCTTGGTGAGGTTCTCGACCTCAATCATCCAGCCGTTGTTTGCCGATCCGTCAATCATGCAGCGTGCGGAGTGTAGTCAGGAGGACGGACGCCTCGCCAACAAAAAGAAAGGTATGAGGTATGAGGTATGAAGTATGCAGGATGAGGGAGGTGCGACGTGGGGGAAAGTGGATGGGGGATCAAACAGCCAACAGTCGCCCGCCGCTCCCTTCATACCTCATACCTCATACCTCTCTCCGCGCGTCGCTCAAATCCTTTCAAAATACCGCCTCATTTCCCAATCCGTCACCGCGTTGCCAAACGCTCCAGTCTCCAACCGCGCGGTGTGGACATAGAAATCCACAACGGCGTCGCCCAGTGCGCGCCGCGCCACTTTGCTCTTGTTGAGCAACTCCGCCGCGTCGCTCAGCGAGCCGGGCAGCGCCGGCAACGCTGCGTCCACATAGGCGTTGCCCTCGTAAACAGCGCCGCAATCCAGTCCTTCCTCCACTCCTGCCATCCCCGCCGCCAGAGTCGCGGCGAAGGCCAGATACGGGTTCGCGTCCGCGCCCGGCATTCGGTTTTCGATGCGGAATGAATTCGCGTGCCCCACCACGCGAAAGCCCACGGTGCGATTGTCGTGCGCCCACGCCAGTTTCGTTGGCGCCCAACTCCCCGGCTGGTACCGTTTGTAAGCGTTGATGGTCGGCGCAAAAAAATAACAGAACTCGCGCGAATACTTCAGCAGCCCGCCGAGGAACTGCCGAAACAGCTTCGAACCACCGCCGTCTTTGGCGCCCTTCCCGTTCCAAAACAGGTTCCGGCCTCCCTGCCACAGGCTGGCGTGGATGTGGCAACTGCTCCCCGGCTCGCTCATCGAAGGCTTGGCCATGAATGTCACGCTGCGGCCCTGTTGCGCGGCGATTTCCTTCAGGCCTTGCTTGAACACCGTGTGCAGGTCCGCCATCTCGAGAGGCGTCGTGTAGAGGAAGTTGACCTCGTGCTGGCCCCGGCCCCATTCGCCTTTGCTCGACTCGACCGGCACCCGCGCCGCGATCATCTGGTTGCGGATCGCGCGGAACAGCCCCTCGTCGCGCGCCGGTTGCATCGTGTGATAATCGATGCGGTAATCGCTCGAAGGCGTCAGCCCGCGGTAATCCGCCACGTGCGCGTCATGATAACTGGCATTGAAGAGGAAGAACTCCACCTCGCTGGCCATGTTGCAAACCAGCCGTCGTTTGGCCAGCCGAACCAACTGCCCCCGCAGCACGCTGCGCGGCGCTTCCGCCACCGGCCGGCCGTCGTGATGGCAAAAATCGCAAATCACCAACGCCGTCCCCGGCAGCCACGGCACGTGGCGTAGCGTCGCCAGGTCCGGTCGCAATGCGAAGTCTCCGAACCCCGACTCCCAGTTCGCGACGCCGAAGCCCCGCTGGGGTTCCATGTCGATATCGACGGTGAGCAGATAATTGCACCCGTGAGTGCCGTGCTCGACCACCGATTCCAGGAAGAACTTCCCGACGAAGCGCTTGCCCACGAGACGCCCGAATACATCCGGAAACGCCACCACTACCGTGTCGATATCGCCTCGTTGGATGAGCCTGCGCAGGGTCTGGAGATTCATAAGCGGGTGCGCGGAGAATATGCGGGCGGTTTCGGCAGGGTCCATGATTTTCGGTTTAGGACCACGTCGGACGAATGGAGTTCCGAGTTCCGGGTTCCAAGTTCAAAGTTCCAAGTTCAAAGTTCGAAGTTCAAAGCTCACGCTTTGAGCCTTGGACTTTACCCCTTGAACTCCGAGCCTTGTTTATCGAGCTTTGCCCTTATGCCGGCCCTCGCGCCTTCACGCACCACGCACCACGCACCACGCTTTGCCCCCATTGACCAGGTGATGCTCGAAGCCATTCGCGATTATTTCTTCGCCACCGGCCTGCGAGTCGGGATGAAACCCGCCGGGGGCATCCGCACAGCCAAACAGGTCCTCGTCTCTCTTGTGATGGTGAAGGAAACCCTCGGCGACGACTGGCTGACGCCCGAGCTCTTCCGGTTCGGCGCCAGCACGCTCGTGAACGACGTGCTGATGCAAATCGTGAAGCTGGCCGACGGCGGCTACCAGAGCCCGGAATACTTTTCGTTGCCGTGACCAACGACCGCTTCACGTTTCACGTTTCACGTTTCACGTTTCCGCCTCACACATCCCGTTTGGACGCCGCGATTTCCCTGAACACGAACCCCCCTCCTCCGTCCAACCCACTGCCGTCCGATGAAAATCACCGACGCCTTTATCGCCGAACACGCGGTCCTATACGCGCAACTGGATCACCTCGAGCAAGCTATCCCCGCTGCCAGGACGCTGGGAGAGATCCAGGCCATGGCCGGCCTGCTGGAAGCCGCGCTCCGGACTCACGCCGACCTCGAAGACCAACTGCTCTTCAACGGCCTCGAACCGGGCCTCGACCAGATGGGCAAGCTTGAGAAGGTCCAGCACGATCACGACGCCATCTGCAAGGGACTCGAACTGATCCGCCATTCGCGCTCGAAAAAAGACGCCCAACGGCGGCTGCTCAACGTCGTTCACCTGACGCGCAAGGAGTTCGATCTCGAAGACCGCGTTATTTTCCGGCTCGCGGAGGAACTCCTGCGCGAGGAGACCCTCAAGCAGCTCGGCAAGGCCTGGGCCCGCCAGCGGCTCGTGCCCGCGAGATAGGAAACGACGAAAGACGCTCATGGAAAAACTCGCGGTCTACCTCGCCGTGGCGTTGGGCAGCGCGCTGGGCGGCGTCGGACGATTCTGGCTCTCCGGCTTCGCGGCGCAGCGGGTCGGCGAGACCTTCCCGTGGGGCACGCTGCTGGTGAACGGGACCGGCTCGTTGGCCATCGGCCTGTTCGCCGCACTGACTGGTCCGGATGGGCGCTGGATCGTCAGCCCGCGCTTGAGCTACTTTTTCATGGCCGGCCTCTGCGGCGGCTACACGACATTTTCGTCATTCAGTCTTCAGACCCTTAAGCTGGCGCAGGAAGGGCAAGTGCTGTACGCCTTCGCCAACGTGGTGGCGTCGGTCGCGTTCTGTTTGCTCGCCGTGTGGCTGGGACATTTGCTCGGACAGGCGTTGAATAGGTGAAGACATGAAAATCCCCGAGAACGGCAAATTGCTGCGCATCTTCATTGGCGAGAGCGACCGCTGGCATCGCCAGCCGCTCTACGAGGCCATTGTGCTCAAGGCGCGCGAGCTTGGCCTGGCGGGTGCCACCGTGTTGCGCGGTCCGATGGGCTTTGGCGCCAGCAGCCACCTGCACACGGCCAAGATCCTCCGTCTTTCAATGGACCTCCCCATCGTCATCGAAATCATCGATGCGGAGGAGAAGATCAACCTGCTTCTGCCGCATCTCGACGAGATGGTCACCGAGGGCCTGGTCACACTGGAAGACGTGCGCGTGCTGAAATACCGCGCGGACCAGAGCAAGCCTCGGGGGTAATTCCCATTGGCGCGGTCGTTAGAGGGCGCATCTCAACATCAGTGCAGCCGTGTGCGCGCTAACCCTTCACCTCAGCCCTTTCTCTGCGAGGTGCGAGGAAGAGCGCGGAGCACATCGCGACAGTTCGCTGGTTACGCGGCAGCCCCCTCACTCCGGCCCTCTCCCCCTCCGAGGGGGAGAGGGAGTCCGGTGGCGCCGTGGGTTCCGCAATGGCAAGCACCTAACCGTCGGACGACTTGCGCCGCCAACTGCGCGGACTGACGGGCGGCGATTCTCCCTCTCCCCATCCGATGGGGAGAGGGCCGGGGTGAGGGGGCAGCCGGTTCGTTTGGCCTGAGCAGCGCAGAAAATGGGTAACGCTTGTCGTTAGAGAGGCGCACCCATCGGGATTGACTTTGCCCCGGACCGGGCATTGAATGTCAGTAGCCTCGGTAATTGTGAAACGTATCGCATGGTTCGTCTGGCTCTGCCTGTGGCTGGCTGTCGCGGCCTGGTCGAGGGCGGCTGATTTGCGCCCAGGGGGACGTGCATTCGTCGAACGGCATTGTTTCGAGTGCCACGATACCGAGACGAAAAAGGGTGGACTGGATTTGTCGGCGCTGAAATTCGACCCTACCGATTCGACGAACTTCGCCGCGTGGGTGTTGGTTCACGACCGGGTAAGCAACGGCCAGATGCCGCCGAAGAAGAAGCCGCGGCCGGAGTCGGCGGAACTGGAGGCGTTCACGAGGTCCTTGTCCTCGTCACTTGCGTCCACAGAACTGGCGAGCCTTGCGAAGGAAGGCCGGGCAACCCGGCGGCGGCTCAACCGCTACGAGTACGAAAACGCGTTGCGCGACTTGCTTCACGCGCCGTGGCTCCAGGTCCGTGAATGGCTGCCTGAGGATGGCGAGGCATATCGCTTCAATAAGATCGGCGAGGCCCTCGACGTGTCGCACGTGCAGATGGCGCGTTATCTGGGAGCGGCGGAGTACGCGTTGCGCCAGGCGATGGCGCAGTACGCCGGGCCGCCCAAAGCAATGACCCGGCGCTACTACGCGCGCGATCAGCGCAGCTACACCGGGCCGATGAAGTTCTCGGTGTTCAACACCGCGCCCGAGCGGGCCACCTTCCCGGTGCTCGGCTTCAAGGGGCAGCCCGACGTGCGCGCGGGCGACGCGCCCATCACCAGCACGAATGCCGAGCTGCGTGAACTGGAGGGCGTAGGCGTGGTGGCCAGCGCCTACGAACCGATAGAGCCGAAGTTCAATCAATTCCGGGCGCCCGTCTCGGGCCGCTACAAGCTGCGCTTCAACGCCTACTCGGTGTGGGTTGGGCCGGGCCAGAGCAACAAGTGGTTCATCCCGAACCTTGACGACATTTCCCGCGGGCGCCGCGACGAGCCGGTGGTGATTTATTCCGAAATCCCGCCGCGCCTGTTGCGCTGGCTGGGCAAGTTCGACATCACGCCCGAGCCGGGCGTGCACGAGTTGGACGTCTGGCTGCTGGCCGGCGAAACGATTCGGCCCGATGCAGGCCGGCTGTTCCGTTCCCGGCCGGGCGCGTCGCGATGGCAGAATCCGCTGGCCGAACCGGATGGCCAACCCGGCGTCGTCTTCCGCTGGCTGGAGGTCGAAGGTCCCATCTACGACCAGTGGCCGCCCCCAGGGCACAAATTGCTTTTCGGCGATTTGCCGATGGTCAATCGAAAGCTGTCCGTCGAGGTGGAACGCAGGTCTGCAACGGAAACGAACCGATTCGGCCAGCGCAGATTCATCCCGCCCTCGGGCGTGGAAGTCGTTTCCACGAAACCGATGCGCGATGCCGAACGCCTGTTGCGCGATTTCATCCCGCACGCTTACCGGCGCCCGGCGGACGACGTGGAGCTGAAGCGCTTTTTGCCGGTCGTCCGCGACGCGTTGAAGAAGGGCAATTCTTTCACCGACGCGATGATTGCCAGCTACACCGCCGTGCTCTGCTCGCCCGAGTTCATCTGCCTTGAGGAGAAGCCCGGGCGACTGGATGATTACGCGCTGGCCTCGCGCCTGGCCTTCTTCCTCTGGAACTCGGCGCCCGACGACGAGCTGGAATGGTGCGCCGCGAAGAATGAGTTGCACCAGCCCGACGTCTTGCGCGCGCAAACGGAGCGGCTGCTGGTCCACCCCAAGTCACGGCAGTTCGTGGACGCTTTCCTCGATTACTGGCTGGACCTGCGAAAGATTGTGGCCACGGCGCCGGATTCGGGCCTTTACCCCGACTATTACCTGGACGACCTGCTGACCGAGTCGGCGCTGGAGGAGACGCAACTGTTCTTTGCCGAATTGCTGCGCGGGGACTTGCCTGCGCGCAATCTGGTGGCGTCCGATTTTGCGATGCTCAACGAGCGGCTCGCCGCCCACTACGGCCTGCCGCCGGTGCAAGGAGTGGCCTTGCGCCGCACGCCGTTGCCCAGGGAAAGCCCGCGCGGCGGGCTCCTGACGCAAGCCGCCGTGCTCAAGGTGACGGCCAACGGCACCACCACGTCGCCGGTGCTTCGCGGGGCGTGGATCATGGAACGCATCCTTGGCCAGAAGCCGCCGCCGCCGCCGCCGAGCGTGCCCGCCGTCGAGCCGGACATTCGCGGCGCGGTGACGATCCGCCAGCAATTGGATCAACATCGCACGCAGGAAACCTGCAATGTGTGTCACTCAAAGATCGATCCCCCTGGTTTCGCGTTGGAGAACTTCGACGTGATGGGCGGCTGGCGGGAACGCTACCGCGCGGAAGGCGACGGGGTTCCGGAAAAGGGGATTGCCAAGAGCGGCCAGAAGTTTGCTTTTCATTACGCGCTGCCCGTGGACGCCAGCGGCGCGCTGCCCGACGGCCGGAAATTCCGCGACATCCGCGAGCTCAAAGAACTGCTGCTGGCCGACGAGAAGCAAATTGCCAGGAATCTGGCCCGGCAACTGGCTGTCTATGCCACCGGCGCTCGCGTGCGCTTCGCGGACCGCGAACAAATCGAGCAGGTGCTGAAGCGGGCCAGTTCCAGCCATTACGGCGTGCGCAGCCTGGTTCACGAGATTGTGCAGAGCGAGTTGTTTTTGATGAAGTAGCGGCCAGTAATCAGTAATCAGTAATCAGTAATCAGTAATCAGTAATCAGTAATCAGCAAACGTTAACGGGTTTTCCAGTATGGGAACGAAGCTTGGATACGTGACGCACTTCAAAGACTTGGAAGTGTACAAGCGGCAGCGCGAACTATCCAAGGAAGTCTTTGGGCTGACAAAGCGCTTCCCGGGTGACGAGCGGTTTTCACTGACCGACCAACTCCGCCGGGCATCGCGCTCCATCGGAGCGCAGATCGCCGAGGCTTGGGCGAAGCGCCTGTATCCGAAACACTTTATCAGCAAGCTAACTGATGCCGATGGCGAGCAAATGGAAACCCAGCATTGGCTGATTGAGGCAGGAGACTGCGGATACATTGACGAAGCGAACTCGAACCGACTGCTCGGCGTCTGCGAGGAAATTGGCCGGATGCTTGGCTCCATGGTGCGCAAAGCCGAATCATTCTCGTCACACGACTATTCCTTGCATGAAGAACCGCCTTCTTATCTGGCCAACAATTTACTTGAGTC
>DASTLJ010000150.1:0-15406 GCA_035715125.1 Verrucomicrobiia bacterium
CCAGGCGCGCGGCCCTTTCCGGTTGCTCGACAACCGTGGACAAGGACCGCCCTTCCACGGTCCAGCGCTCTGAAGAAACGCGCTCGTTGCTCAGGTCCGAGTAGTAGGAGCCGGCGAACGTGGAAAGGCTCTCGCCGAGCATATGCCAGGCATCGGAGTATTTGTTGGCCAACCCGCGGCGGCGCACGGGTTCGTCCTGGTCGAAACTGGAAATCAATTTGGGATCGAGCAGATCGACTTCGTGGAGCTTGTTGGATGCGGCAAAAGTATTCGTGTGGGCCGCATGCAGTTTTTCCAGGTGCGCCACCCACGCGCGCAGCACGGCGCCATCTTCCCCGCTGGAGCGCGCCGCCCCGGCCCTGATTGCCGCCGCGGCTTGAGGGATTTGATCCCAGGCAGGCAGGTTGTATTGAATCGTGGATTTTGGCGGAGGGATTTCGGCGCGGGGTCGTGGCGGGACAGGCCGCGTCTCGTCCACCTGGCTCGCCCGGATTCTGGCCCGAACCCACTGATCGCGGCTCCAATAAGTCAGGTTGGCGAGCAGGGCGAGACCCAGCAGCAGACCCCCCAGCGCCGGCATTAACACGGCCTTCCGGTCTGCGGACGTGATGCGAATCAACGCCACGGCGCCTATTGCGGAGGCGATCAGGAGCAGGGCGATGGTGAGCAGCGTCAACAAGGCTTGCGCCGATTTCCCTATCACATCCATGCGGCAGACGATGCCACATCACCCGGCGGTCACAGCGATCCAGAAGGACCGTTTGGCCATGCCAGCGGCCAGAGTCGGCTTGGTCCCCTCGTTCATAGCATCGTTCATAGCTGAATGTCGGCAGAGCTTCGGATTCCGTAAGCCTCATGATTTCCCTGATTTGGTCGGAGCGGCTGGGATTTCCCCGGATTTGCCCGGAGCGGGCCCAATAGCCATTACAGCATCGTCCGGCGATGGGCCGATGGATTCCTTCGGGTGCTCCTCGGGCTCCTCGCCGCAACGTACCGCCTGCTTGAACCATTCGTTGAAGTAGTCCGAAAAGACGGCTTTTACCTCCGACTTGGACCGGCCGAGAAACATGAGCAGATCATCCAGTTCGAGCTGCATCTTCTTCTTCCACTTCGCGATCGAGTGTTCCTGCTCCAGCTTCAACCGTTTGCGCTCGAGGCGCAGCCACTGGGCATCCTGGTCGGCCCGCCGCAGCGCCACCACGTCGCCGCACAACGCGCGCAACGTCTTCAAATCCACGCTGCCGCCGGCGGCCTGCCGGACGGCGCGTTTCATGGCCACGGCGTAATGGGCGCTCAGGTATGCGGCCAGCCGGTCCGTGACCGGCGTTTTGGACTCGCGCCCCAACTCGGCCACCTCCTCGCACATCTCGCCCCCCTGTTCCAGCGCCACTCGCTGGGCCAGCCAATCCCGGTAGCCGCCTTTGCGCCACTCCGAAACGTTCTGCTCACGGATGTCGCGCCCCTCGAACTCCGCCTTCACGACGGTCCGCACAGCCGGCAGCGAGTTCAGCCAGTCCACCAGTCCGCGGGCCTTCTCCCCCTCGCGCAAGCGCCGGTTGAGTTCGTCGCGAACCCGGTGCGGCAACCGGGCGATTTTTCCAATGCGGCTCATAATTTCACTTCAGCCGACAATAGGGGCCTGGGCTGCGAGGCTGTTAGCGCCAAACGAGCGAAACGAGCGAAACGAGTGAAAATCGACACGAATTTCACGAATTTGCACGAATCGAGGGACTGGAATTCGCGTTACTTCGTGAAATTCGTGTCCAAAGCTCCACGTTCGGAGTCCAAACAACCCGGAACCCGAAACCTTAAGCCCGGAACTGCGATAGCGGGGGGAGAGGGCCGGGGTGAGGGGGTGCTCCGTCCTTCAAATCCGCAATCCGCAATCCGCAATCCGCAATCCCCTGTATCCCGCTCCCTCTTTTCCTCCGTCGAGAAGTGCTTCGCGCTTGCGGATGCCTGGGCCCGGGTTAAAGTTCCAACCAGCATGAAAACTGTCGAGGCAGTCATCGAACCGACGGGCGAAGTCCGGTTGATCGAACCAGTGCATGTCGCGTCGCCCACGCGCGCGCTGGTAACGATCCTTGAAGAAGCGCCGGACGCTCACGATACTGCCTTGTTAAGCGAAGCGGCGCTGGCCGAAGACTGGAATCGCGCCGAGGAGGACGCCGCATGGGCCTACTTGCAGCCGGGCAAGTCGTCATAGTTCATTTTCCCTTTTCCGATTTGAGCCAGTCCAAGCTGCGCCCCGCCGTGGTCCTGGCGGAGGCCGGCCGCGGTGACTGGCTGCTCTGTCAGATTACCAGCAAGTCCTACGGCGACCCTCGCGGCATTCCAATAGCCGCTGCCGACTTCCTTCATGGCTCCTTGCGCATCACCAGTTTTGCGCGACCGGGCAAGCTCTTCACGGCGCACACAAGTTTGGTAGCCGGACAGATCGGCGCATTGCAGCCGGCAAAGTTTTTGGCCATTCGCGACGCGATCGTCCGGCTGCTTCAATCCGCCCGGTGAGCCAGCCTGCCTTCCGCTTCGCCTGAACCGAACACGAGCCGCTGTCTTTCAAATCCGAAATCCGAAATCCGAAATCCCCTGAATCCTGCTCCCTCGCCCCCATCGGGGGAGAGGGCCGGGGTGAGGGGGTGCGTCATCCTCCAAATCTGCAATCCACAATCCGCAATCGTCTGCGCCCTCCGTTGCAATGCTTCAAGATTTCAACGATTCAACGACGGCAAAAAAGCGTCTTGTTTGCGCGCCGCCGTTTTGCTACAAGCACAATTGATGTCCAAAGGTCTTTCCAAATCGATCGTCGGCTTGTACGCGCTCCTCCTTTGCAGTTTGCTCACCAGGGTCGATTCGACTTGTGCCCAGGGTGCCACCGCCACTTTGCTGACTACCTTCACCAATCCCACTCCGGCGAACAGCCCCGAGTTCGGCCGCTCGGTGGCGGCGGTGGGGAGTGACCGAGTCCTAATTGGCACGCCTGGGGACAGCACGGGCGGGGCAGCGTATCTGTTCAGTACCTACGGCACGTTGCTGGCCAACTTCACCAATCCCACCCCGGCGATCGGCGACGGCTTCGGCTACGCGGTAGCCGCCGTGGGGAACGACCGCGTCCTCATTGGCGCGTGGCAGGACGACACAGGCGCGGAGAATGCGGGGGCAGCGTATCTGTTCAGCACCAACGGAACGTTGCTGACGACCTTCACCAATCCCACCCCGGCAACCGCCGACTGGTTTGGTATCTCGGTGGCGGCGGTGGGGAGCGACCGCGTGCTCATTGGCGCGTATGGTGACGACGCGGGCGCGGTCAACGCCGGGGCAGCGTATCTGTTCAACGCTACGGGCGGATTGCTGACCACCTTCAGCAATCCCACACCGGCTGACTTCGACTGGTTCGGCGTCTCCGTAGCGGCGGTGGGGAGCGACCGCGTGCTCATTGGCGCGCATGCTGATGACACGGGCGCAAGTGATACCGGGGCAGCGTATTTGTTTAGCACCAACGGTACGTTGCTGACCACCTTCACCAATCCCACCCCGGCAACAGGCGACTGGTTCGGCATCTCGGTGACAGCGGTGGGGAGCGACCGCGTGCTTATTGGCGCTCCGTATGATAACACGGGCGCGACGCATGCCGGGGCGGCTTACCTGTTCAGTACCAACGGCACGTTGCTGAACCCTTTCACCAATCCCACACCGGCGTTCGCCGAGTTTTTCGGCTGGTCGGTGGCAGCGATGGGGACGGATAGGGTCCTGATTAACCCGTCGCAGGACTTCGAGAGCGGACCATATCTGTTCAGTACCAACGGCACACTGCTGACGACATTTACTGATCCCACTCCACCGAAAAACCGCTTGTTCGGCATCTCGATGGCGGCGGTGGGGAGTGGCCATGTGCTAATTGGCGCGCCCGGTGAGGACACGGGCGGAGCGAATGCTGGGGCGGCGTATCTCTACGCGATCCAGGGCGGTCTCGCCCTGCCGTCAGCAACGTTGACCGGCACATTCGTGTTCGGCACCGACGCCGGCGGTTCATGTTTCGGAAATGTTCCAAATGTGTGCCCGGTTTGGGACACTAGAACCAATTTGGACTCCGGCACCGGGTACTACAATCTGTGGTTTACCTCAGGAGCACCAGGAAGAATCCCGGACGGTTTGATAGGCCCCTTTCTCAATGGTCCCTCGAACAACCAAGCAAGCATCAATGTGCCGCTCGCTTTCGGTACGAACCGATTCACGGTATTCTTCGGGGATGGCATATCCGCACCATATTACGGACTGAATTTGTTTTTCAACGGGCACGTGAATGCTGATATCTCCTCGTTCGCTCCACCGCGGACGGGCCCAAGCACCCCAGCATTTGCAGTGAACGCATCTGCTAGCACCTTTGGAATGGATGGGACTGGCGTTTTCCCAGTTCCTGCTTCTGGCAGGTTATCCTACACAGATGCCGAGGTAGCAATCACGCTAACTGAGTACTACTTCGCGCTGCCGAACGTGTTCGCCGTAGATAGAACAGCTCCATATTCAGCGAGACCAAATGGTAATGCGGATGCTGTCGTGACGTTCATGTTGATTGTCTCGCCGCCCGAACCTTCGACTGCGTTGAGGCTGAGGATTCCTTGGGACAAACAAGGAGACGTAGGGGTGTCCGAAACGCAATACTGGATTCCCCAGACCTATGACGACCATTTGGATGAAGCCATTTCCGACAATAATTGGAATGAAGCTCGTCGTGCTGTGGATTTTTACTTCGCCAGTCCGCAATCACCCAATGTCTGCACGGAAGGTGCCACGCAGGGCCGAGACAAGAATGTTCGAGCTGCCAATAGTGGTACGGTCTGGCGATCTGGGATTTTGCTGTGCAACTCTCGTGAATATGAAGTGATCAGAATCTCGGGCCAGGATCTCGCTGGCGTAGCGGTAACGACTGAATATATTCACCTGCTGCCAAGTGTTTTGAACGGCCAGACGGTCAGCGCTGGGGATATCATCGGCTCGGTGTCTGACCGCGGCTGCGCTGATCTGCCGCATCTAATGGTGAAGGTCTATCGAGGCGCGCCTACCACGGCAAATCTGCTTCCGTTGGACGATCCGAACGCAGTGACCTTTGAAGGGGGAGTGGTTTTCAGAGGACAACCGCCTTTAGCCTGTGGGGATTGGCTTGATCCGAATCGCTCCCAACTCGGGCGGATTTATCGCGACAGCGCCATGCCACGCGATGCGACACTGCCAACTGTCTCCTGGGTGACACCGCCGCCGGCCAACCTGATCGTCGGGCAATCCTTCACGGTGAGTTGGAGCTACACAGGGAATCCCTCACATCTTAACGTGCACTGGCATCCGACCGATCCCATCAACCTGACCCTGGCGCAGACCGTCCCCAATTCAACGAGCGATTCCAGCGCCCTGACAACGGGCACGTCGCAAACGCTTACTGCACCAACCATTCACCCGGATGGCAGCGCCATCACGAGTCCGACCACAGTCCGTTATGTGGCCCACGCGCGAAATGCGGCGGGGTCTGGTTTCTCTGCCGTAGTGACGGTCACGGTCAGTCCTGCGGCTAGCACGGTCTTGTACGGGATCGATGTGTCTCACTACCAAAATGATGCCGGGCCGATCGACTGGGCCAGCGTAAAGGCATCAGGGAAGTCGTTCGTGTTCGTAAAGGCAAGTGAAGGGACTGACATTCCGGACGGTTGTAACCACAGTCTTCCAGGCTGTCCGATCAGCGACCATACGGTGGAGAATATTCAATGCGCAACCGCAGCTGGCCTCCGTGTCAGTCCTTATCATATAGCCAGTGTGAATGACTCGTCGAGTGCAGGTGCTATTGTCGAAGCACAGTACTTTCTAAGCCGAATCGGAAATTACATCGCCAATGGCTATCTGCCTCCGACATTGGATCTCGAAAGCATGTATGGACTCAACGGCTCGCAACTGTCAGCGTGGGTGAGAGCCTGGCTTCATTACCTCCAGCAGCAGAAGCCGGGCGTGACGCCAATCATCTACACGACTCGCAGCGTCCTTCTAAGTTTGGGGAGCGACCTTCAATCCTACCCTCTTTGGATTGCTGACTATACTGCGTTTGACCCTGCCGCCACTCCTTGCTACCAGGGGACGTGCTGGCCGAACTGGAAGTTCAAGCAATACCGAGACGGTGGCGCTGGGGGTACATGTAGCGGCGTTACAGGCCCTGTTGACATCGATTCATTCAATGGTGACTTCAACGCATTGAATCAGCTTGTCATTCAAACGAGACTCACTGGCGTTGGCGGTGGCGCATTGCAGCCGCCTGCTGGCGGAGAATTTCGGTTCGAGATTCTGGCACCCGCACAGCAACAAGTGGTCATCCAAGCGTCCGATGATCTGATCAACTGGATAGACGTTGACACGGTGACAATCGTCAACGCCAAGGCCATTTTTACCGATCCAAACGCCAACGCTCATTCGAGACGTTTTTACAGATCGAAGCCGTAGAAAGGCGATGCCGCCAGCGAGGGACATGGTCCCAGTGGCGAGGACGGCTTACTCCATCACCCCCGAAGGGGGCGAGTGAATTCAGGGCTGCAGGCCCGCCCTGTTATAGCCTGGGCTGAAGCGAGCATCGCGAGCGGAGGCCCAGGTAGCGTGTCCGGAGAATCCTCCTGAGGCCTGAAAGGCCGGAACAATCTGCTCAACGAGCCCCCTCACCCCCGGTGGGAGGCGAGGGAGGCAGCGGAATTGAAAATTGAAAATTGCCAATTGAGAATTTGCAATTTCGCGACCCCCTCACCCCAGCCCTCTCCCCCGATGGGGGCGAGGGTGTTCAATTCAAGCCAACCCGCACGCGCAGGAACCGCCTCGGCGCCGAATCCGCGGGGACGCCGTCGCGAACCAGCAGGAGCGTCGTCGTGTTTGTTTCGGTGACGAGGCCGGAGGGGCTCCAGGTCGCGGGTTGAACCTCCGGGCTGGCTTCGACCGTGATGGTGATGTCGGTGGCCGACGGATTCTTCGGAACGGTGACGCGCAGGAATCGGTCGGGGCCGATGGTGACCAGGTCGGCGAGGATGGGGCTGGGGTTCGCCACGTTCGGGTTCGTCCCATGCGCGTATTCGCCGAGGTTGTTGAGGCTGTCGCCGTCCGGGTCGGCCGTCGGCGCGGCGTCGGGGTTGGAAGAACCGCCCGCGAAGTTGACGGCTTGCCACGCGGCGAAGGGCGAACTGCCGGTCCCGGTGAAGCTCACGTCGTCGTACGTGCGCGCCAGGCCGTCGTCGGCCCAGAGGCGGAAGGTGAACGGGCCGCTGGTGGTGAAGCTGGCGGTGGTCGTCAGCGCGTTGCTATTCGCAAAGGTGACAGGGCCGGGGACGCTGGCGACAGTCCACTCGCTCACGAAATCCATCGGGAGACCATCGTCCCTGACGGCGCCGGCCAGTGAGACGGGCGAATAGGCGTTCGTCGGCGCAGGACCGGCATTGACGACAGGCGCCTTGTTCAACGGCACGACGCTGAACTTCGTGAAGGTCGCCGTGTTCAGGCCGACGCCGCCGGCATTGTCGCAGTAGAGGCCGCACAGGACGGTGGGCTGGAGAAAGACCGTTTGCGGCTGGCCCAGTTGGACCCACGCGCCCGGCACGCCGTTGTTGTTGGGCGCGTGCAGCGCGGTGATTTGGTTGCCGCGGCGGATGAAGCGCAGCCAGCGCGTGCGCGAGGTGATGCCGTTGAGGCCGCTGGTGCCGCCCTTGGGGTTCGTGCGCCAGACAAAGCTGTTGTAAGAGCCGGTCGGGATGCGCCCCACGAAAGCCATCGGGCCATCGTCCATGCTGTCGCGGACGATGATGCCGCTGCGGGCGCTGCTGGCGCCGCTGGTCGCGTTGGTCAGCAGCGCGGTGAGGATGAAATCGCCGCTGAACTCCCGCCCCCAGAACATCCCGGAACCGTCGAGGCTGCCCTGGCCTGCAACCGTGTAGAGGTCATTCAAGGCGTCGTAAGCGTAAGTGCCCGTTTGGGTGCCGGCGCCAAAATCCTCGGCCAGCTCGGCGGTCCCGGACGGCGCGGGCGTGAGCGCGAGGCTGTCGAAGACCGCCGTCGCGAGCACCGTGTCACTGCCGCTGTCGGCGGCGAGTGAATAGTCGGCTGTGGCGTCCATCGTGATGTTCACATTGGTGCTGACTTGCGTCCACGGCCCTGGAGCGCCGGAGCTGTTGGTGGCATAGAAGGCGGACACCGTCCCGGCGGCGGCGTTGCGGTCGAGGCGCAGCCAGAGCGGGAGATTCAAATTGGGCACGCTTACGGAGAAATCGGTCGTGTTGCCCACGAGACGCGGCCGGAAGCGCAGCGTGCGCGTCGAAGCCTGGTACACGAGCGCGCCGCGGCGGGCGTAACGGTGCAGCGAATCGCGCACGCTCAAGCCGGCCTCGGCGGTCGCCGGGCCGGTGACCGACACGACGCGCGCCACCAGCGAGCCGTCGCCCGTGATTTGCCGCGTGACGGCGTGGGCGCGATCGGAGTTGCTCGTGAAACCCGTGCCGCCCGCGGCCAGGACCCAGTTGCTGCCCGAGGCCCCGGAGAATCCGCGGGCCGTGGGCGGGCCGACGTCCGTGGAAAGCCATTCCGCAGGCGCCAGCGCATTGGTGGGGCCGATGTTCACGGCAATCTGGTCGCTGGCGCTGAATTGTCCGTCGCTCACGCTCACGCGCACCAGATACGTGCCGGGCGCGGAAAAGGTGGCGGGCGTGCTCGCGCCGTTGGTCGCGCCGAATGCCACGGTGCCGGGACCGGCGAGCTGCGTCCACGAATACGCCAGGGGCTGCGGGAAACCGTCGTCCTCGGCCGTTGCGGCGAACTCGACACCGTTGCTCGAAGCCACCATGACGCCCTGCGCGCCGGGCGAACTGATGAAGACCGTCGGCGGAATGTCGTTGTCGTAAAGAATCACGCTGGCGTAACCGTCCCCGCCAATGTCGTAAGCGCCAGCAGTGATTTGAACCAACACGGTTTCGGGGCCTTCGGTGACCGAATCGTTCACGGGGATGATGCTGATGCTGCGCGACTCCTGCCCGGCCAAAAGCGCGAAGCTTGTGATGGTCGAGGGCGAAGTCGTGAAGTCGATGCCGCTGCTGGCGGTGCCGGAGACGGTAAGGTTCACGGTAAGCCCGGCGTTTGTTGCGCCGGAGCGCGTGACGGTGAGTGTGCCATTGGTGCCGCCTTCGATGGCGGTCGCGCCCGTGGCCGTGATGGTGACGACGTTTCGGTCGTCGTCGGCGATAAAGTTCGTGACGGCAAATGGCGTGCCGACGACGTAGCCGGCGCCAGGCGCCACGCCAATGAAGGCCATTTCCATACCCTCCGCCAACGCATCCTGCACCGGGTTGAGTGTGAGCGTGACGCTGGCCGCGCCGGCCGGGATGACCGAGGAGGCATCGATGCCCGAGTAATCAATTCCCGGCGTGGCAGTGCCGGTTCGCGAAAGGTTTACTGTGAGCGGGGCATTGGTGCTGCCGGTCCGAGTGAGTGTGACCAGCGCTGTGTCGCCGGTCTCAGCGGCGTTTGTGTCCGTCGAAGAGATGGACACGACGGGCGCGTCGTCGTCCAGGATCGTGAATGTCTGGTTGGTGAGCGATCCCAGGAGCGCGCCATCCGGGTTGCTGAGGGCGATGAGGATGGTTTCCGATGGCTCGAGGGTCGAGTCGTCGAGCAACTGGAGCGGAAGTGTCTTCACGGTGTCGCCGGGCGCAAAGTTCAGCGTGCCGGTCGAGGCCGTGAAGTCACTGCCGTCCGTCGCGGTGCCAGCGGTGATGGCGTAGTCCACGCTGACGGGCGCGGTCGCAGGGACGCTCAAGGCCACGGGCACCTGCACGATGCCGCTGGCTTCGGGCGCGGCGCTGGTCGCCGAAGCGAACCCGACGAACGGCAGCGGAGGCGGCGCGTCATCGTCCACGATGACGAACGTGAACTGCGAGAGGGCGCCCAGGCGGGCGTTATTCGGGTTGCGCAGGACAATCATCAACGGTTCGTCGCGTTCGGGGATGGAGTCGTTGACGATGGCCAGCGGGATGTTTTGTGTGGTGCTGCCGGGTGGAAAGGTGAGCACGCCGGGCGCGAGCGTGTAGTCGATGCCCGCGCCGTTGGCGAGCGTAAGCGTCGTATTGCGCCAGACCAATTGCGGGGCGGCGCCCGGCGGGCCGCCAAGGAACACGCTGCGGGCGTGCCGGCCGGTGTTCTCGCGCATCATCACGCCGGCCTGCGGCGTGCCCGCGTTGCTCTGCATTGAAGTCACGCGCGCGCTCAGCGTGAAGTCGCCACTGACCGGCGCGGAGACGAAATAGCAATCATCACTGGTGCCGTTCACGCCGTCCGCGGAGCCGCTCACCGTGTAAGCGCCGCCCGCCTCGCTGTCCGTACCTTGAATCGCCGTGAAGCCGACGGTGCGCCCGAGCAGCGCCGGAAGCGGGCCAGGCGTGAGCGTGACGTTGTCGAGGGTCGCCGTCGCCAGCGCGCCTTCGCTCTGCGCACTGACCGCGAGGCCGGCCAATACTTCGGGGCCGAACGCCAGGTCGAGGCTCGGTCCCACCGGCGTCCAGACCGCGCCGTCGCCCGATTGGTAAGCTCGAACCACGTTTCCGGTCCGCTGCAAGCGCACCCAAAGCGGCGCGCCCGCGAACACGTTCACCTTCGCCTCCGTCCCGCCGACGGCGGTGCGGTAATGATACTCGAAGCCGCTGGCTGGCGTCGCCGCCATGTAGCCGCGGCGGACGTTGTTTGCCATGCTTTCGCGGATCATCACGCCGGCGGTCGCGCCCGCCGCCGTGTTCTGCTGCGAGACGACCCGGGCGGTGATCGTGCAGTTGGTCGAGTTGCTGATCGGCCACCAGGTGAAATAGCCCTGGTCGGTCGTGGCCTCGACGTTGTCGCCGGCGCCCGCAACAGTGTACACGCTGCCGGCGACGCTGGCGCTGCCGGCCAACGCGGTGGTGCCGATGTTCGCGCCCGTGCGGGCGCCTTGCGTGCCGCCGGGCTGGAGGCCCGTGATGGTGACGTTGTCGAAGACACTCGTGCACAGGAGACTGACGTTGAAGGAGCAGACGTAAAGTCCGGCAAGATAGCTGGCGCTCGGCAAGGCGACGGCTTGCGTGCTCACGGCCGTCCAAGCGACACCGTCGGGCGAGAAGGAGCCGATGATGTTATTGCCGATGCGTTCGCAGCGCACCCAGTATGGCAAAAGCGCCGCGGTGCCGCTGGCTGTGCTGCTGGCGCGCGAGCCAGTGTCCACCAAGTAATCGACCGTGACTTCGCTCGCCGCCGCGGCGCTGAGGGTGACCGGGATATTCACCGTGCCGGCACTTTCGAGCGCGGTGGCGCTGGTCGTAGGAAAGCCCACTTGCACGGCGGGCAGTTCGTCGTCGCTCAAATACATCGTCGCGGCGGGACCGCGGCTGTACGGGCCGGGCGCAAGCGTGAGCGTGACGGTCTCCGTTCCTTCTGCCAGCGCGTCATTGATCGGGGTAATGGGAATGTCGACGCCGAGCGCGCCCACGGCGATGTTCGTCGTGCCGGAGCGGAACACATAGTCCGTGCCGTTCACGGCGGTGCCGGAGAGCGTGTAATTGACCGTGATCGCTCCCACGGTGCTGCCAGTGCGCGAAATGTAAAAGGGGGCGCCGGCGCCGTTTTCGGCGATCGTCGGCGGGTAATTGTTCACGTGCGCGTCCACGAACAGCGTTGGCTGCTCGTTGTCGATCATCCAAATCGTCGCGCTGCCGCTCGGCGCGAAGACCTGATACCCCGCCGCAGGCGTGATCGTGAGCGTGATGGTTTCGAGTTCCTCAGCCAGCGCGTCATTGATGGGCGTGACGGTGACCTCGACCGTGTTCACGCCGTTGCCGGGGATGCTCACGCTGCCGGGCAGCGCGTTGAAGTCGCTGCCGCTTGTGGCGGTGCCCGTGATGGTATAGTTGACCGTCACGCTGCCGGCCACGGAGCCTTTGAGCGAAAAACGAAACCGGCCCACCGTGCCGCCTTCGACGGCGTTGTCCACGCCCAGCACCTCGACGTACGGCGGGTCGCCCGCGTCGATGATCGTGGCGCTGGCCGTGTTCGGATTACCGAGGCGGTAATTGGTCGGGCCGGCGCCGAGTTGAATCTCGACGTTTTCCGGCCCTTCGCCCAGGCCGTCCCAGCGCGGCACGATGGTGACCGCGCTGCTGGATTCACCGGCGGGAATGACAAGCACACCGGGCAACGCTTCGTAATCAACCCCGTGCAGCGCGGTGGCCACGGTGCCGCCGATGGCGCCCGCCATCGCATAATAGACCGTGAGCGGCTGCGAAATGTCGCCACTGCGCGTGACCAGGAACGTCGCGGTGTCCGCAATGACGCCAGGCACGCTGAGGTCGCGCTCGGTGGCGACCGGGTCGCTGGCCGTGACCGTCACCACCTGCACGTCGTCATCCACTATGGAGACGGTGGCGCTGCTGGCGATCGGATCGGCCAGGAGCATCGCGCTGTTGGCGATGCGGAGGGTGACGGTCTCGAGCGGTTCGGACAGGGCGTCATCGGTGCTGAGGATGTTGAGCGTGGCGGACGCGGCGCCGATCGGGATGAGTTGCGTTCCGCTCAGCGCGTTGAAATCGAGCCCGCTCGTGGCCGTGCCACTGACGCTGTAGGGCACGCTCAGCGCGGCGGCGGTCGATCCGGACCGCGTGAAGACCACGGTCGCGGGCGATGCCGAGCCTTCGACCGTTTTGGCTTCGCCGACGACGAGGCTGACCTTGGGCAACGTGGTATCGTTGTCGTTCACCACAACCATTGCGCGGGCCAGGCCGTCGGCGAGATAGCCGACGCCGGGGGCGAGTTCGAGAATGACGGTCTCGGGGCCTTCGGCGGCGGTGTCGTTCACGGGCGTGACGTTCACGACGAGCGTGTCGGCGTCCGCTGGAAAGGTGAGCGTGCTGAAGCCTTGCGAGCCGGCGACCGGCGCGGGCGACAGTGTGTAATCCGTCGTGAGCGTGGCACTGCCGCTGGGCGGGAGGATGCTCACCGTGAGAGGCTGCGAGGCATCGCCGCTGCGCGTGAGGGTGAACTGCGCCGGCACGCCGGGCGTGGCCTCGTTGCACGCGGGCGTGGTCGCCACGAGCTTGACCCGCGGCGCCGCGGCGGCTTCGAAGTCCGCACCGTCGAAACTCGGGGCGACCGCGACGCTGTTGTTGAACAACTCGGTGAACGAGTAGCCGTAGAGCAGCGGCGTCAGGATATAAGTGAAGTTGGTCAGGTTCGGGATTGTGTAACGGCCGTCGCTGTCGGTCATCACGCCGTTGGCGCCGTTGGCGTTCACCGTCACGTTCGCGAGGCCCTGCCCGTTAAGTGTGACGCGGCCGCTGATGGTGGATCGGCCGCCGCCGTTGCCCACAGTGATGAGGAGATTGCGCGTGGCGCTGCCCCCCTTCATGTCGCTGGCCGTGCATGTCACGACGTAATTGCCCGCGGCCGGGAACGCGCGCGTGATGACCGGCGCGTTGGGCGAAATGGTGCGGTAATTCGGATCGCCGAAGTGCTGCCACGAATAGGCGAGCCCGTCGCCGTCGGGGTCGCCGGCGGTCGCAGTGAAGGTGACGGGCGCGTTCAACGGCACAACGACGGCGGAGGCGGCGAGCGCCAGGGCGGGCGGCCGATTCGACGGGAACTCGCCGAGGTTCACGACCACATCGACGCTCTTGGGTTCGCCGGCCGTGGCGGGGTTCACGGCGACGGTCGTCAGGTAAATCCCCGCTTCGGTGTCGGCGAAAGTGCGTCCGCGGCTGATGGGCGAGTCGTCCTTGCCGAAGGGCGAGCCGGGCGTGGTGTCGATGAGCTGCCAGTTGCTGCCGCCGGCGCCGGGAAACCGCCAGCCGAGGATGAGCCCGTAGTCAGCCCAGGTGCGCGTGGCATGGCCGGTGTAAAGACCGCGCAATTCGCCCCAGTAGGTGCGGAGGTTGTCCTTGCGAATCTTGAGCGCGAAACGTTTTGAGGCGTCGAGAATGGGTTGGTCTTGCGCGTAGATTCGGTAGAGGCCGCTGGCAGTAATCTCCGTGACGAAATCATTGGGCAGCCAGCGAATCTGGTTTTTGGCCTGGACGTTGTAATGGCCGTACGGCAGGCCGATGCCGCCCATCACGTCCCAGTGGCCACCGTATTCGCCGTTGGAACCGGCGCCGATGGCGCTAGTGCCGGCGGTGTCCCAGAAGTTGGCGTGCGCCAGGCCGAAGGAGTGGCCGATTTCGTGCGCGGTCACGTCCACACCGTCACCGTAAATCCAGACGCTGTCGCCGCCGCCGTAGCCGCCCGCGGGCCGGGCGCCGCCGCGCAGGCGGACGACCACACAATCGAACTCGTCGTCGTCGAAGCCCAGCTTCCGGGCTTCGGCGCGCGCGTGCGAATGTTCGAGGCCCAGGCCGTCGATGGTGCCGCCGTTCGAGGTGTCCTTCTGGATGTACCAGGCTTCGTTGTGCGGGAGCCTGATGGGCGGCGTGACGGTGGTCAGCAACGTCAGCTTGCCGTAGCTGGCCTTGGCGTAATGGTCGCCCACGTCGCGCATGAGTTGGTAGAGCACGGACTCGCTGGAAGGCGTGTCGTTCTGATCCGCGAAGGTCATCGGGATAACGAGCACCTTGACGTTGCCAATGGAAGGCGTGGGCGCGGCGGGCAGGATGCCGGTGAACGCGCTCGGTCCGCCGGTGCCGCCCTCGGCCTGGATGAGCGTCTCCCTGTAAACGATCGCGTGCGCGCCGTTGCAGAGATAAATGATTTCGCCGAACGCCTCGATGGCCGGCGTCTCCTCGGTGATGGCCTGGCCGGTGGTGGATTCGTCGGGCAGCGAAGTGTTTCCCGAGACCGGGCACACGGCGACGGCCGGCTTGGCAGGGTCGGGCAACTCGCCGACTTCGAGCTGGCGAATTGGGTCTTCATGAACGGCGAACTCGCGGTCAATCGCGATGCCGTTGAGCGACGCGCCCGCAAGCCACCGCACCGATTCCGTGCGCCGTCCGTACACATAGGCTTGATAGGTCGGGCCCGCGGAAAACTCGGCGATGCGCACTGTCGGCGCCGGCGAAGCGTTGTCCGCCCCGACGCCTTGATACACCCTTAGCGCCGCGCGTCCGCTCACGCGCTCCTCGAGCAACCCGACGACTTCCGCCGGAAGCTGTTGCCGCACCGTCATCGGAACCGCCTCATTCAGGGCACGCCGCGGATTGTCCTTGATAAGTTGCTTGAGCGCGGGCCGCCGCGCTTCCGCGAACCCGAAACCTTCAGCCGTCATCGCGGCGCGGCCGGCGGGTGAAGCGTTCACGTAATCGGCGCTCCAATGGCGGAAGGCAGCGAGCGGTTCAGCCGCATCGATCGAAGGTCGGGAGTGCGGCTGATTCTGGACCTTCAAATCTGCTCCGGACCT
>DASTLJ010000151.1:0-5958 GCA_035715125.1 Verrucomicrobiia bacterium
TCGGGCAATCCCTCCGGCCGCAGCCAGAACGAGAGACTGAACGGCCCGCCGCTGGGTGGGAGCACGGCGTACTGATCATTTCTGATGACCACCGGGCCGTAACTCAAATCGATCCCCGAGCCCTCGCGCCCCGGCGCCCACGCCGTGGCTTCTGTCACACTTCCATGGCGGCCATTCACGCTGCTGTCCACAGCCAGATCTCCGCAACCCTCGTCGAAACGCCAGTGCCCGGTCAGCGCCACCTGTTCGGGCGACAAGCAGTTGGTGTACGTCCGAATGTCGTCCAGCCGGCCCAGGAAACTGTTCAGTCCGCCCACCCCACCCCCGAAGTAGATCGGCCCGGCCTGCGCCGGCAAGGCGCCCGCGCCACGCGCAAGCCGTGCGCCATCCAGGTAGAGACTTCCTTCCGCGCCATCGTGCGTCACCGCAACCCGGCGCCACTGCCCGGGCAACAGCAGCGACCGCCCCGTCACACTCAACCCGCCACCTGCAAACACCAGGTCATTTGTGCCCACTCCCGACGTGTTCAGCGCGACGCGCCAGCCGTTGGCCCCGGTCGAGTCCGTGCCCGCCAGGCCGCGCCAGCCAGTCGTCAGTGCCTCTGGATTGAACCAGAACGAAACGCTGAACGGCTGGCCCGCCCCCGGCAACACACGATAATTCTCATTGCTCACCCAAGCCCGGCTCCCACCCGCCTGCGCTGCCGCTCCATTGAAGCGAAGCGCTCCCGGCCCGAAGCGACCGCTTCCCCAGTCCGTGCCGGCGGTGAACAGCACCGCGCCCGAGCCACCCTCGTTTCCGGACATCTGGCCTGTTCCCTCATCCAACTGCCAATGGCCCGTCAGCCCCGGCACCGACGGCGTGAGCCGCCGCAGCCGATAAAACCGCTGCCCCATCGTCGCCGCCACTTCCACAACGCGCGATTCGCCGTTGGTTTGAAAGTTATCGGGCATCACGCACGCCCACGGCACGGCAGGCGGCAGCACCGCCGAGACCTCCAATACCCAGTTCGTGGCTGACGCGGGCCAGGACAGACGGATTTGCCCCGCCTCCTGGCGGATTGACAAGCGGGGATCACTCGATGGAAAACTCGTGCAGGGTACAAGGATGCAGCACACGCCTCCTGCGAAAAGCAGCCGGGATATCATGCCAACAATTTGTGCACATTCTGCGCGATTGGCAAGTTTCTGTCAGACCAGCCCCTTGATCGGCTCGCCCCGAGTCACTGCCTCAAGCACGTTCTGGGGCAGCCCGTCGGTCACGCGCACCTCGCCAATGTCCAGCAGCGTGTGCATCACGGTCGCCATGAGGTCGCGAATGGACACGGGTTCCGAGGCGGGCTCGCCGCCGTCGCGGGAAGAGCGGCCAATCACGCGCCCCATCTTCAGGCCGCCGCCGTAGAGCATCAGCGGGGCGAGGTTGCCCCAGTGGTCGCGGCCGCCGTTCTTGTTGAGGGCGGGCGTGCGGCCCATTTCGCCGCAGCAGACGAGCAGAATCTTGTCCGTCAACCCGCGCGCCTCGACGTCTTCGATGAATGCGGAGACGGCGTGGTCGAATGGCGTGCCGACGTACTCCATGCCAACGGTCATCGGAGCGTTGTTTTCGTCCGCGTGCATATCCCAGACGAAACTCGTCGTGACGGTGACGAACCCGGCGCCCCGTTCGCACAGGCGCCGGGCCAGGAGAAGCTGCTTGCCGAGTGTCGAGGCGTTGGTCGCGTAGTGATCGATGTTTTTCCATTGCTTGCTGATGCGCTCCTTCGGCAGGAGCGGCGCGGTGTCGTAGCGTTCCACCAGGCGCGGGTCTTCCTTCGAGACGTCGAACGCTTCGTGGACGCCGCGCGCCAGGGCGTCAAATGCCTGTTGCTGGAAGGCGCTCGAGCCCTCGAGCACTCCGCTGGCATCGGCCCAGCGTTTCCAGCCGTCGAGCGAGGAGAGAAGCGCGCGCCGGTCGTTCAAGCGGTCCTGCGGCAGGTTGAGCTTCAGGTCCTGTTGCAGACCAGCGCCCCCGCCCGGCACGAACGGCCCGTAGGTGCGGCCCAATTCTCCCGTGCCTTCGAAATTTCCGAATTCGGTCACCGCCGCCATCGCGTCGGCCTTCACGGAGCGCGGAAACAGGACGACGTTGGTGGGCATGGCGGACCGGGCGCGCGCCGGCCCGGCGACGCGCGAGTAGAGCGAGCCCATGTTGGCCCGCAGCGTGTCGGCGCCGAGCACCGGCTTGATGTCGTGGTTGCCATCGCCAGTGACGAATGAGCGGACGATGGAAAACTTGTGCGCGAGGCGGGCCAGGCGCTGGAAGGTGGCCCCGAAGGTGACGCCGGGAATGGTTGTCTTCACTTCGCCCGTGGCGCTGCGGACCGTGGACGGGGCGTCCATCTTCGGATCGAACGTTTCGTGCTGCGATGGCCCGCCGTGCATGAACAGGAAAATCACGGAGCGATCCTTCAACGGCAGCTTCTTCGCGGCCGCATGGGCCCGAACGGTGAACAAGTCCCCCAGCGTCAATCCCCCGAGCGCCAGGCCGCCGACGCGCAGAAACTCGCGCCGCCGCCAACGGGCTTCTGAGAAAATCCTGTCCTGGAAGATTAGCATGGGCGGCGCGGCTGGAATCTCCGGCTAGAACCGGCGCACGAACGACTTCGCCTTCAGCCGCGCAATCCACTTGCCGCGCAGGCGGGCGCGTTCGCGGATGAGAAGATCCTTTTCGATCTCGTCGCGCAGTTCGTCCAGAGGACGGGTGTGGGCGACTTTTTTCTCGTCGACCCGCAGCAGGTAGAATTTCTCCGGTTGCGCCGGAAGCCCGTCGTGGCCGATCTGGTTGGCGAATTGTTTTTCTTCGAGGAACACTTCCTTGTTCGAGTATTTGCGGCCGCGCGTGATCTTCCCGGAAGGGTCGTAGAAATAGATCCAATAGGCGTCCTGCCCCTCGGGCGCGCGGCTGAAAACGCCGCTGTGCTTGCCGCCGTCGAGGCTTTGGGAGATTTCTGAAAAGCCTTTGCTCAATTTCCCCTCCTCGAACCAGCCCCAGTCGCCGCCCTCCTTGCGCGAGGTGAAGGAGTAAATAGACGCCATCTGGGCGAAGTCAGCGCCTTCATTGAGCTTGGCGAGGATTTCCTGGGCCAGCTTGCACGTCGCGTCCGGGGAATCGAGGGCGTCGCGGCCCAGGTCGATGACGCGCAACTTGACCTGGTCGTTCAGCTTGTATTTCGCGAGGTTGGTCTGGTAGTAGGCCTCGATTTTCGCCGGCGAAATGAGCAGTTGATCCTTCACGTTGCGGCGTTCCATCTCGTGCAGGATGAGGTCTTCCTTGCGCCGCTGGCGGTAGGACTCGGAGGTCATCCCCATGACCTGCAGCTCCCGGATGAGCGCGGCGCGGTTGCCGTAGTGATTGCGAATGATGTCATTGATTTGTTCGGCGATAATGCTCTCGGGAAAAACCAGGCCCGAATTCTTGAAGTCATCGAGGATGAGCCGCCGCTCGATGAGTTGTTCGAGCGCGTCGTTCTGGGCTCTAAACAACTCGATTTGGAGCTGCTCGGGATTCTGACTCAAGGCGCGGACCAACGCTTCGCGGGGCGAGGCCGACAACATTTCCACTTCTTGAATCGTGACGATCGACTCGTTGGCAATGGCGGCGATGCCGGTGCGGCGGATGAGTTCGGCATGCGCGGCGAAGGCGGCGGCGAAAATCCACAAGAGGATGGAGACGCGTGTTTTCATTGCGACAGCGCCGGCATCGTAGGGAGCGCCCGCCCCAGGGTCAAGGGTCGGGGCGCGCCAGCCCACGCCAGACCCGAATGAACTTGCGCGGCGGCCCGTCGGCCCGTAGCGTCCGCGCCGCGATGGATGAACAGTTGCGGCAGTACATCCCCGTGCTGATGCTCGGCCTGGTGGCGCTGGCGTTCGCGTTCGGCACGCTGGCCCTTTCCGTCTGGGTGGGCTGGCGCCGCAAACGCAATCCGTCAAAGGACATCGCCTACGAGTGCGGCATGTTGCCCGTGGGCGAAGGCAGCACCCGCATGTCCGTGAAGTTTTATCTCGTGGCCATGCTCTTCATCCTGTTCGACATCGAGGTTGTCTTCCTCTACCCGTGGGCGGTGGTCTTCAAGGAGATGCTGGGGGATCCAGCCACGCGCAATCTCATCTTCGCATCAATGGTTTCTTTTCTGGGCGTGCTGTTCGTGGGCTACCTTTACGCGCTGAAGAAACGCGCCTTCGACTGGAAAAGCTGACTGTGGTCGTGGAGCTATTCTGTCCGGTCAATGCATTGCCTTGACTGCCCGGCCCACAGAAGCCCGCCCGTCCCGCAAGTGATCCAGGAACTTCCTCGTAGACCTTGGCGACCCTACCGGGACTCGAACCCGGGCTGCCGCCGTGAAAGGGCGGTGTCCTAACCGCTAGACGATAGGGTCGTCAGTGGGCCGCGAATATAGGCGCAGACCCCGACTTGTCACGAAAAAATCTTCCCGCACAATGGCTTCGACTAAATTCCTGTCGCGTTTTCGTCGTCTGCATTGAAAGTCATGCGTCTGTCCATCCTGCCCGTCAGAAGACTCCCGCCTGCTGCCGTAGCCGCCGACGTGGGGAGGCGGAGGAGTTCGATGGGTGGGGAGTCCGCCTCCTTACGTCGGCGGCTACGGTGCACGGTCCGTGTGGCCCTGCTTGCCTTCCTTGCCGTGCTGCTCGCGTGCCCCAACCCGCTCCCGGCCGGCAGCGCGCCAGCCACAGCTCGCACGCAACACTGGGCGTTCGTCCCTCCACAGCGCTGCGCGCCGCCCGCTGTGAAAAACACGCGCTGGGTTCGCAATCCCATCGACGCCTTCGTCCTGGCCCGGCTCGAGAAGGAAAAAATCCTACCTTCTCCCGAGGCGAACCGCGCGACGCTCATTCGTCGACTCTCCCTCGATCTCATCGGGCTGCCACCGACCGCCGAGGAAGTGCGCGCGTTCGTGCAGGACCGCGATCCCGAAGCGTACAGCCGGCTCGTCGATCGCCTTCTCGACTCCCCGCACTTCGGAGAACATTGGGCACGCCATTGGCTCGACCTGGCCCGTTATGCCGACAGCGACGGCTACGAAAAGGATGGCATCCGCCCTTACGCCTATCTCTACCGCGACTGGGTTATCGCCGCCTTCAATCGCGACCTCTCATTCAATCAGTTTACCCTGGAGCAGCTCGCCGGCGATCTCCTGCCCGGCTCGACCTATGAACAAAAGACCGCGACCGGATTCCACCGTCAGACACTCACCAACAAGGAAGGTGGAGTGGACCAGGAGGAATTCCGCACCAAAGCCGTCGTCGACCGCGTGAACACGACCGCGGCGGTCTGGCTGGGCCTGACTGCCGGATGCGCCGAGTGCCACGATCACAAGTACGATCCCATCTCCCAGCGCGAATATTACCAGCTCTACGCTCTTTTCAATAACTCCTCGGAGAAGGATTTGCCGCTGGAGCAGGCTGGTTCCAACGCGCCAACTGGCGAATCAGTGAAGGACAAAAAGGACTCAAAGGACTCAAAGGCCAAAGCGCCCGCCGCCGCCATTCTGGTAGAGGAAGAAAATCCGCGCGACACGCGCATCCACGTGCGTGGGGATTTCCTCCGGCGCGGCGACGCCGTGCAGCCCGGCACGCCCGGTGTGCTCCATCCCTTTGCCGCCCGCGGCGCGCGCCCTGACCGGCTGGACCTCGCTCGATGGCTTGTGGACCCCGCGAATCCCCTCACTGCCCGCGTCACCGTCAATCGTTTCTGGCACCATCTTTTCGGCCGCGGCCTTGTGCCCACGCTCGACGACTTCGGAACGCGCGGCGACCCGCCGTCCCATCCAGAACTTCTCGACTGGCTCGCCAATGAGTTCGTCGATCCGGGAGTTGCAAAGGCACAAAGCGATAAAGTTACAAAGACGGCCGCCGGCGCTGTCGACTCCTCTTGTAAGGAGGCAACACGTGTAAGGAATCC
>DASTLJ010000152.1:0-14204 GCA_035715125.1 Verrucomicrobiia bacterium
AACTGGAAATGTGCGCGGCCGGCGGAAGGGGGCGGATCCCATTTTCCGTGCAGGCCAGGCCAAACGAACCCCTCACCCCTCACCCCGGCCCTCTCCCCATCGGATGGGGAGAGGGGGAATCGCCGGCCGTGAGATCGCGCAATTGGCGGCACAAGTCGTCCAACGATAAGGTGCTCGCCATTGCGCAACCAACGGCGCCACCGGACTCCCTCTCCCCCTCGGAGGGGGAGAGGGCCGGGGTGAGGGGGCTGCCGCGTGGCAAGCGAATTGCCGCGACGTCTGCCGCGCTATCCTTCTCCACCTCGGAGGGAAAGGGCTGGGGTGAGGGGTTAGAGATCATACTCGGCGGAAGGGACACATCCAAAAACTAGTGGGAACTTATCCCAGGTTTGAGTTCGGGCGGAGCCCGCTGCCTAATCCGACAAAATGGAATGAGCACCCATCCGATTTATTGTTAGTCGAGTCAACCCAAACCGACTCACGCCCAATGCTGCGGTCAATCCAGGAGCTTGAAGGTTCCCTGCCACTCCACACGGTAGGCCTGGCCGTGAGTGAGGAAGGTCGAACTCAATTCGAGCGTGTCGCCCGCGCGCAGGCGCTGCCTGCCAAGTTTGCGGACCGGCAGTTCCAGGATCGCGATGTTGCGCACGTTGAGGTTCACGCCGGAGACGCTTTCCAATCGCACCTCGGGATCGCTGGCAATGCCTTCGCGGCCCGAGCCAATGCGGGCGCGGATGGGTTCGCCGCCCGCGGCCCGGACGGTCCACACCGCCCGGTCGCTCTTGGGCACGGATTTGCCGCGGTAATAAGCCTCTTCGATGATGTCGTGCGCGAATAGCCCGACATAAAGGGCCTTGGGACACCAGCAGACGTAGAGATCGGCCATTGGGAAATCGGATGACGGCTTCACAAAGCCGCGCTCGCGGTCCCAATGCTGCATCGCCTGAGTGGAGGTGGAGTTTTCGAACGGGTCGCGCGGCGCGCGCGGCACGCCGGCCGAAGCGTCGTCGCGCGGTCGAGCAGGGCGCGACTTCAACTCAGTGAGATCGGCCTTGATGAATGCCCGAGTGACTTCCTCGTAAGGCCGGTCGTGGATGTCCACGAGACCGAAATTGTAGTTCTCGCCATCGTCGCGGCCGTGCCGGGGCTCGTCGAAGTATTGGAACCAGTCCGCGCCCACGACGTAAGGCAGTCGCGCCAGCGAGTGAAGCGTGGTGCGCAAGGCGGCGGCGCGCTCCCGCTGCGTCGGCACGACGGGGAAGTGACCGTGATTGTTCTTGTTCCCGCTGCGGTTCTCGGTGGCGGACATGTAGATTTCGCTGATGAACATCGGCTTGCCCGTCAGCGCGTGGAGCGTGTCGAGGTGGAAACGGGCGAAGGAGCCGTCGTTCCAGTGCGCATTAAGATTCGAGGAAATCGCGTCCACGTAAGGCGCGGCGGCTTGCGCGACTTCCGGGTAGTAGAACGACTGAAAGCGGTCGCCGAGGATGAGCCCGCGCCGGTCGTATTTGCGGATGATGTCGTGTGTGAGCTGGTAGTAACGCGACGCGACCAGGGCCAGGAACCGGCGCATCACCGCGACGCCCCGCCCGCCGGCCTTCAGCCAAAGCTGGCCGCGCTGATCGAGGCCCTCGAAGCTGTCGGCCAACTCCGGCTCGAAGTCGGCCAGGAGCTGCTGCCAGTCGTTCGAGTAGGTTTGGCGGAGAAGCTTGAGCAGCCGTTGGCGCTGGCCGCTGGCGGACGCCTGTTCGAGCGCCATGTGAAAGAGTGTGGCGTTCCACCAGCCCATCTCGTTGTCGGTATAATAGCCGATGAGCCGCGGGTCGTCGCGCACAGCCAGAATTTGTTCCCGCGCCACGTCGTCCATGCGCCGGACAATTTTCTCGTCCCACATGTCCCACCACGGCGCGCCCGCCGTCGAGCCGACGTGGAGCACGGGCGTCAGGCCGTCGAGCATGTTCGAGGACTGCAAGAGCACGCCGTGATGGCTCCAGGCGCCGATGGTGGTGAAGTTCCAACTCTTCAGTCGGCGCAAGGTCGCGTCGGCCCACGCGCGGTCGCCGGGGTAATGTTGCCACGACGCGTAGCCCGGATTCTCCCGGTCGAAGCTCTCGCGCGAGGCCCCGCGCGTCACGAGACATACCCCGACGGAGAAGAATTGCCTGCCCTCCGGCGAAACGAGCCACCAGGCCGAGTTGGTTTGACTTAGAGTGAACGGTGGTTGCGCGGCGACGCCGCCGGGCGGTGCGGAATGATCAGCCCCAGGCGCCGGCACGACGAGCATCCCCGTCGCGAGGAAAAGAAAGACCGCAGGCAGTTTCATTGATCCCTCACTGTCCAATGCCTGCCGCCGCAGCGAGGCGGAAAGGTTTGGCGGGTGTCCTGAGGCCACAGCTTCTTTGCCCTGTTGAGGCGATTCTTCGCGCCTTTGCATGGAAGATTGTTCGGCGAGGCGGCAGGCGGGACGCGCGGGACACTCGTGCCGCGTCTTCTTCACGGTCGCGCTTCCGCCGGGAGCAGGTTCAGCACGAAATCGTAAATAGTCTGGGCGTGTTGCAGGGCCTCGTCGAATTCTTCACGCGTGGGATACGTTTCGGCAAGATCGTCAGGATAACGAAATTCCCAAGCGTAGGGCGTCAGGACTGCTGCGATGGTAATGAATTCGTTGAATTTCGCATCGAAGCCTGACGCTTGCACCGCCAGTTTCCGAATGTCGTGCGTCTTATCCGGCGTAACGCCGCGAAAAACCAAGTAGGCTTTGACGGCTTTTTCCGCCGTTTGTTGGCAATGGTAGATGGCAACGTCGAGCGGGGCTTCTTCAGCCGAACCAAGGACGGTAGCGCTTTTCAAGTCGCTCGCCGCCTTGGTCAGCCAGGAGCGAAGCAAGTCCCTGTGGGGGTCATCCATACACCTTGCGTCCGTTGTGCAGCACATGGCGAGTCAGGCTGCCGGGCACGTTTCGGACGCGCTCCACTTCCCGGCGCGTCCGCACCAGCACGTCGGCGGACAGTTCTAAGCGGCCCAAACATTTTTGGGCGCGCTGGTCGCGTCGAATCGGGCGCTCGTCGCTGCTCGGCACGATCACCATGAGATCAACGTCGCTGTTTTCATCCGGCGTGCCCCAAGCGTGCGAGCCGAAGAGATAAATCTCTTCCGGCTGGAACTCGGCTTTCAACCGTTCAACGGCACTTTCCAGAAGGCCGGCCTGAATTGTCTTCACGCCGTTAAGAATAGCATCACGGTTGTGGCATTGAAAGTCCGGGTTTGAGGCCGGGTTTGAGGCGGGCGCAACCGGACACCCGCACCATCGACGACAAGTCCGAGCGGCCGCTCGCCCCTGATCGCTTCAACGGTTCAACGCTTCAACGCTTCAACGAGTCCACGCCCGTTCCAACGCCCTTCGCGTATTCACCCGCGTCAAATGCGCGCGGAATTCGGCGGAGGCATGGATGTCGTTGAGTGTTTCGATGCCCTCGTCGGCTTTGTCGGCGGCGGCGGCGATGTTCGTGGCGTTGAGGCTCTTGCCGCGCAAGGCGGCTTCGACGGCCGTGGCGCGAAAGGCCTTCCTCGCGACGCCCGTCACGCCCACCCGCACGGTCTTGCTGGCGGACTCGACAATCGCGGCGACCCCGGCGATGGCAAAGCCGCTGGCTTTCTGCGCGAACTTCACGTAAGCGACGGACGCGGCCGTGGCAGGCACGCGAATCTCGACGAGGATTTCGTTGGGCTGCACGGCGCTTTGCATCATCTCGACGAAGAAGTCGGTCGCGACGACCGTGCGGCGGCCATGGGTTCCAGCGATTTCTAACTGCGCGTCCAGCGCGAGAATGGCGGCGGGCCAGTCGGCGGCGGGATCGGCGTGGACAAGAGAACCGCCGAGAGTGCCGCGGTTGCGGACCTGAGCATCGCCAATCTGAGCGGCGACTTCAGGCAGGAGCGGGCATTTTTCCTTGAGCAAGGCGGACGACTCGATGGCGTGATGCGTCGTCGCGGCGCCGAGGGCGATCTGGCCGTTGGCGGCACGGATGTAACTCAGGTCGCTCAGTCGGCTGATGTCGACGATCGTGCGAGGCTGCGCCAGGCGCAGCTTCATGGCGGGGATCAGGCTGTGGCCGCCGGCGAGGACCTTTGCGTCGTCGCTTGAGGCAAGGGTGGCGAGGGCCTCGTCGAGGGTCTGGGGGCGGGCATAGTCGAAGGGGGCGGGGATCATGGGCGTTGAAGCGTTGAAGCGTTGAAGCGTTGAAGCGTTGAAGCGTTGAATCGTTGAATCGTTGAATCGTTGAATCGTTGAATCGTTGAATCGTTGAAGCGTTGAATCGTTGAATCGTTGAATCGTTGAAGCGTTGAATCGTTGAATCGTTGAATCGTTGAATCGTTGAATCGTTGAATCGTTGAATCGTTGAATCGTTGAAGCCCTAAGGCCTTCAAGCGTCAGGGGGTTGAAGGGCTGAAGCGGGACGGTAGTGGGGCGTTGAGGATTTCGTCCAGATCGTCTTCGGTCAGGCCATAGGCCGGGGAGTTCTCGTGCAATGCGAGCGCCTCGCCAGCCTTACGCTGGCGCAAATAGCGGATGTAACCGTTGATGACCTGGTAAACCCGCCAGCCTTGCTGCTTGAGACAGTCCGTCTCATCCACGGGCAGGTAGCACTCGTCCACACAAATGTTGAGATCGTCGATCAACTCCTCCAATGAGCCGCGGCAGTTAAGCATGAAGCGGATTTGCTCCAGGTAATGGTAGCGGCCATGCCCCTCCGCAATGTTGTTCGTGAGTGACACCGCTGCGCGGCGCACCTGACTCGCCAGTTCAAATTTCTCCAGACTAGGCAGCCTGCGCGTGACGCCATACATGGCCTTCCTGAAATGACGGGCCAGTTGGTACACTTCCAGGTCTTCAAATGTCCGGAATCCCTGAAGAATTCCATCCTGCGGATGCTGAGTATTCATTGGTAAGCTCACCGCTTCACCGGTTCAACGATTTAACGATTCGACGATTCAACGATTCAACGTTTCAACGAATTCATCGCCCGCCACACCTTCTCCGGTGTGAACGGAAGGTCGATATGGCGGATGCCCAGCGGGGCCAGCGCATCGCAAACGGCGTTGGCAATGGCGGGTGTGGCGCCGATGGTGCCGGCTTCGCCCACGCCTTTGATGCCCATCGGATTGCTGGGCGATGGCGTGACGGTATGGCCGAGCAGATAGTCGGGGATGTCCTTCGCGCGCGGCATGGCGTAGTCCATGAATTCGCCCGTGAGCAGTTGGCCGTTCTCGTCATACACGCAGCGCTCGAAAAGGCACTGGCCGAGCGAATGCGCGATGCCGCCTTGCACCTGGCCTTCGACGAGCAGCGGGTTGACCTGCGGCCCGCAGTCGTCCACGGCGACGTACTTCACGATCTTCACTTCGCCCGTGTCGCGGTCGATTTCCACAGCGACGATGTGCGTGCCGAAAGGATAAGTGCAATTGGGCGGCTCGAAGAAGCTGGAGGCTTCAAGTCCCGGCTCGAAGTTCTTCGGGATGTTTTTCGCGACGTACGATTCGGCGGCAATTTGCGCCAGCGTCAGCGCGTTCTTCGGCTTGCCTTTGGCGAAGAATTTGCCGTCTTTGAAAACCACGTTCTTCTCCTTGGTCTTGAGGAGATGCGCGGCAAGCTTCCGGGCCTTGGCGAGGATCTTGTCGATGCACATCAGGATGGCCGTGCCGCCGATGACCGTCGCCCGGCTGCCGTAAGTGTCCCGGCCATAGTGAGCGACTGCAGTGTCGCCGCGCATGACGACGATGTCTTCGATGGGCACGCCAAGTTTGTCGGCCGACAGTTGGGCGAAAGTGGTTTCCTGGCCCTGCCCGTGCGGCGTGGCGCCGGTGATGACGGTGACTTTGCCGCTCATCTCGAGGCGCACGCAGCCCCATTCCCAGCCGCCGGCGGCCATCATCTTCGACGGGCCGAGCGCGCAAATCTCGACGTAAGTGCTCAAGCCGATGCCGAAGAGGCGGCCTTCCTTGCGCGCGCGGGCCTGTTCCTTGAGCAGATTGTCCCACTGGGCGAGTTCCTGCGCCTTGCGGAGGGCGAGCTGGTAATTGCCGCTGTCATAAGTGAGGCCCGAGGCGGTGTCGAAAGGGAATTCGTCGGGCTTTGGGAAATTCTTTTGCCGAAGCTTCACGCGATCGATGCCGAGTTCGATGGCGACGAGGTCCATGAGCCGCTCGATGGTGTAAGTCGCCTCGGGCCGGCCGGCGCCGCGGTAGGCGTCGGTGCTCATCTTGTGGGTGTACACGCCCTGGATGTCCATGCGGACCGCCTTGAACTTGTAGCAGCCGGGAAGCATCGAGCCGGTGAGCGTCGGAATAGCGGGGGTCAGAAGTTGGTTGTACGCGCCGATGTCCGCGATAGTGCGCGAGCGAATGCCGAGCAGCGTGCCGTCTTTCTTCACGGCGACTTCATATTCGCCAATCTGATCGCGGCCGTGGATGGTCGCGCTGGCGTTTTCGCGCCGGGACTCAATCCATTTCACCGGCGCGCCGAGCCGTTGGGCAAGGTGCGAAACGAGTGCTTCCTCGGCGTAAAGATTCAGCTTCGACCCGAAACCGCCGCCGACCTCGGGCGCCACGATGCGCATCTTGTTCTCAGGCACCCCAATCATGCCGGGCAAAAGCGTGCGAACCAGGTGCGGGATTTGGGTGCTCGTCCAGAGCGTGAGCGATTGCTCGCCCGCATGCCAGCTCGCGACACAACCGCGCGGTTCGATGGCCATCGGGATGAGCCGCTGGTGGATCATGCGATGCTTGATCACGCGGTCGGCCTCGGCGAACGCCTTGTCCATATCGCCCATAGCCAGGGTCCAAGTGAAGGCCAGATTCGTGCCGAGATCCGGATGCGTGAGGGGCGAATCCGGCGCTAGCGCGGCCTGGGGATCCGTGACGACGGGCAGCGGCTCATAGTCCACCTCGATCAAATCCACCGCGTCGCGCGCAACAGCGCGATCCGAAGCCACAACGACCGCGACGGGATGGCCAACGAAATAGACGCGGTCCGACGCGAGGCAGGTGTGTTTCGGCGCCTTCTGGTCCGGCGCGAGCGCGGCGCACGGGACAAGGCCGCACCTGGCGTTCACGTCCGCGCCGGTGAAGACGCCGATCACGCCAGGCAGCGCGCGGGCAGCGCCGGTGCGGAGGCCATTGATCTTCGCGTGCGCGTACGGGCTGCGCAGCACGACCATGTGGAGCATGCCCGGCAGCGTGATGTCGTCAACGTAAGTGGCGATGCCCTGGATGAGGCGGGGGTCCTCGACGCGCTTCAATGCGCGGCCGATGTAGCCTTTGGTTGGCTTTGTCTTGCTTTGCATAGTCGTTGAAGCGTGATGCGTCGAAGCGTTGAAGCGCGGGCAGCGGCGACCGCTTCAGCGCTTCAACCCTTCAACGCTTTAACGTCGCTCAGCCTTCGCCATCTTTTTCGCCGCCCACTGTACTGCATCAATGATGTGCGAGTAACCCGTGCACCGGCACAAGTTTCCCTCGAGGCCGTGACAAATCTCCTCGCGCGTCGGTTTGGGATTGTGGTTCAGCAAGTCGACTCCGGCCAGGATCATGCCAGGGGTGCAGTAGCCGCACTGAAGGCCGTGACATTCCCAGAAACCCTCCTGCACGGGATGCAGCTTGCCGTCCCGGGCCAGGCCTTCGATGGTCGTGACCTCGGCGCCATCCGCCTGCACGGCCAGCACGGTGCAAGACTTCACCGCGCGCCCATCGAGCAGGACGGTGCAGGCCCCGCACAGTGTCGTTTCGCACCCGATGTGCGTGCCGGTGAGCTTGCAGGTGTCGCGCAAGAAATAGGTGAGCAGCGTGCGCGGTTCGACCTCGTGTTGGTGAAGAATGCCGTTGACCTTGATTGAGACGCGAGTTTTCACGGGACTGATTCCGTTCATTGTTCGCCAATTGGTGACGCGCTGACTCTAGCCCCTGGAGTCGCCGAAGCAAAGACTTTCCGACAGGGAAAGACGGGCACTCGACGCTTGCCGCCTGCCGCGCGCCGCCCGCACACTGCGCCGCGGCGCAATCATGAGCCCAGACGCGCAAACACGGCCCAGAATCAGCATCATCCTGCCCACGCTCAACGCGGAAGCGTTGCTCGACAACTGCCTGGCGTCCATTGCCGCACAGGCCTATCCCCGCGAATGCATCGAAATTCTGTTGGCCGACGCCTTCAGCACCGACGCCACGCGCGACATCGCCGCGCGCTACGGAGCGCGCGTCCTCGATGACCCCGGCACGAACATGGAGGAAGGCAAACGCCTGGCGCTCCAGCACGCGACCGGCGACTACATCGTGTTCGTCGACGCGGACAACGAATTGACCCATCCCGACTACCTCGAACTGGCCGTGGAAGGGCTGGAGAAAAATCCACAGGCGCTCGGCGTCGAGAGTTACTACCTGCCTTCGGCGAAGATGAGCAGCTTTTGCCGCTACGTCACCGCGCGGCTGCACATCAGCGACGTGCTCAGTTGGCTGATGAGCCGCAACCCGGTGCTCGTCGGGCGCGACGGTGAGATCGAACGCTGGACGCTCCCTGGCGGCTCGTGCAGCTATCCGCTCGGCGCCAACGGCTTCGTCTTCCGCCGCGTGGACCTCGAATCGGTCCAGCGCGAGCAGCATTTCCAGGACACTCACGTCGCCTTGCGCCTGATGCAACGGGGCCAGCGCGAGTGGCTCCGCGTGCGCGGCCGGGGCGTCCACCATTACTACGTGCAGACCTGGTGGGGCTATGTAAAGAAACGCCGACGCGCCATCGCCCATTACTTCCGCGTGCGCGACCAGACGCCCGTGAACTGGACGAACGAAAAGCCGCCCGTGCCCATCTGGCTGGCCGGGTTGTATTGCCTCACAATCTTTGGGCCGCTTTGGCATGCGCTCCGCGGGCTGCGTCGCGACCGCGACACCGCCTGGCTCTGGCACGTCCCGGCCAGCGTCGGCAGTTTCATCGGCACGGCCTGGGGTTGGTGGACCTACAAGACGCGCAAACACGATCCCAGGCTCGTGGCGAACTTACAAGTGAAGCAAACGCTGAAGAAATGATTTACGATTTGCGATTTACGATTTACGATTTACGCGACGTTAGCCACGGCGTCCGTTTTCCCTCTCCGCCCGCTGAACCGGCAACCTTTCGCGACCCGCATGACGTTCTCGATTGGACTCGTAAATCGTAAATCGTAAATCGAAAATCATAAATCCCCTCCGTGCGGCCCAGAATCCATTTCGTGTCGAACGGCGTGTTCACCACGAGCATCGCCGGCGGCGACATTCACTTCATGAAGCTCGCCGAAGCCGCCGCGAACGCGGGCTACGAGGTGAATTATTTCGGCGGACACGCCCTCCGCGAAGTCATCGAGAAACATCGGCTTCCCGGCACGGTGACGCTGACCGACGACGCGAAGATGCCCAAAGTGGACCAAGGCGCCCTTGGTGGGCAGTTCGCGCTGTTCCGCGACATGTACGCCCGCTACCGCCGCACACTCGCGCTGCGTGATCGCATCGGGCCGGAAGACCACGTGTATGCCGTGAGCGATTACTGGTTTGACGTGGTGCCGGCGGTGCGTTGCGCCGCCCGGCGCAAGCTGATGGTCCTCCACATGGAAGCCCCAACCCTCGGGCAAATCATCACCCGGGGCCGGCCCGACGTGGACCCGATGCGCCTGGCATCGTTCCACTACTGGGCCAGCCAGGAATGGAGCCTGCGCCGTTTCGTCGGGTGCGAACGCGCCCGGAGCGCCGAGCTCCTGCTCGGCGCGGTGGGAGATTCGAAACGCGCCGAGCAGGAGCTTGGCGCTCCGACCACCACGCGCATCCATCTCTTCTACCTTCACCCCTTGATGGAGCCGCGCCTGAGCGCGCTCGGCATCGGACCGGATCGCCGCACGCTTCTCTCCTACGGCCTCGATCTCGGCCCCACTGACGCCGTTCCCGAACAGCCCCGCGCCTACGACGCGGTCTGGATCGGCCGCGTCCACCGGCAAAAGGGCATCGACGACTTGCTCGCCACGCTCCAGCATCTTGCGGCACGGCTGCCCGGCTTCAAGTGCATCGTCATCGGCAACGTCCGCGACGCGCTCGCCCCCGAGATCGCCGCGCGTGGCTTGGAGAAACACGTCGAGTTCTCGGGCTTCGTGAGCGAGGAGGAAAAGATTCGGCTCTTCAAAGCCAGCCGCGTCTTCCTCATGCCGAGCAAACACGAAGGCAGCCCGCGCGTCATCGGCGAGAGCCTCATTTGCAAGACCCCCGTCGTGGCTTACGAAATCACGAACTACCGTCCGCTCTTCGGCGACTTCGTCCGTTACGCCCCGCCGTTCGATCTCGAATCCTTCAAAGCCGCCGCCGAGCGCGAAATCCTCGCCATGCGCGGCGGGAAGAACTACCTCGACGCGATGGACCTTTCCCGCTTCCGGCACGAGAACAGTTGGGAGACGACCCAGGCGAAGTTCCTCGCCGCGCTCAAAACTTTGCGCTGAGGCGCTCACGGCGCGACTGGCAGCGTCGAGGCCCCGAAGGGGCCGATGAGGGTAGCCGGTGGGTGCGAGCCACTCCGTGGCACTTCCCACCGGCTACCTTCATTCGCGCCTCTGGCGCGCGGGCAGGATGGATCAACCGGCGACGAAGCGGTGCGAAGTGCCAGAAGCAGTTCACACGGAAAGAGGGCGGGCCTGTGGCGGCTTTACAAAGAGCGCTTGCCCGCCGATATACTTCCATGGCCGTGAAGGAAGGAGCAATTCTGGAAGAACGCCGTTTGCTATCTTGCCCGCAGCGTTAGTTGCTGCGCTTTGTTCCCAGGCGTCAGCGCCCACACCGTGAAATCTTGCGCCTACTGTGGTTGTGACAACGAAGACGAGGCGATCCTCTGCCGAAAGTGTGGCACTGCGGCGGCTGTCGTTGCTGCTCTTCCGACTGCGCCCCTCGAGTCTCAATCATCTCAACCGGCTGAGGCGGTCAGGACTTCAGCGGAGTTTATCCGGTTGTTCTTCAAATCGCCGGCACAGGAAGTGTTCGCCGTGCGCTGCGCCAAGCTCATTGCCAGCATGGTCGGTGAGCGGATTGCCGACCTTCGCCCCGACACCAAATGGTCCGAGATTTTCCAATGGGCTGGGCCGAGTCGTACTCATACTGTCGTGTTTGAATTCGCGCTGAAGAAGGAGTTCGATGCGGCCGCGAAGGAGCTCATTGCCGATCCGGAGAGCATGACATTTCGCGAGTTTGTTGAGTATGCTTGTAACCCTAACCACAACGCCGGCTAGCAGCCGCGCAAGAATTCTGCCGCACTGAAGCGGCGGTCTGTGACGTCTGTGAACGCGGAGAAAACCAAAGCATTTGGGTCGGCCTGCGGCGCTCACAGCGCGCCGCTACAATTCTTCAACGGGCTGCGAGCGTCCTGGCGGTGAATCCCAACGGGATTCCGTCCCAAAACCCAGGGTTGCGAGGAACGAGCTAACCATTCCCTAACCATGCCTTGCAACATAGTGCGATGCACCCGAGAGCGGCACACCGCAAGCCTGGGCTTGAACTGCGCCGCGTTTTCCTCCGAGATCAGTCCGTGTTTCGTCCGTGCATCGATCTTCATGACGGGAAGGTCAAACAAATCGTCGGCGGCACGCTCGGCGACGACGCGAGCCGGATCCGGACGAATTTCGTTTCGGAGCGCCCCGCGTCCTGGTTCGCGGAACTCTACAAGCGCGACGGACTGCGAGGCGGCCACGTCATCATGCTCGGCCCCGGCAACGAAGCCGCCGCCCGGGACGCGCTGCAGGCCTATCCGGGCGGCCTGCACGTCGGGGGCGGAATTCACATCGACAACGCCCGAATCTGGCTCGACGCCGGGGCTTCGCACGTCATCGTCACCTCGTGGGTATTTCGCGACGGACACCTGGACACGGAGCGACTTGCGTCACTGGCCGCCGCCATCGGACGCGAGCGGCTCGTGCTCGACTTGAGCTGCCGCCGGCGTGGCGACGACTACTTCGTCGTCACCGACCGCTGGCAGAAGTTCACCGACCTGCAGATCACCCGCGAAACGTTCTCCCTGCTCGCCGGTTCCTGCGCCGAATTCCTCATCCATGCCGCCGACGTGGAGGGGTTGTGTCGAGGCATTGATTCGGAGCTTGTCGCCCGGCTCGCCGAGTGGACGCCCATTCCGACCACCTACGCCGGCGGCGCGAATTCCCTGGCCGACCTGGAAGAAGTCACCCGCATCGGCCGCGGCCGAATCGACCTCACGATCGGTTCGGCGCTCGACATCTTCGGCGGCACGGGCGTGCGTTATGCGGACGCCGTTGAGTTCAATCGGCGCTGCCCGGGCCGGCGGCCGGATTGAATTTCGCCGTCGCAGTTGCTCCGCTGGATCTCACGGCGAGTAAATCGCGTGCGTTCCGATGTTGAACGAAACCACCACGTCGCCCTCCACGTAAAAGACAACGCGCAGGTTCCCTTCCACCGCCACCGCATAGACGGTCCGGCGCATAATGCCTGAGAGCCGGTGAATTTTGTGCGTACCCAAGCGCGGGTCGAAAGGGTCTTGCTTGAAGATCTGCCACGCGATGCGCGCGGATTCCTTTTGGACGGGCGACAGGCCATAGAAGTTGTGCCAAAACGTTTCCGTCGCCTGATAGCGGTAGCTCATCCCCTCCTGGGGGGTTGCTGGTGGAGGGCCGTTTCCATATCCACCAGCCGCCCGTTCTCGGCGTCTTCGATCCCGCGCCAAACGTCTTCCGGCACATCCGGATTTTCGATCCGCCGCATGAGCCGCTCCACGACGTTCGGGTCGCCGCAAATCGTCAGGAGAATCCGCTTCGCCACAATGGCCCGCTCGGGCCGGGGCAACGCCTCAACCTCTTTCAGAATATCCATTGCGCTCATGCTGCCAACGTCTCAGATTGACGCCCGCAACGCAAGCATTCCCAAGTCGCCAGATCGCCAGCGGTTGTCGAATTCATACGACATAGCTCATACTTCATATCTGGCGTAAGAAGAAGACGGAATCGGTCTCCGCCAAGCGCATGCTGGAAACGGCTGACCAACCGCTATCTTGGTCCTTTTCCTTGCCCCGCCCGGCCGCGCCTTTACTCTCAGCCTCGTGAAGATTCTGTTCATCGGTGACATCGTCGGCGAACCGGGGCGCCGGGCCGTGAAGACGCTCGTTCCCCTGCTGCGGCTCCAGCATCGCCTCGACGCCGTGGTGGCCAACGGCGAAAACGCCGCCGGGGGCTCCGGCATCACGCCCAAGATCGCCGAGGAAATCTTCTCCGCGGGCATCGATGCGATCACGACCGGCGATCATTTGTGGGACCAGAAGGAAGTCCTTGGCCTGCTCGAAGGGGAGCCACGCTTCCTGCGGCCGCTGAATTATCCGCCCGGCACCGTGGGGCAGGGCAGCCGCGTCTTCAGCGGTAATGGCAAGCCGACGTTCGCCGTCGTGAACGCGCAGGGACGCACCTTCATGCCCGTTCTCGACAATCCGTTCGCAGTTGTCCCGCCCGAAGTGGCACGTTTGCGCGAGCAGACAAAAGTCATCTTCCTCGACTTTCACGCGGAGGCGACCTCGGAGAAGATCGCGATGGGCCGGATGCTCGATGGGCAGGTGAGCGCGGTGGTCGGCACGCACACGCACGTGCAGACGGCCGACGAGCAAATCTTCCCCGGCGGCACGGCGTTTCTGTGCGACGCGGGGTTCACGGGGCCTCACGACAGCGTGCTGGGCCGCGAAGTCGAGCCGGTCATCCGCCGCTTCGTCACCCACCTCCCGCAGAAATTCGAGGTCGCCCGCAAGCGCGTGCTCCTCCAGGGCGCGCTCATCGACGTGGACGAAGAGACCGGCAAAGCACGTGCCATCCTGCGCATCTCGGAGGAACTGCCGGAATGAGTGACGAGAGCCATTCCCATGTCACGAACCGCTAAATCGCAATGGGACTTCGGCGAGCTGTTTCCGGTGGAGCAGATCCGCCGGGTGCTTTCGGTGTCGGAACTCACCGCCTCCGTGCGCCGCCTGCTCGAAAAGGAGGTCGGCGATGTGTGGGTCACGGGCGAGGTCACCAACCTGCGGGCGCAGGCCAGCGGCCACGTTTACTTCACGCTTAAAGACGCGACAGCGCAGTTGAGCTGCGTGCTTTTCCGAGGCGAAGCGGCAGCGGACCGCGAGTTTCTGCAGGATGGCCAGAAGCTGCTGCTCA
>DASTLJ010000153.1:0-48451 GCA_035715125.1 Verrucomicrobiia bacterium
CCCTCGGGCGGCTGCGGGAAAGCGAAGAGGTAGTTCGAGCCACTGCCGCTGACACTCGCGGCGGAAATGCCGTTGATGAGCAGATCGCCGGCATCCACGTTCTGGACGCGCTCGCTGAAGGTGACCAAAAGGAACGAAAAATTCGTCAGTGTCGCGCCGCGAGGCGGAACCTGCGTGACAATCGTCGGCGGGGTCGTATTGGGGAAAACGGTGAGACGGACCACGGCAGACGTGGCAGAGATTCCGTTCATGTCGAAGGCGACGGCAGTCAGCAGATTCGTACCGAAAAGGGCATCCCACACCACGTTGAACGGACTGGATGGGTCCTCGCCAATCAGCGCGCTATTGGCGAAAAACTGCACGTCGGTCACTCCAGCCGGCGCGCTGGCGTAGGCCGAGACGAAGAGGTTGGTCCCGCCCTCGACGGCCGCGCCATCCGCGGGACTGGTGATCCGCACGAACGGAGTGCCGACCGAATCAAACACGTCGATATGAACCGCTGCTGATTGCTGCCTTGCGCCATCGTCGTCGGTCGCCATGGCCGTCAGGGAGTGAGGGCCGAGCGGAGGACTGTTCCAGTCGAAGCTGTAGGCAGCATTCGTCGTTTCACCGAGCTTCATTCCATCGGCGAAGAATTCGACTTTCGTTACGTTGCCGTCCGGGTCGGACGCACTCGCGGTCAGCGTGATGTTCGACGGCGCGAGGAAGTAGTCGTTGTTCGTCGGGCTGGTGATGGCAACGAGTGGAGACAGGTTTCGAACCAGAGCAGGCGCTCCGATCATGTACAATTGGAACCAACTGTCGGGTGTGTTAGCGACATTCTGATGAACCTCCGCGGCGAGCACGTTAGTACCCTCGACAAAAAGTGCCCGGCTGGGAAAGGCAAAATAGAAATTGCCTCCGTCGTCGAAGGCGTCGGTCGACGCGCGGGTCGTGTAGGTAATCGTCCCGGACGGCATGTTGTCACGGAACACTTCCACCCCGTTCAGGTAAACAACCACCCCATCATCGCGCTGAATATAAAGGTAGAAGGCGAGATAGCTGGCCACATTGGTGAGCACCAAGGATTGGCGGTAATAGGTAGTGATGTATTTACTGTTCGGATTTGGTCCAAAGGAATTCGTCGTGGCAGGGAAGCGCCCGTTGGAATCACTGTAGCCGAGCGGGGACGGACCGCTGGCCCAACCGCTGTCGTCGAAATTGGGGGCAATCCAGTTCGTGCCTTGATTGGAGCCGTCATCGAGATATTTCCAGACGGAGCCATCAAACAGCAATGTGCTGTACACGCCGATGTAGTGTGGCTGCGAATTGTAGGAGGCTCCCGTGTCCGACCTGCCAATCGCCGTCAATCGGTGCGACCCGCCCACCGGATTGCTCCAGGCCGCGCTGTAGGGCGGCGTGGAGTCCTGGCCAAAGTATTGTCCGTCCACGTAGAATTCGATGTTTGTGATCGAGCCAGAGCCGGCGGGCAAATAGGCCCATGCCGTCACGGAAATGGAACTGGTGCTGCCGAAGAAGTTCCAGTAGCTGCCATCGAACGGCAGGAGCAGAGTGACTCCGACGTTTTGCACGAAAACATTCACGGGACCCGATGTGTAGCTCTGGCTGTTGGCCCCAATGGCCACGGCATAGAAGCTGTTCGTCTCGAGCGGCGTGTTGGTGGCCACGCCGGTAAAGGGCGCGTTCGTGCTCGATGCGATGCGGACGAAGCCGCGATAGAAATCGACCTGAGTAGCGGGCGAGCTTGGAAAGTTGCTGCTGAAGGAAACCGTGAATGGAATCGGATCGCCCAAGGTAAAGACCGCGCCATTGGTCGGTGAACTGATGGAGAAGCCATTCGGACCCTGAATATGAAGCGTGATGCTGCCCGAGGAACCACCATAACCATCCACCGCGATGCGATAGGCCGTGCCCGCCGTCGCGTTGAATTGGACCAGGCTCTGCGCTGAAAAGAAGTTTCCTGAAAAATAATCGTCATTGCCTGCAATCGTGGTCAGTTGGTTGACCGCATTGCCGACATAGACTCCCAGAAGTGTATCGAAGGTACTGCCGAATGTGTCAATGGTAGTCAGGCCGTTGTCGGGCGCCGTCCAGGTCCACCAAACCGAATGTGTCCCGCCAAATCCCCCGTGGGCGGGTTCGCCGGATTCCCTTGTGGCTCCCACGTTGTTCCCTGTCGTGGTCACAAACAGCCCGTTGAGCGGGATGGCATTGGTGAAATGGTTGTTGGAGCCCGGCGCTCCGGAGACCACGGTCACATGGTTTGTGTCCGAGTAACTCTTCCGGCCCAAACTGTCCGTCCCCGCAGCATAGACCGTGTGATTGCCCACCGCGGGGTTGGCCACCGAAACCGAGTAGGGCGCTGTGCCGTCCACACCGGCCGATGCCCCATCGAAGTAAAACTGCACATTGCTTACGGTGACCGGCGCCCCAACGGTAGCCGTGGCCGCCAGCGCCAATAGCAGGCCAGCCGTCACGGTCAAATCGTTGATTGGGCTGGTAAGAATCACCGCCAGCGGATTGGGACGAATCGTGAAGACGTTGGTGGTGGAGTCCGCTTGCTGCGGGATCGGGATGGAACTATCGGCTATGTGGACGTAGCTGGTGTAGCTGCCCACGGGCAAAAGGCCGAGGTTCGTCGTAAATGGGGGCGAATTCAGCAGGCCGACCAATTGGTCATTGGTGTAAAACGATACCGTGTGCGGTGAGGTGCCACCGCCCCCAACGGCGTCGAGTCTCACGGACTGGCCGAAATTGTACGACGCGCCATTGGTCGGAGTCAGGTTCACGCCTAATGGCCCGTTGATATGAATCGTGGCAGCCAACGAGTTGCTCACCCATCCCCTGGCGTCAGTCACGGTCGCCTTGATCGCGTGATCCCCGACGAAGAGCGCGCCGAAATTGCGTTCATAAGGCGCGGAGGTCACCGCCGCGCCGTTGGGCAGATTGTCCAGGTAGAACTGGACCCAGTACGGCGCGGTGCCGCCGGACACCGTTGCCATTGCCGACACTTCGGTGGTGTTGTCAAACGTGGCGTCATTGACCGGGGCCGTCAGGTCCAACACAACCGGGTCAGCCACAATAAACGTGTTCGTCCTCGAATTCGCGCTCGCCGGACTGGCAGCGCTATCGGTCGCGACCGCATAGATGTTGTTTGTTCCGACTGGCAGAGTCCCCAGGCTTACGTCGTAAGGCGCAGTCGCGCTCGCTCCCGCCGAAGCAAAGATCATGTTACCCGCACCGCTGTTCGTGAAATACTCCACCGTGTAGGGCGCGGTGCCGTTGGCCAGCGTCGCCGTCGCCGCAATGGAGCTTCCGGACACGAAGAGTGCCCCGTTGGTCGGCGCCGTCAGGGTGCAGGCAAGCAACAGCGGGAAACCCGCCGTTACTTGCAGCGAGAAATTGTCAAACTGATTGGCGGAATCAATTCCCGCTAACGTTGCATTGTCATCCACCCACATGAAGTACAAACTCCCCCCATTGGTCCAATTCAAAGTGAACTGGAGAAGGTAAGGCGTGAATCCATTGGCCGAAAGTGTATGGTTGAGCGTGGGCAGGTTGATCCAGCTATTGGCCAGCCCGGTGAAGCTGATATAAGCTCGCGTGCCTCTGCCGTTCTCTTCCGGGACCTCCACCGTCCCTCCTATCGTAAGCCCGTAGGAGAGCGTAATTTGCGTCGCGTTGGTGCCAGTGTTGTTCACGAACTTTCCCATCAGCACCGTGTAGCGATTCCCCGTGGGCCGCGTCTGAAGGTAGAGCCCGGTCGAACTCCACACCGCGGTGCCCAGCGCCGCCGGGGGATTGCCAGTGCTCGAGGTCGCTTGAGCCGTGACTCCACTGGCCGTGATGTTCGCATTCACGTCCGTGTCCGGATTATAATTATCGCCGCTGCCACCAGCCCTGCTGAACGTTGCCCAGTCCGCCGCCGCCGGTTGGGTTCCGAATGCATTGGTGTAGCCCGCCGGCTCCAGGCTGGCCGCCCTGGCGTTGCCCGCAAGGAACAGGAAGGCCGCCACCAGTGGTACGCAGGCTCGCCGACTGAGGAATCTCAAGCCACCAATACCAATGATAGATTGAAACTCTTCACTCCAACTTCGCCCTCTCCGGCACGTGCGAAATCTCCAGAGCGATATACAACGCGGTCGTTTCATAACCACTACACTGGACAAGCCCTAATGCGCTCGTACAAGGATTATGATGCAGACGCGCCAAACGCAAGAGAATTCACCAAGGCCGTCGGATTCATATTGCGACTCTGTCGCCGCATGAATCGCCTCGCAACGCAAGGCTCAACCTTTTTGAGTTCAAACTTGAGGCGGAACCTGAACTCGCCCGACCGCTAGCAGGATTCCGTGCAGCAGCGCGTGGGGATTTGGGGGGCAGCCGGGAATGTAAACATCCACCGGGATGACGGAGTCCACGCCCCCGCGCGTGGCATAGTTCACGCCGAAGATACCGCCGCTGCAACCACAGGCGCCGACTGCGACGACGAGCCGCGGCTGCGGGGTCGCGTCGTAGGTTTTCTTGAGAGCCATTTCCATGTTGCGCGTCACAGGGCCGGTGACCAGAAGCATGTCGGCGTGGCGAGGGGAGGCGACGAAATGGATCCCGAAGCGTTCGAGGTCATACACGGGGCTGTTGAGGCCGTGGATTTCGATCTCGCAGCCATTGCAGGAGCCGGCGTCCACCTGGCGGATGTGAAGCGATCGGCCGAGCACGGAATGAATGCGCTTCTGAAGTTGCTGGCCGAGCGTATTAAGCGAGTCGCCGCCAGGGCCAGCGGCCGCCGGTGCTTTGATTATCCGCTCGTGGGTGCCGTCGCGAGCCAGATTGTATTTGGCCGTGAACTGGAGGCTGGCACGCCCGCGGGCGGCCAGTTCGCACTGATTCGTCATGCGGATGGATTTGTCCACGTCGGCACACAGGCCGCAGAAGATGCACTTGCCCAGGTCAAGTGTCGCCGTGCGCGTCGTGTGTTGATCGCGAAACTCGATGGCGCCGGTCGGACAAATGGCGGCGGCGGGCCGGGCGTCTTTCCAATTCGCCCAATCAATCTCCGGTTTGCCGCGCGCGCGACTGGAGACTTCCGGCGGCGTCTCGGGATACCTCGTCGTGACAACGCCGGTCTTCAAACTTTGGCGCAGAGTTTCAAACATGGTCAGCGATCCGTCCCCGAATAGGAGAGGTTGAAGCTTTTGTTCACGACCGGGAAATCCGGGATGATGTTGCCGAGAATGGCTTCGCTCAGCGCCGGCCAGTTTTGCAGCGAAGGGTCTTTCACTTTGCAACGCGCCAGCCGATTGCCGGGCGCGGTGTGAACCCAATGGAAGATTTCGCCGCGCCAGCCTTCGACGTAGCCGAGGGCCACGCGGTCTGGCGGCACTTCGCCGACCTCCGTACGAACAGGACCTTCGGGCAGCTTGGCCATGACCTGGCGGAGGATGCCAAAGGATTGGAACAACTCTTCCCGGCGCATCGCCAGGCGGCGTTGCACGTCGCCTTCGGTGAAGACCGGCACACTGAATTGCACCTGGTCGTAGAAGTCGTGCGGGAAGTCACGGCGCAGGTCATGGTCGAAGCCCGATGCCCGGCCTGCGATGCCGACGACCCCGAGGTCGCGCGCGGCCTTGGGGGTAAGGACGCCCGTCGTCTCCAGTCGATCGCGCGTGCCGGAGTGCGAACGGATCAACTCGGCCAGGTCGGTAAACTCGCGTTCGAACTCGTCCACGAACGTGGCCAACTCGCGGAGTTGACTGGCGTCGAAATCGAAGCGCACGCCGCCGAGGGCCGCCATGCCCCGCAAGAGGCGGTTGCCGGTGAGTTGTTCGTTCACGCGCAGCACGCGTTCCTTGAGCCGCATCGCGTGCATGTGCGCGGTGACGAACGCCACGTCCGTGCAAATCGCGCCGATGTCGGCGACGTGATTGTAGAGCCGTTCCAGTTCGAGGCAGACGGTGCGGAGGGCGCGGGCGCGCGGCGGCGCCTCGGCTCCGCTGGCCCGTTCGACGGCATGGCAAAAGGCCGTCGCGTGCGCGAAACTGGAATCGCCCGAAAGACTTTCCGCCAGCCGAACGCCGTGAGAAATCGGCAGGCTCTCAAAAAGTTTCTCCGTCCCTTTGTGCACGTAAAACATCCGCAGTTGCAGGTAGAGCACCGGCTCGCCCGCGACGCTGAACAAGAAGTGTCCGGGCTCGATGATGCCCGCGTGCACCGGGCCGACGGGCACCTGGAACACGCCTTCGCCCTCGACCTCGCGGAACTTGTGCCGCGCGCCGGTGAAGGGCGGCAGTTGCGTGCGCACGTCGAAATCCTTGCGCAGCGGATGGACCTCCGGCCAGTCATCGTGCAGCACGCAGCGGCGCGGATTTGGATGGCCGATCAGTTTGATGCCGAACAGATCCTGGATTTCGCGCTCCTGCCAATCGACCGCGGGAATGGCGTTGGTGAGCGAAGCCAATTCCGGCTGGTCTTGAGGAATGGGAACACGCACCAGCACGAACCCGTGCGCCGCGTCGAGCGCGTAAAGGTAATAGACAAAGAATACCTGATGCGCGGCGCGGGCGTCCTCGGCGAACACGCCGGCGAGACGCGCATTGTATTTTTTGTAAAACACGGAGCAGAGGGCGCTTGCCAGTTCCAGTTTCGCGTGGAGATAGAGCTCGTTCGGCTGCGGCGCGGGCGCGCGCTCGATTTGAGAGCCGAAACGCTGAGTCAGTTCGTCGAGCACCGTTCGCAATTCCGGGAGCAGATTCATTGACCCCCTCCTAACACTTGCGCCGCGGTCCGCACCAGTTCGTAAATCGGCGCGGGCAGCACCAGTCCAAGCGCGACCGCCGGCACGGCCACCAGCAGCATCGCGCCGAGCTTCCACGGGCACTCCGTGCCGCGCGCTGTGTCGGGCGCGGGCTGGCCTAGATTCAGCTTCGACATGCGCACCAGGAACCCTGCGAAAATCGCGACGATGCCCGCGACGATCAAGCCCGCCGCCCAGGGGCGGTCCGCCGCCAGCGCCGCGCTCAGGGCCGTGAACTCGCTCTGGAACAGGCTGAAGGGCGGGACGCCGGTGATGGCCACCGTGCCCATGAGAAACAGCGCGCCCGTCCACGGCAGCGTATGAATGACGCCAGTGACTTTGCGGAAATACGGCGTGCCGAAGTGCTGCTGGACGTTGCCCGCGCAAAAAAACATCAACGGCTTGGTCACACCGTGGAAAAGCATGTGCAGCACCATGCCCAGCGCGCCGAGTTTGCCGCCGAACCCCAGCGCCGCGATCATGATGCCCGACTGGTCGATGCTCGAATAGGCGAGCAGCCGGCGGAAATTCCGTTGGGTGAGCACGAACGGCGCGGCGACCAGGATGGAAACAACGCCGAAGACCACGAGCAGGTTCCCGGCATACTCATGGCCAAGGCATTTGGCAGCCAGGGTGTAGAAACGCGCGATGCCATAAACCGCGCAGTTGATGAACCCGGCGCCCAGCAGCGCGGCCGCGGGCACGGGGGCTTCGGCGTAGGCATCGGGTTTCCAGGTGTGCATCGGCACCAGGCCGGCCTTCGTTCCGTAGCCGACGAGCACCAGCACGAACGCCAGGCGCATCGCGGCAGGCTGGCATTGGCCAGCCACCTCGATGAGCACTGACCAGTTGAAGCCGTGCGCCGCGTGCTTGCCCAGCGCTGGCAGCGCCGCAAAGTAGGTTAGGACCGTGCCCAACAACGCCAGCGCGATGCCGGCACTGCCGATGATGATGTATTTCCACGCGGCTTCGAGGGAACTTTTCTGATTATAGAAGCGCACCAACAAGACCGACGCAAGCGTGGTGGACTCCATTGCGACCCAAAGCAGGCCCAGACTGTTTACCAGCGGCACGGCCATCATCGTGCCCACGAAGATCGGGGTGAGCACGTAGTAGCGGTGCAGCAGAATTGCGTTGATTTTTCCCGCACGCTCTTCGCCGCGCAGATACCCGATGGCGTATCCGGCGCACGCCAGCGCGACGAACGCGATAAGGCCCACCACCAGGGCGCTGAGGGCGTCCGCGCGCAGGAAACCGCCGAAAGCTTCGACCGTGCCGCGCGCGAGGACTTGCGCTCCAAGCCCCGCCGCGAGGGCGGCAACCATGCAGAAGCCGAGCAGATTCAACCGCTCCAGCACGGCCCGCTCGCGCAGCGGCCAGCAAGCCAGGCCGGTGAGCAAAGGCACGAGGACGAGGAGCACCAAGATCATGGCACTCCTCGAATGATGTTCGCCGCTTGCTCCATCAGTTGACGGACGGAAGCCGGCAGCCAGGCGGTGAACAAGAGCAGCGTTCCGAGCGGCAGGCTCATCGCCGCGACGTTGCTGGCTGAAATGGCCTCGCGCGGGTGTTCGCCGCCGGTCGGACCGAGCAGCACTCCGGCGAGTTTGGTCAGCACGCCGCAGAAGACAAGGATGAGGGCCGCCAACATCACCACGCTCACCCAGACGTGGTTCGACGTGAAGCCGCCGGCAAGGACCGTCAGTTCGCTCACGAACATGCCGAATGGCGGCAGGCCGCTCACGGCTGCGGCGGCCAGGGCCAGCAACAGCGCCGTCACCGGCATGGCGCGCACCAGGCCAGGGCCGATGCTGCGGAACTCGAGCGCATGAAATTGCTGGTGGATGTTGCCCGCCGCGAAGAACAGCACGGGCTTGGTCAGCGCGTGGTAACCCATGTGCAGCAGCGCGCCGAAGACGGTGAGCGGCGCGTTCATGCCAACAGCCACGCAAATCAGGCCGACGTGTTCCAGGCTGGAGTACGCCAGCATCCGCTTGAGATTCTTTTGCACGAGAATGAACGGCCCGGCCAGGAGCATTGAAAGCAATCCGAAGCCCAGGAGCAGATTGCGGCTGAAAGCGGAGTCGAGACAGGCCGTGGTGAGGATGTGGAAGCGCAGCAGCGCATAGACGGCGATCTTCAGTGACACGCCGGAGAGCATCGCGCTGGTCGGCGACGGCGCTTCGCTGTGCGCGTCGGGCAGCCAGGTGTGCATCGGTGCCAGGCCAGCCTTGGTGCCGTAACCAATCAGTACGAAAATGAAAGCCAGCGTGATAAGGCGAGGGTCGAGCCGCGGCGCCAGCGCCAACAGGCGCGACCAATTGAAGCTCGGCAGGGTTTCGCCGCCCGTCTTGCCGACCGCCGCGGCGTAAATGAAGATGGTGCCAAACAAGGCCAGCACCAGACCCAACCCGCCGAGCATGACGTATTTCCACGCCGCTTCGAGGGAGCTCTTGCGATTGTAGAGCGCCACCAGCAGCACCGACGAAAGCGCCGTGGCTTCCACCGCAATCCACATCACGCCGAGATTGTTCGCCAGCACGACGAGCAACATGCCCGTGGTGAACAATGGCGTAAGCACGTAAAACTCGCGGAAGCGCCTCTCGGTCACGGCCGCCTCGGCCAGCTCGCGCCGGAAGTAACGCACGGCGTAGAGCGACGTGGCCAGCGACACGACCGAGATGAGCAACACCATCCACGCGCTCAAGGCGTCGGCGCGCAGGAACTCGGCCCACTCGGTCACTGGCGCGCCGTGACTGGCCAGCACGGCTTTGAGCAACTTCACCCCGAGGACCAGGACCGTCAGGAATCCCACGATGTTGAGCCCCTCCACCAGCCCCCGTGGCCGGGCGACCAGACAGAGCAGCCCGACGACGAGGGGAGCGCAGAGGATGGAGCTTAGCAGCATGAGATCACCACTTCAGTTCGTTGAGCTTGCTCACGTCCATCGAGGCGAACGTTTCGCGGATGCGAAACACGAGAATGCCGAGCACCATCACCGCAATGACCACATCGAAGAAGATGCCGATTTCAACCACCAGCGGCATGCCATAGGAGGTCAGGACGATGGCCGCGAGCATGACGCCGTTTTCCATCGTGAGCAGCGCGAGCACCTGAGTGATGGCTTTGCGGCGGTTGATCATCAGAAAAAAGCCGGTCAGCAGCAGCGCGATGGCCACGGCGAGTGTGTTGCTGCCGAGCCGCTCCAGGGAAACGATTGGGCGAGCCACGACGTAGGCGAGCACGGTCAACGCGCCGCAGATGAGCATGGACGCAGGCGCGTTGGCAAAGGGTTGAATCTCCTGCTCGATTCTGATTTGGCGCACCAGGCGCTCCAGCCGCCACGGGAGGAAGATCACTTTGCCAGCCAGCGTGAGCACCACCACGACGTAAACGTGCCAGGCGTGGTAGGCGTAGCCGACGACACCGGCAATGGCGGCGAGCAGGAGGGATTGCATTGCGAAAATGCGGATGCTCGTGACGAGCATCGGCTGCACGGCCAGCAGGACTTGCAGCACCAGCATCAGCGCGGCCAGCAGTGTGATGAATTGAGAGCCGGTTTCGGAGGGGGGTGGGGGCATGGTTAGAATTCGCAATTTGTCAGGCTGAACAATGTGGATACGGCGGCTTCGCCCGGCTTGTTTTTCGCGCGCGAGAGCTTAATGTCATCCCCATGAGTTCTGCCTTGCAGGCCCAACTTCTGGAAAAGTGCGGCAAGGTGCCCGCCGAGAGAGTACGCGAAGTGCTCGACTTCGCGGAATTCCTGGCGAGCAAGTCGTCGGCGCATTCGAAAGGCAAGCGCCACCGGCCCAACCGCTCCCTGCGCGCGTACGTCGGAGGCGTGCGCCACGGCGCGCTGGCGCGGGAAATTGACCATGAGCTCTACAACGGCGCTGTTCGTTGACACCTGGGGCTGGGTCGTCATCGGAACAGGAAGGTTGAGACTAGCGCCAGCGTTGCCAGGATGAACGCGGCGCTCAGCAGGTCGGGCACGCGAAACAGCCGGAGCTTCGCGTTGGTGAACTCGACCAGCACGACCGCGCCGGCCAGCACGAGTAACTTCGCGACAAAGAAGAGCAGGCCCAGTCCAAAAGCCGCCACAGTCGGCTCCGCTGCCAAACCGACCGGGAAAAAGATGTTCGCCAGCAGCGCCATGAGGACGAGTTGCTTGATGGACGCGCCCCACTCGATGAGCGCCAGGTAGCGGCCCGAATACTCCAGCAGCATTGCCTCGTGAATCATCGTCAACTCCAGGTGCGTGGCCGGGTTGTCCACCGGGATGCGTCCGGTCTCGGCCAGCAGCACAATGAACATCGCCGCGAAGGCCAGCGCGTGGGCGGGATCGAGGAAGGTCCAGCCGGGCCCCTGGCTGGCGAGAACGATTTGGCTGAGGTTCGTCGACCCCGCCGTGATGGCGACCGTGAAAATCGCGAGCATCATCGCCGGTTCGGCGACGGCGGCCAGAGTCATTTCGCGGCTGCTGCCCATGCCGCCGAACGGGCTGGCGGGGTCCAGTCCCCCCAAGGCCAGGAAAAATCGGCCCAGTGCCATCAAGCCGACCACGGCCAGCACGCCCCCGAACAGGCTCATCGGCGCGAGCGCGGTGACCATCGGCACCATCAGCCCGGCCGAAAGCGCCGTGACAAACAACACATGGGGCGTCAGCGAAAAAATCCACGAGGCGTGCTCCGAGATGACCATGTCCTTGCGCAGAAATTTCGCCATGTCAAAATAAGGCTGCCAGAGGGGCGGACCGCGGCGGTTCTGGAGTTTAGCTTTCCAGTTCCTGATGAGCCCGCTGAGCAGCGGCGCCAGCAGGAGCAGGAGCGCGGCTTGAAGGAAGATGGCCAGCGGACTGAGGTTCATGGCAGGAACTTCGGCGGATTGGAGTGATGGAGTGATGGAGTGCTGGGGGCGACCGCGCGTCGGAGTTTCCCAGCACTCCAGCACCCCATTACCCCATTCTTCCCGGTAAGCGTGGTCATAGCGCGAAAAGCAGCAGCAACAGCAGCGTGATGAAGATGTAGAGCAGGTAGGCGTGGATGCTGCCCGCCTGGAGGGCGCGGATGTGGCGCGAGCCCCGCAGAATCCAAATCCGCAGCGGCCGGTAAATGCGCCGCTCGAACACCTCTTCGACGCGGCTCTCGAATCGGAGGGAGGTCGCGAAGTAAGGCGAGAAGTCGTATTCGCGTTGCACATCGCGGTGGGGGCGGAACAGGGCCTTGAAGATCATGCGAATGGGTTTCGAGAAACCGGTCGCCGTGTATTCCATTTGGGGTGTCAGGCCGCGCTGGCCGCAGTCCCACGTCGGGCCGCGCCGCGTCCTGGCGTTACGCGCAAAGACCAGCCAGAGCGCGAAGGGAATCAGGAGAAAACTCAGGCCCATGAACAGGATGCCCAGCGTCGAAAGCGTCCCGGCGTTCGCGCCTGGCGCAGCCAGGACGAAGCCGCCCGCAACGATGAGTTGCTCGCTGAGTTGTCGACCCGTGAGCTGTTGCGTCAGCGGGTCCATCAGCCTGACGAACGTGGTCGGAAACAATCCAAGCGCGACGCACGCGGCCGTAAGGACCGCCATGCCGAAGAGCATCGCAGGCGACGCTTCATGCGCTTGCCCGGCGCGTTCGCTGCGGGGCTGGGCCAGGAAAGTGATGCCGAAGGCCTTGACGAAGCACGCCGCGGCCAGCGCGCCGGTCAACGCCAACATCGCGCCGCTGAGCGGGAAAATGAGGCGCACAAGACTTTCCGTCGTGCCGAACCCTTGGAGCAACGCTTGATAGGTGAGCCACTCGCTGACAAACCCGTTGAGTGGCGGCAGCGCGGAAATGGCCACCGCGCCCACGAGGAAGTAAAAAGCCGTCTGCGGCATTCGTTTGACCAGGCCGCCCAGGGCCTCCATGTTGCGCGTGCCGGTGGCGTGCAGCACCGCGCCCGCGCCGAGGAACAGCAACCCTTTGAACACCGCATGGTTTACGGTGTGATAGAGGCCGGCAATCAGCGCCAGCGACGCCAGCAGGGGGTGGCCCGAGTGGAGGAACATCAATGCCGCGCCCAGGCCGATGAGGATGATGCCGATGTTCTCGATGCTGTGATAAGCCAGCAGGCGCTTGAGGTCATGCTCCATCAGCGCGTAGAGCACGCCGAGCACGGCCGAGACTGTCCCAAGGACCAGCACGGTCACGCCCCACCAAAGTGGCGGCGGGCCCAGGAATTCGAAGCAGACGCGGGTCAGCCCGTAGATGCCGCTCTTGATGAGCACGCCGGACATGAGCGCCGAGACGTTGCTGGGCGCGACCGGATGCGCGGCCGGAAGCCAGATGTGCAACGGCACGATGCCGGCCTTGATGCCGAAACCGAGCAGGAACAGGACGAACGCCGCGTTGCGTTTGCCGGGCGACATCTTCGCGCCGAGATCGTGCAGGCTGTCGAAACCGTAGTCGCCCGAAGCCTGGAAAAGCAGAAGGAAGCCAAGGATGACGCACCCGGCGTCGATGTGCGACATGATGAAGTAGAGGACACCCGCGTCACGTGTCTCCGGCTTCTCGTGCTCGAAACTCACCAGACAATACGCCGTCAGCGCTATGATTTCCCACGCGATGAGGAACAGCCAGATGTTGTCCGCCACGAAGACGAGCGTCGTGGCGAGCAGCAACGCGTTGAAGAAGGCCCCGAGCAAGCCGACGTTTTTGCGGCCAAAGAACCCCTTCGCGTAGCCGAGCGAGTAGGCCGACAGCGCGAAGCCCAGCAGGGAGACGATGAGCAGAAAGAACGCGCCCAGCGCGTCGAGCCGCACGCTGAATTTGATGTAGGGAATGAGGGCCGGCAGCAGCTCGAATTGCGGAGCCGTAGCGCCCGTTCCTCGGGCGAGATGAAGAATGGCTGCAACCAGGCCGCACAACGCGGCGAGCGAGCCCGCGCCGAACGAGCAGACGTTAGCCACCTTCTCGCGGCGCACAAACACCAGGCCGGCCACAGAGCCGAGGAGATAGCCGCAGAGCGACGAGATGAGCAAGGTGGCGGGTTGGAGGTTCATGGAGCCTTCACGCGCACCCGCCTCCCAAACCGCAGGACCCCTTCCGCAGGCACAAAGTCGGCCAGAAAGGCGCGTGGTTCGGGCGCCTCCTCGCTGTCAGAGAGCCCGCTCGACTTCCCTGTCTCCATCACGGTCACGGTTTTCAGAAGAGGTTATCGGTTTTGCCGGAAGTCTGCAATCGGGCGTTGTCGCCGCTGCTGTGGTTCGACGGGGAATTGAGGACTTTTCATTTCGAAAGCATGTCGGTGGCTTCGGCTGCTGGTTTGTTCAGTTCACGACTGGCTTGGATGGCTCGCCTATCGCGCTGCCCCGCAAGGTAATTTGCTGAAGCAATTCAAAAACCTGGAATGTGTCTTGCGCGGTATGGAGTTCCTCCACGAGCCGCCTCTCTTTGGCCAGGCGCGCCAGGCCGGAGATGAGTTGCAGGTATTGAGTTGAATCGGTCGCTGGCACGGCAATGAGAAAAACCAGGCGCACGGATCGGGCAGCCTTGGCACCCCAGCCCAACGGTTCGGCGCTGCGGCCGAGAGCGAATGCAAGCCCGTTAAGCCCGGGCGCGCGTGCGTGAGGGAAGGCCATCCCCGCCTCCATTTCCGTGCTCAGGAGGTATTCACGGTTCAGCGCCGCGTGGTAGAAAGGCAGCAAGTCCGGGATGCGCCCTTTGCGCTGGAGCGCCTGGCCCAGTTCCTGGATCACGCTGGCGACATCCTTGCCACGCAGGCTCGGAATGATGAGGCCCGGACTGGTGAAATCGGCCAGCGTCATCGCGTGGGGTCAGGCGCCAAAGGGCTAAACACCTCGCGAGGACGCCCGCTTGCGGGGCCGCTTGGCCTTCGGTTCGACCGGTGCCGGCGCCGACGATCCTCCCTTGGTCAGCCCGAGGGGTTCGTCCTCCGGCAGGTAAAGAATGCGCGTGCAGTTGTCGCAGTAGTGAATTTCGGTCGTGTAAGCCAGGGCGGCCAGCGTGCCCGACGGGAGGCGCAAATGACAATCACAGCAAACGCCGTTGCGTACGATGGCCACTGCTCGTTTCCCTCGGCCAACCCAGCGGTCAAATCTCTCCAGGACAGTGGCCGGGATTTGCGCGCGAAGCTTTTCGAATTGCTCTTCCTGCTCGGGGGTGAGGCGCCGGTTTTCAAGTTTCATGGTTTGCGCCTTGAGCAGAGTTTCAACGATACGTATCACGCCAGGGTTAACGCAAAGGCCGTGCCGAGGAGCCGACCATTGCGGTAAGTTGCTGTCCTGCCGAGCGTTAGCTTCCGGGTCTCAAGTGTCTCAGGGCTCAGGCCATTTCGGAAGTGGGGCTTCTGTGCATTCTTTGCACGACGGCCCAACGGCTTGTGCAAGCCAGATGGGCAGCGCCGGGGACTGTTGTCTGCCGGACAAACCAATTTTACTTGGTGGTTCAGGGATTTCCGGCGTACCGCCACGACGCGAAGATCGGGGGTACGCAGCGCCTCGCGGAGCGAGGCGGTGACGGTAGCCGTAGGCTTCAGCCCACGGATAGATCGCAACGACGGTAAGCGTCGCGGAGCGACGCTTGAACTTTGGTTCTGTGGCTATCAAGCGTCGCTCCGCGACGCGCCTCCCTCCCGCGCCGGTCCGTGGGCTGAAGCCCACGGCTACCCTCATGAAGTCGCTCCGCGACCCCACTGCAGCCCCCTTCCCGGAATTCCGTGATGAACAATTCCTATAGCTGCGAGCCGTCGCAGCCGCTGCGCTCAGGCAGCGGAGGAACTACTCGGTTGCAGCTTGCTCGTCTCCCAGCAGCCCGTATCGCTTGAGCTTGTATTGGAGCGAGCGTCGGCTGATGCCCAGGAGCTTGGCGGCCTCTTCGCGATTGGACGTCACATGCGTCAGCGTCTGACGGATGAGCAATTTCTCCACTTCAACCAGGGCCATGCCGGGGCGGATGGTGAACGTGGCAGAATGCTTATCGTGGGCCCGAAGAAAGTCCGGCAGTTGGCTGATTTCGATCGTCGGCTTGTGGCAGGTCAGCACGAGTCGCTCCGTGACGTTGCGCAGTTGGCGCACGTTCCCCGGCCAGGGAAACCGCTGGCAAAGCTGCATGGCCTGGGTCGAAAGGGTCTTGCGCCGCCGCTTGTGCCGGGTAGTGAAATGTTCCAGGAACGACTCGATGAGCAGCGGGATGTCCTCGGCCCGTTCTCGCAAGGGCGGGATGGGGATGGGAATGATTTGAAGCCGATACCAAAGGTCTTCACGGAATTTTCCCGCCGCCACGGCTTCCTGAAGGTTTTTGTTCGTCGCCGCCACGACGCGCACATTCACCCGCACAAGTTCCGTGCCGCCCACCATGCGGAATCCGCCGTCTTCGAGCACGCGCAGCATGTCGCCCTGCCCCTTGGCGGGCAGATCGCCAATTTCATCCAGAAAGAGTGTGCCGCGATCGGCCAGTTGGAACCGGCCCGGCTTGTTGGCAATGGCGCCCGTGAATGCGCCCTTGACGTGGCCGAACAACTCAGTTTCCAGCAACGTCTCGGGCAACGCCGCGCAATTGACCGAGATGAACGGCTTGTCGGCACGCGCGCTCTTCAGGTGAATGTAACGGGCGATGAGTTCCTTGCCAGTGCCGCTTTCGCCTTCGATGAGCACAGTGACTTCGCTGCGGGCCACCTCGTCGGCCAGCCGGAGGACGTTTCGGATGCCCTCACTATTGCCGACGAGCGGACCGGGTTCGGAGCGCCTGCGCAGCCTCATCCGCAGTTCGTGGTTCTCCGCGACGACCGCCTGAAACTCCAGCGCCTTGAGCACCAGGGCGCGCAATCGCTGCATGTCGAGGGGCTTGGAAAGGTAATCGTACGCCCCCTCCTTCATCGCTTCGACGGCGCTTTCGACCGTGCCGAACGCCGTCATCAGAATGAACAACGTGTCGGCGCTCTTCTGCCTGGCCTCCTGGAGCAATTGCAGCCCGCTCAGCTCTGGCATCTTCACGTCGGTGAGAACCAGATTGTAAAGCCGTTCGCCAACGAGCCGCAACGCGGTCCGCGCATCATTGGCCGCGTCCACCGAATAGCCCTCGCGCTTCAGCGCCTCCTGCACGCCCGCACAAAGGCCCCGTTCGTCGTCCACCACCAGGATGTTGATTCGGGATTTATCCATGAGGTTCTAGGGCGACCGCGAGCGGCAATTGCAGCGTGAACACGGCTCCGCCTTCGGGCGCATTAGCGGCTTGGATCATGCCGCCATGAGCCACAACGATCTGTTGAACAATCCACAAGCCCAGGCCGCTGCCATCGGATTTCGTGGTAAAGAAAGGCTCGAAAATCGCCCCTTCACGCTCCACGGGCAGGCCCGGCCCCGTGTCGCACACCGCAATGGACAGGATACCGTTCCTGGGGTCGGCCGCGGCGCTTGCGATGACGCTCCCTTTTTTTTCAACGGCCTGAATCGCGTTGATGACCAGGTTCACCAGCGCCTGCGTGAGCTGGCCGGGATCGGCCAGGACCGACGGCAAATCGGGCGGCACGTCCGCCACAATTTCAATCTCCCGACAAGCCGCTTCGGGCCGCAAAAGCTCGCACACGTGGCCGACGAGCCGGCCGACCTCGACCGGCTGGAGGTCGAGGGACGACGGCCCGGCCAGGTTGAGAAACTGTTTGACGAGGTTTTCGAGCCGGTGCAATTCGCCCCGCATGATTTCCAGCCGCCCCATCGTCTTGTCGCGCAGTTCCGGCGCGGCCCTTGCCAGGTCTTCTTCCAGCAATTGCACGTGGATGTCCAGCGAGCTGAGCGGATTGCGGATCTCATGGGCCAGTCGCGCCAGGAGCCGCGACAACAGAAGCTGTTTTTCCTGGGCGGCCAGCTTGCCCACATCCTGCCCGAGCGCCCTGGCCAAAATGCGTTCCATATCTCGAAGGAAGTCTATTGAGGAGTTGGACTGGGAGAAACCAGAATATTGTCCGCTCACACCAGCCGGGCGCATTCTGTTGCCGTGATGCGTGATACGTGGTGCGTGAAACGACTGGAATTACGCTTTCCTTTCACGCATCACGCACCACGCATCACGCTTCACTCCTCGCTTCCCCCCTCGCCAGCACCTGAATCGGCGCTCCCACCGCCGCCTCGCCCGACTCAACCACCTTCCAATAAATGCCCCGCAGATTTTGCTCCCGCGTCGGCTGCGCGTTGACGAAGTGAAGCGCGTCTGAACCGAACCGTTCCTTGAACTTTGCGCAGCCGTTGTGCGCCAGGGGTGTCACCTCGACGATGGCTCCGCCCACCCGCAGGCGCGAACCGACCGGGAGATTGGCGACCGAGATGTCGAGGTCGACGAAAAGATTGTCCCCGAAGACGGTGAGCGGTTGGCCATTGGCGATCAGTTCGGCCACGTCGCGGCGCATGACGGCGAGCTGGGCTTCAAGCTTGCGCGGCGTGCGCCGGCCCCAACTATCGCCGGGCACTCCGTCTTCCGCCGTCAAGTGCACGCGTTCGGGCGTCTCCCGAAGGCCCTCGCCGCTGCGGCACACGATGAGGGCTAGGCGTCCCAAATCTTTGGGCGCGCCAGGCAGCTCGCGCAGGCGCGCCTCCAACTCCGCAAGCGGGCGATGACAGGAGGAGTCACCGTGCGGTTCGTCAGTCTTCGTTTGTAGTTCAGCCATAGTAAGTGCGCTGTCTGACGGAAACGCGGGCGTCGGCATCATCTTTGATCCTTCGTCAGCAGTCCCACGCTCTCAAACGTGCCGAACATCTCAGCCATCGAAATCGAATACAAGGCAGAGTTGTCCACCAGGTCAATCCGGTTAAGCCGATGACCTGGCATCAACTTGAAACGGTGTGTCATCCCATCTTCAAAATGAACCGTCAGTCTCCCAAGCGATGGACAAGCGTGTACCGGCCCTCCGCCTCGTGCCTTCCGCATCGTGTGTAGAACCTGTGTGCAGAGATTGGGCGCAGAAATCTCTCGCCGCGTGGCCAGCGATAGCTCGATGGATGCAACAGGCGCGTCTCTCAGCGTCAGCTTACGACCGAACTTCGGAGTGCCAGTAAAAAAATAGGCCCATCCGCCTGCGGCAACCAGTAACGTTGCCAAAATCTTCCATGCCTTTCGCACGCAAGTGGAGGCCTAACAGATACACGGAAAGGTCTTCAAGACTCAAAAGCTGTTTACCGGCAATAGCACGGTTCCGTGCGGACGCGGAAATAACGCATCGGGGCCGCGCCGAGGGAGTTGGTCACCACGACGTCGATGGGCCCAAGTTTGGCGACATAACTGGAATTTGTCTGCCAGTTTGGTGTCGTCAGGGAATCGGAATACTCGACCGTGTAAACGTAGAGCTGCTGGCCCGTGAAGTGAAAGCGCATCGAGCCGACGACCCGCTCGATGCGGTCAATCACGACCGGGTTAAGGACGAGGGCGGCGACCACGTTCGTGTGCATGAACTGGTTGGGAACGTCCGCGCCAGACACCAGTGCGGTCGCGACGCCATTGATGCTCAAGGCTCCCGCCTGATCCCGGACGGTGTAGTTCCACTCGGCCAGCCCGGGCGACGGCGCGGGAGATCCCTCGCCAAACTGGATGTAATTGGAAAAGACAATCCCGTTGTTGAAGCTGAATGCGAAGGTCTCTTCGGGAAACCACGGGTAACTGGTGAAAACCGTCCGCAGGTCCGGACTGAGAAACGTCAGCCGGGCGGTGTGGCCGCCGGGATCCACGATCAATCCGACGAATCCCAGTCTCTCGTCGGGCAGTTCATAGCTGAAGGTATTCGCGGCGATCCCGCAACATTCCGAGTAAAGGCCCGAAGTGATTTCGTAGTACCCGCTCTTGAACGTGCTCTGCGCCTGCGCCGGCCGAAGCCCCAGAGTGAGGGCCGAGAGCGTCGCCAACCCAATCAATGTTCGTTCCAACATAGCTGCCTCCGATGCATGGATGCCGCCTGGGGCGGCACCCAGGATTATTGTTGAAATACGCCTGTAAAGTTGAACGCCTCGCCGCGAATTGCAAGTCCGAAGGCCGATAAATTTGGGAGCAGGGCGCATGATAAGAATCTTCGGACAATGCGTTTTGCTCGGATTTTGCATCAGGCAGTATCTAGCCAACGCATATACGTGTCCTTCGGCCCAATTTCGCGCAGTCGGTCAAGGATGGCGCCTTCTTCGTTTCCTTCGTTTGCTTCTGTTGGATTCGGCACCCCGCCCCGCCAGTGTGGAATTATGCACAGAAGGAAACGAAGCTAACGAAGCATCGAAGCCGGAGCCGCTCCTGAAAACCGGTCCACTGGCAGGTCTGAAGAATTCTGTCATGCGCCCTTGGGAGCATGCGCCCCGGCGCGTCTGAACCTTCGAGACGCGGATTGACTCGAGGCCGTCTTGAACCAAGTGATCCCTTTATGTCGTCTGATTGATCTGGCACATTGACCCCTTAACAACTTAACCCTTCAATCTCCCGATGAAACTCTCCGGTGCTTACACCCTCGCCGCGCCGCGCGACAAAGTCTTCGCCGCCATCACCGACCCCGCCGTGCTCCAACGGGTGATCGACGGCTGCGAAAAGATGGTGAAAACCGGCGAGGATTCCTACGACGCTCACCTCAAGATCGGCGTGGCCGGGCTCAAGGGCAGCTACGTCGGCAAAGTGCAGCTCAAGGATCTCAAGCCGCCGGAGTCCTACACGCTGGTCATCGAAGGCAAGGGCGGGCCGGGCTTCGTGAAGGGCTTGGCAATGATTCAACTCGCCGACAAAGCCGGCTCGACGGAGATCAAGTGCGACGCCGAGGCGCAAGTGGGCGGGATGATCGCCGCGCTCGGCTCGCGTCTCATCGAGCCGGCGGCCAAAAAGATGATGGACGATTTTTTTCGGAAGTTCGGCGAGGTGCTCGGGGCGAAGTAAGGCTGGGAGCGCCGGCTTCCAGCCGGCGAGTCGCGCCCTCCGGCTTGATTGAAACTCGCCGGCAGGATGCCGGCGCTCCCAGCCCGCCTACACCCGCCCGCGTTGCCGCGCGGCTTCGTAAAGGAACACCGCGGCGGCATTGCCGACGTTGAGCGAATCCACCGCGTTCGCCATCGGGATGGAGACGGCTTCATTGCAGGCACCGAGGATGGTCGGCGTCAGGCCGTGGCCTTCGCTGCCGAGCACGATGCAAGTGTCGCCGCGCAGGTCGGCCTTCGCGAGCGTTGGGCCTTTGGCCGGGCCATGGGCGGCGACGCACTTCACGCCGAGGCCGCGCAGTTCGTGCAGCGAGGCGAAGAGGCTTGGGGACTCGACGACGGGCAGCTTGAAGATCGCGCCCATCGAGTTGCGAACGCTGCGGCGCATGAAAGGCGACGAGCAGGTCTCCCCGGCGATGAGCGCGTGGACGCCGAAGGCGGCGCAGTTGCGGATGATGACGCCGAGGTTTTCCGCGTTGGCGAGCGATTCGAGGGCGACAACGAGCCACGGCCGCGGACTGCCTTCAAGAATCCTCGGCAGCGGGCGTGGCGGCGGGAACCGGCCGACGGCCATCACGCCCTGGAACATGGAGAAACCGACGAGCTTCTCCAGTTCGGGCTTCGGCACGAGGTAGACGGGGATGTTCTCCGGGCGCGCCTTGAGCCGCGATTCGAATTCGGGCCACCAATTCCCGGGCATCACCGCGGAGACGATCTCGAAGTCGCTCTCCAGGAGCCGCTCGACCAGCTTGACGCCCTCGGCGATGAAGATGCGGCGGGCGACGTGGTCAACGGGCCGGCGCATCGTGCGGTAGGGCGCCAGCTCGGGCAGATCGAGCGAGACGGCGTGATGGACGTGGAACATCCCTGCCTCACCTCCGGAGCACAAACTCTTTCGCGTTCAGCAGCGCCCACAGGATGTCTTCGAGCGCGGCGCGTTTGTCCCCGGCGGCCAGCAAGGCGCTGAACCGTTCCAACTCGGCCTTCTCCGGCGCGCGGGTCAGCACGGTCCAGAACAATTCTTCGAGCATCTCGCGGTCGGATTTCCCGGAGCCGAGCAACGCGCCGAGCCGGTTGTCCGGCTCGCCGAGGAATTCCTGCGTGGTCGGGCCGCTGATGAGTTGGAAGGCCTGGCCCATCGCCGGTTCGCACGATCGCTCGCACTCGGTGGTGAGCTGGCGCGGCGGCTTGCCGAACGCGCGGAGGAACAAATCCGCCTGCCCCGGCCGGCGCTTGTTGCCCGCGGCCTCGACGCGCACAGTGGGCACCTGGGCGGCGCGGGTGCCCACGGGCCAGCCTTTGAATTCCAACGGCACGCCGCTCGCCTGGCTCTCGCAATCCAGCAATTGCTCAGCGCCGAGACGCCGGACGCGCACGTGCGAATAATTCACGGCGTCTTCCTCGCTTCCGGGCGCGGGCGTGGAGGAAAGCTGATAGGTCCGCGAATTCATCACGAGCCGGATGACATGGCGCAGGTCGAACTTGTGTTTCACAAAATCGGCCGTGAGCGCGTCGAGCAATTGGGGATGCGACGCGGGATTGGTCGCGCGAAAATCATCGACCGGATCCACCAGCCCGCGGCCCATGAGGTGAAACCAGATGCGGTTGACCTGCGCGCGGGCGAAGCGCGGATTTTGCGGACTCGTCAGCCACGAACTGAGGCGCTGCAATTCGTCCGCCTCGACGATTGGCTCTCGCTCGCCACGGGCCGCCAACGTAAGGTAGGCGTCTCGCCTGCCCAGCGCCGAAGGCGCGTCCCCTTTAGGCCGCTGCGCGGCCAGGGCAGGCGAGACGCCTGCCCTACCCTGGCGCGGCGCCGCCACCGCATCCTTTTCGCCCAGGAAGCGCGGCGTGGCGGGCTTGCCGAGGCGCGGGTTGGTGTGGCTGAGCTGGTTGGTGAGGAAAACGATTTGTTCACCGATGAACTCGTGGCTGTCGTTGTTGTCCCGCCGCCGGTTTTCCAGGACCTTGTAGCTCACGCGCGCGAAAACGCCCGTCCAGTCGTGATAATCGTCCTGCGTCCAGCGTTCGTAGGGGTGGTTGTGGCATTGCGCGCACTGGAGTCGAGTGCCGAGAAAGACCTGCGCCGCCGACTCGGCCCGTTCGACGGGTGTGCGGAGAGCGCGGTAGAAGTTCGCGGCCGGCTCGGTGTACGTGCTCCCGCGCGCGGCGATAAGTTCGCGGGCAAACTGGTCCAGCGGCTTGTTCGTGGCGATACCCGCGCGAATCCACTGGTGAAAAGCCCGAATGCCCTTGGCGTCGAGCGCCCGCTCGTCGGCGCGCAACAGGTCCATCCACTTGAGCGCCCAAAACTCGGCGAACTCGGGCCTCTCCAGCAGCGTGTCGACGAGCCGGGCGCGCTTATCGCCGCGCCGGTCGGCGACGAAGCCGCGCGCCTCGTCCGCCGTCGGCAGCAGGCCGAGCAAATCCAGGAACGCCCGGCGGCAGAACACTTCATCGGCGCACAGAGGCGAAGCGTTCAGGCGCAGTGTGCGAAGTTTTGCGAAGACGTGCCGGTCGATGAAATTGTTCTCTGCGGGGCGGGCGCCGCGATTGAAGTACGGTGTCTCCGGCACGAACGCCAGGCTCACCGGCGCCTGCCGGTCCAGGTAACGCACGAGCACCGTCGTCTCGCCGGGCCCCTTGCGAGTGACCAGCCCCCCGCGCGACACGTCCACGAGCGTGTTGACGGCTTCGTAGCAAGCGAGCGCGGTCACGTCGCGCTTCGAGCCGTCCTGGAACCGCGCGATGACCTTGAGCTGCACGCGATCCTTCGGCGCGTAAAGCACCTCGGTGGCGGGTGACACGTCGAGCCGCGTGGGTCTTGCGGCGCGCTCCCGGTCGTCGGGCGCGCGGTCGGCAATCCAGCGGCGAAGCATTTCGTACTCGGTCGAATCGCGCTCCAGTCGAAGCTGGCCTTCGTGCGGCACGGTGGTGGTGGGCTTGAGTAGCAGCAGGCTCTCCTCCGGATTGATGATGTTCACCCGACGGCCGCCGACGGCGTGGACCAGCGCGGCGTAGTCCGCCTCCGGATCCTCGCCGCGCAGGGAAAGTTTGAAGCCGCCTTTGCCGTTCCGATTGCCGTGGCAGGGGCCGGTGTTGCAGCCAGCCTTGGAGAGCACGGCCATGACCTCATTGCGGAACGAGACCGGCGCGGCGACCGCAGCGCTTGCCTGAAAACACGTCGAACCGGCAAGCAGAAGCCCAGCCGGAACGAGCGCGTTGAGGCCGCGGGAGGTCATTGCCAGATGCTGCATCGCTGGACGCCGCGCCGCGAGGATTTCTTCACGAGCTGAAGTCCTCCCGAGAACATTCTTGCCTGAGACGCACCGATCCGGAGAGCATGACGCCATGAAATTCCTCCTCGGCATGGCGGCGTGCGGATTGCTGTCTTTGCTGGCAAGCGGCTGCGCGACGGTCGGCCCCGAGCAGCAGCGGCTGGTCTCCAAGCCGAACATGCAGTTCTCACAGGGCGCCGTATTCAGCTACTCGTCAAAGCTCATGCCGCAAGTGCAGCCGGGATTGGCGACGACCGGTGGAGCGCAGCCCAGCACATGCACTCTTTGCCGATGACGGGCGCATGAGTTTCACGAAGTTCCTGGGACTTTGGGCGCCGGCCGTGATCGTGCTGCTGGCGCCCGCCCCCCCGTCCATGGCGGCCGACTTGGCGCCGCCGTTCGATCTGACCCGGCACGGGGCCGAAGGACGGGTACGATTGGAGGATTTCGCCGGGCAGATCGTCGTGCTGGACTTCTTTGCGTATTGGTGCGCGCCTTGCGAGCGGGCGTCCCGGGAACTGGAAGTGGGCGTGCGGCAGTATTACGCGGAGCGCAACGGCAACGCCCGCGGAGTGCCGGTGCGGGTGCTGTCCGTGAACATCGAGAAGGCATTGCCGGAACGCACGGCGGCCTTCGTGCGACACTCCGGGGCGAGTTTGGTGGTGGATGATTTCGATGGGACGTTGTTGAAGCAGTTTGGGGCCGCGGGCATTCCATTCCTGGTGGTGGTGGACGGCAGCGGCTTGAGACCGAACGCGCCGCAATTCAAGGTGGCTTACCAGCACGCCGGATTTGAAGGCACGCCGAATTTGCGCAGGGTGATTGACAGTCTCGGGAGCGGGGAGGAACGAGCCACGCCAGCCGCCGCGCCAGCGAGTGTCGCCCCGGCGGAGATCACCGTGGAGGCCGACACGGAATTCGCGTTGGCGTCGGACCTTTTCCTGACGGACAGCGGCGTCAAGTTCAGCCGGCGCACTGGCGGCACGGAGTGGGACGGGTCGGTGCGCTACGCCTCGTTCTGCGAAGACTACCGGCCGAATCCGATCGTGGATGGATTGGGTCACGCGGAGCGGCTGAACGAAGACCGCTTCAGCGGGCTGGTAAACTTGCGCCAACGCGTGGCCGAACCGCTGCAAGTCCTCGCCTCGGCCAGCGCCTACGACGGTTACCCGGACTATCGCCGCGTGTGGATTGCCAACCGGTATCGTCAGAAGTACGACGATCCCCGGTTCCCGCGCATCGCAGACTACGAAGAGCCGGACCCCAAGGGATACGGCGGGGCGGCCGGGCTGCGGTGGGAATACTTGTCGACGGTGGCCTTCGCGGAATTGCGCCTGGGCTACCGGCACGAACAAACGGCGCCGGGCTACATCGACGTGCTCTTCACGAACTCGGTCGGTGAATTGGACGCCAAGGCCCTCCGCGGGCGCGAGCAGCTCGACAGCTACTCGGTTTCGTTTTCCTCGGAAAACGTGCTGACGCCGCGCGTGCGCGCGCTCAACGAGTTCACCCTTACCAAAACCACCGATCGCGAACTGCGCTTCGCCTACCAAGGCTCGATCAACGTGGCGTTGGGCGAACACTGGGTGGCGCGCGGCTACGGCGGCGTGAGCAAGGAAGCGCCGGGCTTCGATGCTCATTTTTTCGGCCTCACGCTGGAATACGAGGTGTTGCCCAACCTCGCGTTCCTGGTAACCGGCCGTTATTACAAGGACACGGGCGAGATCGAAAACTCGCTGGCCCTGATCAGCGACCAGGGGCCGCTGAGCGTGAGCAGCGCCGCGCCGCCGCTGACCAGTTGGGAAGCCAGCGCGGGCGTGCGTTGGTCCGTGGGCCGGTCCACCTTCCGGCTCCACGGCGGGCCGTTCTGGACGGACTACCAGCCCCGGCGCGGTTTCGGCCGCGAATTCATTTACCTCTATGCGGATCGGAATTGGGGCCTTGCGCAGTTGACCTGGTCGGTGCAATTTTAGCAGCGTTACCTTATGAAGTTTTCCACTCTTGTACCTTGCCTGGGTCTGCTCCCTTTCGCTTGCGCCGTGCTGCTGTCTGGCTCGGCGTCGGCGCAGCAGGGCGCCTATCGCATCGGCGACGTCGTTACGAACTTCTCCCTGCCAAACCGCTACCTCTGGACCAACGACAATGGCCAGATTTTTACTCCTGGCAACACGAGCTGGCGCCTGAGCGATTTCGCCGGCAAGATTGTGTTCTTCGACGTCTTCGCCTTCTGGTGACCGAATTGCCAATCGGCCATCGGTCAGATGGCCACCGGAATCCGCGATTACTACGCCGCCCGCAATGGCAACTCCAATGGCATTCCCGTCGTGCACGTCGTCATCGACATCGCCGGCGCCACCTACGTGGGGCAAACTGACGCTTACCTGCCGCCGCGCGGGGTGCGCATTTGCGGCAACGACTGGTCGCGAACGCTGCGCAACACCTTCGCCCCGACGGGCGGCACCAACGGCCCGGACCCGCGCCCGGTGTACATCATCATCAACGGCGTCTCCAACTCCGCCAGCCACGCCCAGTGGCAACTGCTCGAACTGCACATCGAGCCGGGAGGCGGCGCGGAGGATTACACGGCGCGCATCGCCGCGTGGCGAAACATCATCGATTCTGTCCAAGCCCCGCCGCCGCGCCTGACGAACGTGGCACTGAACGCCGGAACGTTTCAATTCACATTCCCCGGCCAGCGCGGGCGGACGAACCGGGTTGAATGCACGACGAACTTCGTGGACTGGACGACCGTCACGAATGCTTTCGGCACCAACGCGCCCATCACCTTCCGCGACACAAACGCGGCGGTGAATCCGCAACGGGTTTACCGGGTGCGGCGGCTATAGTCTGCCGTCGCTGTGACTGCGAGGTCGCAGCGGCGCCAGAAACAGACGCGGCGAAGCCGCGGTATGTGATTAGCCCCTCCTTCACGGACGTTCCCTTTGTCGGAAATTTTGTCGGAAACGCTGTCCATCGTGCGTTCGCCGACAAAGTTTCCGACAAAAACGGCCGTTGATGAACAGATTGTGCCGCGGCGCGATGGGGATGAACTTGTGGTCCTCGGGGGCGGGGGCGTACTGCCACTGGTCGCCGAATACCCGTTTGCGCTCGCGAAGTGGCACGACAGTGCGCGCGGCCGGCCTTGGCAGTGCCGCCGGTCCGTTCATACTTGCAACCGCGTCCGCCGGCTTGCTTGCCAACGCACGGCGCCGCGAGCGAGTGGCGGATTTCACGCCCGCGAGCGTAACCAGGATCGCCGGAATTGCCAGCACTTCAGGCGGACACGCTGCGCGCAGCCCGTGGACAGTCCACTGTGCCGGCGCGGGCGAGGCGCCTGATGGTGGCCCTCCGCAAGGAGTTCGTGCCGGCATCGAGGTGGGGACGCCCGTTGCCCCTACCGCGATCCCTTAAGCACCGATTCCCTTGCGACTCAGAATCTCATCGCCCACCGCAGCCAGACTGGGCCGCTTGATTGAGCAAAGCGCGCCGCTGGGCTTCGGTGATCAGTCCCGCACGCGCAAAATCCGACGTGACTTCTTTCACCCTGTTCACGTACTCGCCGTGGCTCTTCCACGGGCCGGCACAGGGCGCTAGCTGTTCGATGCTGCAACCGTTTGTGTTGACCAGTGCGCCGGAGGGTGTCTCAGGGCAGGCGTCTAAATAATCCGGCACGTTGTCGCCGTCGGTATCCACCGGAAGGATGTCACCTTGGGCATACTGTCCACTGAAGGGTTGATAAAAGGAAGCCACCCAGTTCCCTGCAAGCAGTGACGGCAGCACATCGTCAGGAAGGCAGATGCTGCCCTCTTGCAGACACCGAGGCAGGGAATCGAAGCCGCCCGTGGCAGGAGGCAGGTTGGTGGCCGTTGGGCCGCAATCCAGTGTGCCGAGAACCAAAAGGTGTCCTCCGCCGAACGGATCGAATGTCATCTGCTCGTCAATAACACCGAAGTAATCACCGAGGATTGCCGGAAGGTCGATTCGATAGCGCAGCAGGTGACCGCTCAAAGTGAAAGCCGCCATTCCCCACACAACGCGCGCGCGGTTTTCCACGGAAACCCGTCCGCGGAGAGTCGCTTCAAGACCGATCACGTTTGTGCCCGGGGACTCGCAGAGCGCGTTGGGTACGATTCGACCCAAGTAAAAGTCATCGACTACCACCTGAGTGCCGCCGGAACGGATCAGCGCCGCCTGCTCTGCGGTGATCGGACCCTCGCCAAAGAAGCCACACCCGCGGTCCGCGCTACAAAACGGTCCATCGAGGGGAAAAAGGATTGCCCCATTCGGACCGCTGGCGGAAACGGCATTGACTGTCCCGGTCGAGACGAATGTTGCCGGCGCTCCTGAAACGTCGAGAGAATAGAAGAGGTTCGTACCGGTCAATCGCAAATCTCCGCCGCCGATCAAGGCGTTTGGATCGCCAGGCAACCCAATTCTGACCGTGTAGTGTTCTGTCTGCGCACTGAAGGCACAGGTGGCGAAGCCGAAAACCAAGAGGTGAAGTACCGATATCTTCATAGGTTTGCCGGGTTTTTGATGGTTACGTCTGATGCAAATGCCATTGGGGCCGGCAGGATTTCATTCGTTCGTGATCGCGCGGAAGAAGCGGGAGTTGGGGTTGGTGAGGCCGTAGTTCGTGTACCAGTAGGAAACGTAATTCGTGTGAATCGGGTACCAATTGGTTGGGCTGGCAAGATTCGTCGAGGTTTCTATCCTGTAGGCGCGATTGGTCAGTCCGTAGAGATGGAAGTAAAAGCTGTTGCTGGTGTAGCTCAACAGGCTCAGACGCGCGGCAGAATTGCCGTGCACGAAGAGACTCGCGACGGAGCTTGTGGCAAACCCGGTCGCGTTAGAGGCGACGACCCAGTAGCTCCCCGCATTAGTCCCCGCAACGTTGCTCAGCGTGTAGGTCGCTGAGTTTGCGCCGGCGATGGAGTTTGTCGGATCGGAGGCGTTCGTGCCGCGGAATTTCCAGAAGTAAGCGAGGGTCGGGATGGCGAGGGACTTGAATAGAGCGTCCTCCCCGACGACGACATTCGTGCCTTCGGGGTGTTGCACGAACATGGGTGCGGCGGCCTGTTCCCAGTGCAACGTGAACCCAATGCACGCCACGTTCAGGCCGGAAACGGCGACCTGATAGGTCGTGCCAGAACTGGCGCTGAAAGAGACTGCGGGCGCACTGCCTGAGGCGTTCGTTTTGAGGGTGAGATTGCTCACATTCGTGCCGGTGTAGACGGATAGAATCAGCGGAAAGCTACTGCTTCCGCCCGTGGTGTCAAACGTGACGTCTCCGCTGGCTGGGGCGACCCAGCGATACCAAACCGACGGCGTGTTTGTGCCGGAACCGTGCAGCGGTTCCCCTGTCTCCATCGTGGCCCGGATGACAGTCCCGTTGGTCGTGCCCGACGAGTTGCTGATCGCGAAAGCGTTTGTGAAGGAATCGTTGGCGGGCACGGGCAGTGCAATCTTTCCCCACCAGGTGCCCCAACGGCTGCCAGGCGCACGAGCGTACTCTTGTAGGGTCCAAAAGTCAGTGTCGTTGGCGGGGTCAACCACAGTGGAACTGTAGTCGCCCCATCGGTTCCGCAGTTGAGAATCGGCACGTAGGAAGTTGGCTTCTCCGGCTTTCAGAACCGTGTCGCTCCGTACGGTAAGCGGCGAATCACAGTAATCGCGAAACGAATAATTGCCGCTGATCCATTGGATCGACGAGAAGCGCGAATAGCCGATCAGCACGTCGTTGAACCGGTTTACTGCGATGCTGGGATAAGCAAAAGACGTGTCGTCAGTGAGTTTCTCAATTCTGCTGATCGGTTGCGCGATGAAGTTTCGCAAAGGGATCTGCCACCACTGCACGATTGTTCGTTCGAGGTCGACAGCGGGGCCATAGGGAAGAAAGATGTGATGCGCGCACCAGAGAAAACCATTCCGCTGGATCACGGGTGATGAGATCCGATCATCAGCCGCAAATACCCTCGTATATGAGCCGTTTGTTATGGCCTGAAACAGAAAATTGACGTTGCCATCGTTCCGCACCCAAGCCATATTCGTTGCAACTGCCGGGAAATTCGTCGTTCGCCACCAACTGTTCACCGCCGATTTGGCCCGTCAAGGCATAGACCCGCAACGCGTTGGTGTTCCACGTTGTCAACAGGTGCATGTTGGTAACCGTGTCGTCGTAAACCAGGCTCGGCGCCAGCGCGAACGCCTTCGGAGCGTTGGTCTCCGCCCTCAGAATTGTGGGGGCATTCGTCCCCCCCGCGTAAAAGTTGGTCTTGTTGAACACCCAGAGCCGCACGAAGTGGAAATCAGACTCCGCGCTACTGCCTGTGAGGTACATGTTCGCGGTGACCACGATCCAATTCTTGTTGAAGCCTACCATCGGGAAGTCACCCCAGCGCGTGTGGTTCGTATCGGCATCGAGCTTCCTTTGATACCAAGTGCCCGTGGGATCACTGGTCTGCGAAACAGCCACGAGCAGCGAGGCATCGCTCAGCTTCTGATTCCCTGCCGCAGTGGCAATCCACCTTCCTGCATACGGATCATAAACAATTCGCGGATCAAAAGGCTTGGTTGCAGAGAATCCCCACCAGTTCGAGAGCGTCGTCGTCAAGTTCGTCCCGCCCTGTCTATCTTGGATACGAACGAGCGAGTTGAGCATCGTCACGACATTGCTGGGTCCGACGGCCCCTTGTGTGTCTGGTGGGACACCGGCCGGGGCCCCATCGTCCGCAATCGCCAGAAAGTTCGTTGCCGTGGCAGGTGACGGAGGAGGTTCACTGGCGGGAATAAAGGGCGGCCTTCCAATGGCGAAGCGCAAGACTGCATCCTCCGGGAAAGCGTTGGTTGTCGGTCCGGCCCCGAATGGAATTTCTTCATCATCAGCACGGCAGGGTGCGGAGAAAGACAACAACCCCAAGAAGGACATCAGGAGCGCGAGTTTTTTCATGGCGTTTGGCGTCGATCAAGACTCTCGCGCCCTGACCATCTCAAAGGCAAGATCAAAATAAACCCATGTTGGGTGTGGTTGGTTTCTGAGCCGGTTTGCTTCTGTTGCGGCTTGTGCCGCACGTTCCGCGTCAGCGAAAGCTCCTTGGCGAGTCGATCCGAAGATACCGGGAGGGGGCCGGCTTGAGCCAGGAGCAGCTCGCGGAGAAGGCGGAGCTCCATCCCGTTTACGTGGGCAAAATCGAACGCGGAGAACAGTGGATCAGCCTGCATGCCCTTTTGCGGATCGCCGCCGCATTGGACGTGCGAGTGCGCGAACTGGTGAAGCATCTCTAGTCTCTAAATCCATCCCGGCGGGTGTTAGATTGGGGGCCCTGCCAATCAGACAGGTCACACCGGGGTGTCACTTAATCCCCTCGGAATCGTGCGCGATGCGGTCGGCGCCGCAAGGACGGGGTGGTTTTCTTAGCAGCCCGCCAGGTTCATTCATCCGGCAATGAGGCGACCCTTTACGGCCGCACCTGGAAAAATCTCGTCGGCAACGTCCCGATCGGCCGGGTGTGCGGACTGGTCGCGCCGGCTACTTCCTTCCACGTCGCGCGAAGATCCTCGGATTCCAGCAGCGTTCCGCCGCCGGACCATTCGATGACGAACGAGTTGCCCTGCCGCCGGATGCGCACGTCGTCCGCGGCCGTTCGTTCCACCCGAAGCTTCACCGAGTCGAAGTCCACGTAGGCGTCATCGGCGTTGCTCGTTTTGCCCAGGCGAATCACCAAGGGCTGGCCGAGCCCCGAGGGTGCCGGGCCGGAGTCGTAAGCCGTCGAAACGATGTAGAATCCGCCGGCCGCGCCGGGAGCATTCGCGGACTGGATGCCACTCAAGGTCGTTCCACCGGCCAGCAACAAGAGCCGGTATCCGCCGAACGTTCCGATGTTGCGCACGCCGACGGCGGCGGACAGGGTGTAGTGGGTGTTGGGCTGGAGGGTCGCGCTCAATTGCTGGCTGAAATAACTGTCAGCCGGGCCGTCCGAAACGCTGGCGATATTCGCACCGGTCATGTTTGGCAGGATGCCCGAAGCGTTGGGATCGATGATGAACAAACTGGAATAGAGGCTCAGGCCCGGATTGATGCTCCAAAAGACCGACGCGCTGCCGCCCGCGCCGACCGCGCCGGCATTGACGGTCGTCCAACCGTAAACGCCGCTGGTGTTCACGGCTCCATCGGCTTGTCCAAAGGCTTCGAAGTCGGCGTTGACGATAGAAGCCTGGCGGATTGAATTGGAGTCCGGGAACGCCGCCGCGATGGCCGAAGCCCATCGCAACGCATGGACTTCGAGCCCCGCCTGGTTGAAATGCACCCCGTCCGCCAAATAACCCAACCCGCCGAAGTCATCCGTGGTTGGCCCCGGGAAAGCGTCGGCCGATTGCGTGATGGCGTCGTTCTGGCCTTCGATGATGGCCGGCCAATTCTCCGGCGGCGCCTGGGGGTGATACGACACTCGCGCAATGCCCCACGGCACCGACCAGCCGGCGTCGAGCCTGCTCTGGGCGATGATCGCCCGCAGGCGGCTGGAATAGGTCGCCGCGCTCGTGCCATCGATGGAGTCGGACTCACCCTGGTGCCAGAGCACGGCTTTGCACCCATTCGGCCCGAAGTATCGAAGGCCCCCTCCGAGCCTGTGATACCACATTCCGCCCGGCAGCCAGTCCGCGACCGTTGTGCTGCCCAGCGCCACCGAGTAAAAGCCGACCGGCACACCGCACCGCGCCACGCACAGATCGCCCAACTGCGGCCACGGCGAACCGCCAATGCCCGTTGCGACAGGCTGCGGATCATTGGCCCGCTGCCAGCGGCTCGAACCGGCGACCGCCAGCGCGCTGACGCGGTCGTCCTGCGGCGTCTGGGCCGGCGTGCCATCGTTTGCGGCGTTGGATTGGCCCACGGTGACGAAGATGTCGCCAACGCCAACGGGTTCAACGGCGCCCTGGCCGAGTTCGGTGCCGCCCTGCAGGGCGCGGACTTCGATGCGATACCAGCCGGCGGTGACCGTCAGGCTGCCCGCAAATCGGCCGGCGACCGGCGCGTTGTCGAACACGGTCCAATCAGTCGCCGTGCCAGCGAAACCGGTCCGCGGCAGCGCCCGCGCCTCGAAACGCGTCGGAGCGCCCTGGTAAACGCCGCTCAAGCGCAGGGCCGCTGTGTTTTGCGCGCCGCGCTGCACGATGGCCCGGGGCGTTGGTTGCAACACAGTGAATGGGGACTGGGACACATCGTATTCGAACTTGAAGTTCGGCCCGAGGTAGGAGCCGGTGTCGTTGCGCGGGACGAGCGGACGCATGAAACTGTTGCCGATGTTGAATCGGCCTTCCACCCACTGGATGCCCGGCGCCGCCGCCACCGAGGCCTCGCGCGCAATCGGCTCCGCAGTCGCCGCGGAAAACGTTTGCGCGCCGATGACGTAACGTCCGGGGCTCAATGTCACCGGAGTCACTGCGACGAAACTGATGCCGTCTTCCAGGGTCACCTCCGCCCCCTGCGGCACGGAGTTGGAGGCGAGCAACGCGCCGGCTTGATCCCAAAGCCCGACCATCGCCGCTTCCGACGTGCCGTTGAAGTGGTGCTTGCCCAGGTGCGTCACGCGAATGGGGGTGGTCACGTCGAATGCAAAGCCGGCCATGAAATCGCTTCGGTTCGTGCCGACAGCGCTGCGCAAGGACAAGGCAATTTCAGAGACGACCAGCTCAAACTTGAAGTTCGGGCCAAAATACGATCCGCTGTCCGCCCGCACCGAGGTCGGAAGGCTGAACGCGCTGGTCAGGTTGTACCGGCCTTCGACCCAGCGCACGCCGGCCGCGCTGGACAGCGTCGCCCCGAACACGAATCCTTCGGTCCCCGCCGTCGCGAAGGTCTGCGCCCCAATCACGTAGCGGCCCACCGGCAAGTTCACCGGCGTGATGGGAACGTAACTGACTCCGTTCTCCAGCGTCACACCGGCGCCTTGCGGCACCGAGGCGGAACTCAGGAGCGTGCCGCCGCTGTTCCAAATTCCGACCTGTGCCGATTCGGAAGTGCCGTCGATGTGGTGTTTGCCCAGGTGCGTAAGCCGGATCGGCACCGTCACGTCGAAGGCGTAGCCAACCACGAAACTGCCATGGTTGGTGCTAGCCGACAATTGCACCGTAAACGCCGCGCTTGCGCGGACGTCAATCAACCCTGTCCCGAAGAGTGTGACGAGCGCCGCCGCCCAAAGAATCCTGCCCAGGAACTGTTTCATATAGTTTTGCCTGCCGTCCGCGATGCTCGAAAACTCTCCTCCCCTAATCCACAGGGTATAAAAGTCGGAGAGCGATTCCTAAAACGACTCGTTCGAAATTGGAACCGCGCCTCCATAACAGAAGGGCCGCGGGCTGTCCAGCCTCACATCGCAAAAACTTCAGAGGAGCGGTCCTCCGTCTGGACCGCCAACGTAGGGCAGGCGTCTCGCCTGCCCAGCGCCGACGGCGCGTCCCCGTTTGGCCGCTGCGCGGCCAGGGCAGGCGAGACGCCCGCCCTACGCTCGGATTCACGGGCCGGCCTGAAGGCTCACAAGTTCTCGCAGTTCGGCCGTCGGAATCCGCCACGGGCCCAGCAGCGCTGTGTCCACCACCAACGCCTCCGCCTCGATCCGTGTCGCCCGGGACCGCCAGACCGACCCGTCGAAGGTTCGCGCCTCGAAGGCCGCGGGCGACGTGGACGCCTGCCGCAGCACCACTGCGGCCACCTTGCGGCCGATCTCCAGGCTTCGCCGCCCGAACAACACCGAGCCAAGAACGACCCGGCCGTTGGTCACGCATTGAAACTCGCCGTCCACAAAATCGCCATTGCTCAACAGGACTCCACCCCGCCCCACCGGGAATTCCTCCGCACCGTCCAGAGGCCGAAACTCCAATCGCGCCACCTGCCGCGTGAGCACGCGCAGCCCCTTCTTTTCCGGAGACAGCGTCACTGCCGTGTCGTCCACGCCCCGGAAGTGGTCCGCGATGATCGTGCCGTCCCGGAGGACGATCCGTGGGGTGAACCCGGCGCGCGGCTCCAGGGATCGTGCGCTCACGTGGTCGAATTCGGCGGTGGCGGGAGACCCGCGGCGCCGGCTCGCAGCCGCCAGGCCGACATAAATGCGGTCCGGCAGGCCGGCTTCGGTTTTGTCCAGGGCCTGCCACCGGCGGCCATCGGTGGAATAGAATCCCGAAATTGTGTTGCCTTCGCGCCGGAGCTTGACCCAATACGGCGGCTTCAAGTCCGGCCGCCGCTCGTCCGTCGTGCTGACGCCGCGGGTCCTGCCGCGCCGGAAGTGCGCCCCGCCACCGCCGGAGACAGCCATCATGAGGGTGAACGCATCCGAATCGAGACTGGCACGCATGACCACGCCCGCCCTGGCCTGCTGATCCTTCTGGTCCCGCGGGGTAATGCTGGCGACGCGGGCGACTATCTCGCCGTCGCCACGAAACGGCTGGTAAACGAAGTGAAAGCCCTCCTCGCTCTCGACCCGCGCCGGCCGGGACGACTCGACCGTGAACCGCCCTCGATAATGCACCGCGCTGCCGGGCTCTTCGAGCCGGCCGAGGTCCACGTTCTGCCACGGTTCGGGCAGCGCGCCGCGTTCCTCGTCCATGGCCAGCGGCTTCAGGCGCGGACTGAGGGGCGGGGGAAGATTCGTCGGGTTGGTGAAGTCGGCGCGAAGCAGGTTTGAGAGGGCCACACGAACGGGCGGCGCGTTCGATGGCGTGACCAGAAGGGCATCGGGAGCCTCCAGGTGGATGTGGCCGCAAAGGAGACTGCCATCGAGCGTTTGCACAGTGCCGGCATTGGCCGGCGAGATCGCGCCGGAAACCAACGCCGCCAGCAGCATAGTTTCAAGCAGTCGCTTGTTCCGCCAGACCCATGAAAAGACGACGTGCGGCACCAATGTAGTGAAGAGTCCGCGGCATGGATGGCAGATTGCGACTCGCCTCCGGTAGTTTTGGACTGCGGTGCCAAGCGCAGCGCGACACCGCTTTGGCTCGTGTGGCCAAGGGCCGGCCTCCAGCCAAAGCGCCGTCGTCGCTGCGCTTTGCCGGCGCACTCCATGAAGGAATTTAGCGGCTGGCTTCAGCATGTCCGCACGTTCTGACGCTCGCGTCCTCCCGGACTATCAGTCGAGCTTCACGTCGCCGCAGAAATGCACGTTCAACCCCAACTCGGCCAATGCGGCGGCCTTGATGCGCGCGGCCCGATGGGCCTGCCGTTCGCTGGGAACGTAGACGACCTGGATATGATTGGCCTTGTGGCGCGCCATCATTTGATCACGGCTGACGCCCTTCAGGACGGCGTGCATGATGGGCCACTGCGAAGTCGTTTCACGCCAGCGGCGCTCCGTCTCCTTAGGCGGCAGCTTCACGACTTCCGCCACGCCGAGGTCGCAGTGCAATCGGCCGTTCATGATGAACACCCGGCTCCAGACGACATGGCCCGGCTTGCTGACGCCTTTGCAAGTCCCGCCGCCGAGGCGGAAGTACATCGGGGGCTGCCGTTCGCTCACCGCGCCGCGGTAGCCGCCGATGAAATGTGCCGGCGGCGCGGCCCCCGAAATGAGGAAGACCCAAACGAAATCATCCACGCCCGCGCCCGTGAATGGCTCGCCCCAGCGCAAATCGTGCAGCGTATTTTCAGGAGCGAAGCCGAGGTGGCGCCAGAGTTGGTACGTCAGCAGCCCATCCAATCCGGCACACTCGTCCACTTCATTGAAGTGCGGCAATGCCTGGCCTGCGAACAGGACGCGGCCGGTGCGGTCGCACTTCACCGGCGGTCGATCCACGTTGTTGAGCAGGCCCTCGGCCAGGTCGCTGGCGGGTGTGAGGTCCTTCAACCCCTGCTGGTATTGAATGCCGATGGTGGCGCAGCCGAATTCGTCGGCCAGACGCACGGCAGCGACGTACATCCGGCATTGCTGCAGCGTCTGCTTCTCGGTCAACTCCGTTTCATCATCACGGCCCCAGGCGAACTTCATCCCGCGCTTCTGAAGCCAGTTCAAGACGCCGCCCGCCGCCGCGCCGCCGACGCGGAGCGTCTCGGCATACAGAGTGGATTGGCTAAGGCGTTCCTTGAAGAGGCCGGTGGGGTGGAGCAATTCGTCGGGGAGGATGGCATTGTACATCCCCATGCAACCCTCATCGAACACGCCCATGATCGCCTTGCGCCGGCGAAACTCGCAGGCAAAATCCCGCCCGAGGTGCTCCTCAGCAGGCGGAAGGGTGTGCGCATCGAGGTCCCGGACATGGCGCTGATCGTGCGTGACCGAGCCCGTCGCCAGCCATTCACGCAGGCCGGCGCGAAACTTCGCGTCCTTGAACGTTTCGCTCCAAAGCGTGCTGTAGCGAACGCCGGCTTTTGTCATCGAGCCGTTCAGGTTCAACATGCCGACCAGGCCCGGCCAGGCGCCGCTCCAGTTGGCGACGGTGAGGATGGGCCCGCGATGAGTCGACAACCCTGGCAGGACGTGATGGCTGTATTGCCAGACGCTTTCGGCGACGAGGAGCGGGGCGGCCGGGTCGAGCTTGCGAAAGACGTCCATGCCCATTTTCTGAGAATCGATAAAGCCGTGGCGTTTGGCCGGATCCCAGGCGTGCGCGCGGACCAAAGTCCAGCCTTGGGCCTTGAGGGCGCGGGCCAGAGCGGCTTCCATCCGGGCCTGCTCAGGCCAGCAGGTCTGGTTGGCGCACAGCCGCAAATCGCCGCTGGCGACGAGATAGGCGTGGCGCGATCCGAGCGGCGCAGGCGTTTTCACACATTGAATTCGTCCCAATGCTCCTCGACGAAGCGGCGGATTTGCTCGCGACGGCCGCCCAGGATCGCGGCGAAGTAAAGGTTCGGCGGTACCATCAGGCCAAAAAGCAGGGCAATCAGGGGCAGGAAGAAAGAGTCGGAGGCGCGCATCGCGAGGTTGAAAATCACCGAGCAGCACGCCAGCAGCAGGACGCAATGGAGGTAAATCGCATTGCGCGAGTACGAGGTGCAACCGCCCCAGACCTTCAACAATTGGCTGCCGTTCAACTTTCTGAGTTCGGGTACGAACCAACCGAAAAGCGCGCCGATCTTCATGCAGGTGCGCGGAGGGTATTCCAAACAGCCCGCCAGGCAAGCACTGGCTGGTCTGCACTGGATGGCAGAACGCGGTAGGGCGAGGCTCCCGCCGAGCCGAAACTTTCGGTTTAATCGCGGCTCGGCGGGAGCCTCGCCCTACCAGCGTATTGGATCGGAGTTTTTGCTCGAAAGGTTTCCGCAATGGGGTAAAGGATTCCGTCATGCGATCGGATCGTGCAATACTGCTGTTTGTCGCGCTCGCTTGCTTCGGCTGCGGCTGCTCCGGGGGCCACAGGACCGCCAAGGATCCCCTTGCTCCGGTGACTTCCAGAGTCCCGCAGCCTGCCAGGCCTCCCGGCCTCATCGTCACGCCCGCACCGGCCAACCGCGGCAGGATTATACTCGTCAATACCAGCGGCCGCTACGTGGTGCTTAGTTGCCCGTTCGGCTACATCCCCGCCATCGACCGGCGGCTGAATGTTTACCGTGGCGGCCTCAAAGTTGCCGAAATCAAAATCACCGGCCCGCAACGCGACACCAGCACCGTCGGAGACATCATCGCCGGGGAATGCCAGGTGGGCGATGAGACGCGCGAAGAGTGAAAAGCTTCAACCTGCAGACTTCGCCGACTTTGCCGCCGCCTTCTTCTGGTAGGGCGAATGGAGGTTGAAATAAATGCCGCACAGCGGGTGATCGGTCTCTGACTGGCTGAGAATGATCGTGACCTGCCGATCCAGGGCGATACCGTGACGCAGGTTTGGACCGCGGCCCTCGTATTCCTTGATGGCCTTTTCGATCAGCGAGCGAAGCGAAGCCTCGCAGTCATCCGGCGCCTTATCCAGGCACACGATGTATTTCTCGTAGGCCTTGAGGGCCTCGGCGATCTCGGGTTTGAACGTGTCGGCGGTCACGGCGGCAGGATAGAGGCGGCGTGGGCGATTTCAAACTTCAAGTGAGCGCTTCAGTTCCCGCCGGCGCGCCAGCCGGTTTTCTCGATGCGTTCCAGTTCCGCGGTGATGTTCGTGCCCTGGTGGAAGGAGAGCCAGCCGGTGAGGCGGCGGGTTTGGCCGGGCGGGCAGTCGGGGAACTTCGGGTCGGAGTGCAGGCAGGGCACGGGCGGGTTGGCCCAGGCGCGGTCGCACGGATCCCAGGCGGTGAGAATCCACTTCGTGCCATCGTCGGACCGGCAGGCGACGTAGGGTTTCTGGAACAGCTTGTTCGCGTTGGTCAATGCCGTAAACCCGGCCGCGGCTTTGAGCATGACACAATTTTGAACGCGCAAGTCGCGGAGGATCTCGCTCGTGCCGTTGGTGAGCGTGAGTTCCATGCGCACGGCGTCGGCGCCGGGCTTCACTACGGCGCCAAAGCTGATGCCGTTGGGCAGACGGCGGGCGATGCGCAAGACGCCGCCGGAGTCGGAACGATCCCACTCAAGCGGATCGAGCTTCGTGCCCTGCTTGTCGAAGATCGTCGGAATGTGCGTGTGCGCCAGGTAGGTAAGGCCGAGGTGGGACCAGAGGGCTTCAGGCACGTCGATGACGACGTAGCTGGCGTCGTCCCACGGGGTGAAGACACTGACTTTGGTCTCCCGTTGCGGTCGGATGGCGCCTTCCAGGAAGCCGATGCGCGGGTGGCGTCCGCCGGGGTAAGGGAGCACTCTCAGTGGCGCGCCGGTGAGGCGCCTGGGTGGCGGGACATTTTCAAGCCCGAGCCTGCGCAACGCGGATTTGACTTCAGGCACGTCCAATCCCGTTGCGTCGCCCATCTCTTCGGGGGTAAAGCGGTGCCAGCTCATGTTGCGCAGCCAATAAGCGAGGTCCGCTTCGTCGCGTGGCGGGCGGCAGTTTGACGGTTCGGCGGCTGAGGCGCCTGAGGCGACTGAGGCGAGGATCAAAGAAAGCACTGCGAGCAGGAAAGTGCTCCCCGAATTCTCGTGCGCAGGCTGCCCGTGAACCGAGACGGAGCGCCGAGCTCCCGTTCGGCGCGATCCGGCGCTTGGGCCGCTCCGAGCGGCGGTTCGGCGCTCCGGTTCCTGGGCCGCCTCGACCTCCAACTTTGGACACGTACGGGAGCCATGAATCGTCGCCCTGGGAGCGCCGGCATCCTGCCGGCGAGTTTTTCGATTCACAACCAAGTGACTCGCCGGCAAGATGCCGGCGCTCCCAGGGCAGGCAGGCGAATCGCAACTCATTTGATGTCGTCCGGCTCGACGCGGACCTGGGTGGAAAGCTTGTAGGGATGGCCTCGGGGTGACTTGAGGGTGACCTCGCCCATGAAAGCGCGGTACCCGTGATCCGGAGCGGGCACGAAACCGGTCGCTCGGCTGCTCGGCTCGTCCTGAAGCACGCGACTGGTCCAGGTTTCGTCCCGAAAATCGCGGTCCCGTGAGGTGGTGGTGAACAGCCGGATGCTCTCGGCTGCGGGCTCGATGGTCAAGTCCAGTCCGGGCTTTTCGCCTCTTTTGAACGTCCAGGACATCTTTGGCAGTTCCTTGCCGTCAGCAATCATTTCGAAAAAGGCCGCCAGGGTTTGTATCGAGTCCTTTCTGTCGCCCTGCTCGTGCCCGGCGTTGGGCGTCTGGAAGATGAGCTTGGGACCGGGGAGGTCGTTCCAATAGTGGCGGAGCGAATCGACCGTCCAATAACGGTCGTTGGTGCCGAGGAGCAGGAGCTTGGGCATGGTATAGCGATTACGATAGGAGTACGGGTCGACCCAACTGCGCAGGTTCACGTTGCGGGGCTCGTCAAGCGCCAGGTGGAGGTTGAGGTCGGTGTATTCCTGGATCTGCTCGCTCTGCCGGCCATAAACCTTTTGCGCCCACGCGATCTGCTTCTTCATGTTCAGCATGTCGATCACTTGCGGAGCGATGGCTTTGACGCGCGGGTCGACGGCGCCGGTGAGCCAGGTGGTCCAGCCGCGCTTGGAGATGCCGGAAACGACGAAGCCTTCGATGGTCTCGCCGTTCTCCTGCTTTGCAAAAGCGGTCACAGCGTCCATCGCGCGGACGGCGCTCTTGGTCATGGGGAAGAGCAACGGCCAGGTTTCGTCGCCGGTCTTGAGGTATTGGAAAAAGGTGTAGGCGACGAGCGTGTCCTCGACTTTGCCCCCATAGAGCGGTTGATTGGGCACCTGGCTGACGACGGCGGCGACGGCCCCGGCCTGCTCGGCCAGAAGTTTGAGCATCTTCAGGCTGCTCTTTCCCTCGCCGTCGCCGGTGATGAAGAGGAAGGCTATGCGCGGATTCCGGACTTTTTCCGGCCGCACCACCTGGAGGTGATGGGTCCAGAGATGCTCGCGCCATTTCTGCGAAGTCATCTCCAGGTGCGTCACGGTGAAACCCATTGGTTTGCCCTGGTCGGCCTTCTTCCAGGTAAATGCCGGGTCTGACGCATTCACATAGTTTTCGAGCGCGCCAGCCCGAAGCGAGAGCGGCAGGAGGCCCAGCCCGAGCGCGCCGACGATGACCACTGGATGAAACCAACCACTGCGTTGCAAACAATTTGGTTGCGACATGAGGAGATACCAGTGAAGCGAGGCGTCCGCGTCAAGCGGGAAGCCTCGGACCCACCTGGATTTGGGCTCGTCGCGGCGCGCTTGAGTTTCCGGCCGGCCGCCCTAGTCTCCGTCGTGTGGCCGACCCCGACAAGCCCGCCGCGCCCGTCATTGCCCCCGCCGACGCCGCCACTTTGCCGGGCATCCCATCTCTTTCCCCAACCGCCCGCCGCTGGCACAAACCGATGTTCGTTGTTTTTCTGGCGACCTGGATGGCCAACACCGCGCTCGCGGGCCTGGGAGTTGAATTGCCTGTTGGATTCGGCTGGGTCGAGGCGCTCTTGCCCGTCAGCGCGGTCACGACGACGCTGCTCGCGCTGGCATGCCGGCTGCCGCTTCAAAACGTCCTGATGGCGGCGGTCAGCATCTCCTCGCTGGCCACTGGCATCCTGGCCGTGGGTGCGAAGACCGGAACGCCCTTCGGGCCAATCGTCTTCACCGACAGCCTGGGCGAGCGCCTCTTCGAAGTGGTGCCGTGGCCCCTGCCTTTGTTGTGGGTGGTGCTGATCATCAACGGCCGCGGTGTCGGCCGACTCATCATGCGGCCGTGGCGCAAAACGAATTACTACGGTTTTTGGGTGATCGGCATCTCCTGCGGGCTGGTAACGGTCTTCGCGTTCGGCTTCGAGCCTTTCGCAGCGAGAGTGAAACACTACTGGCTTTGGCAGACCGCGCAGGGCACGCCGAGTTGGTCCACGGCGCCGTGGGTGACTTTTCTCGGCTGGCTCCTGACCGCGGTGGGGATTGTCGCGCTGAGCATCCCGTGGCTGATCAACAAGCTTCCGGTCAAACAGCCGATGGACTACCAGCCGTTGATAGTGTGGACGCTGGTGAATCTATGGCCGGCGGCGGGCAACGCGAGCCGCGGACTTTGGACGCCGGTCGTTCTCGTGGTGACCCTCAATTTGATCGCCGCCCTTTACGCCATTCGCGGCGCGCGCTGGTGAGGGGCCTGGCCGCCCGCTCAAAAACTGTAGCGGCGCTCTATTAGCGCCGTAGGCAGATTAGATTCCTTGAGGTTTCTTGGCGGTCACAGACCGCCGCTACAGTGCAGCCAAGTTTTTGAACGGACTCCTACGGTCCGAATTGAGGTGGGTCAAACTCGCTATCCAGGTTGGAGTGCGAATCGCGGGCTACGGGAACGTGATGGCGAGATTCCGAATATCCGGATCCGTAGCCCACATGTTGACCGGGGCAAACGTTTTTCCAAACTTCAAGAAGCGGGCGCTGCCGTCGGCAAACGCATAGTTGGAGCCCGCGCCGCCGCTGTGCCGGATTTGATTGACCTGTATGAGATCATCGTCCGCGTAGGAGTCCATCCAGAAGTGCCCTTCGCCCGGGGGCGGAGTGGGATCGCCTTCCTTCTCACCAAAGACCACTGTATCCGTCGGTTCCGTAATGGCGCTTTCTGGAAACCCGTTGGTCTGGGTAGTGGCTTTGAAGTAGTCGTTGAAACCATTGATGATGTAACTGCGCGGGGCGTTGTCGGGCGGGTTGGGTCCTCCGAAAGTGTGTCCCGGCGACGTATCGCTGGGACACCTGAGAATCCTTAAGTCCCGGTAGCCTTCCTGCAATGCGGTGGTCCAGCGGAGCCCGCCGCGCACCGGGTAGCGCCCATCGTTGTCGTCGGCGTAAATATTGAGTGACAGTCCAAGCTGCTTGAGATTGTTCACGCATTGAATGCGCTTGGCCGCCTCCTTCGCCTTGGCCAAAGCGGGCAACAGCATTCCGGCGAGGATCGCGATGATGGCGATAACCACCAGCAATTCGATGAGCGTGAACGCCGCGCGTTGCGCGGTCCGGTTCGATTCAATTTTTCCCTTCATGAGTTCGCACGGCTGCCGGGCACAGCCAATTACGCTGATTTCGACCCCAGGACGGGGCGGAAAATTCATGGAAAATTGTGGAAATTGCCCGACGGACTCAGTACCACGCCAACTCCAGTTGCACGTCGGCGCGCTGCCAGGCTTCGGTGAACTGACGCTGGACGTCATCGGCCTGCTGTCGTTTGCCCTGGGCGCGAAGGGATTGTTCGAGGCCGAAGAGGCCCCAGCCGTTGCGCGGCCAGCGCTTGACGTCGTCCCGGAAAACCTGTTCGGCCCTCGCGGCGTCGCCAGATTGGAGCAGGGCCGCGCCGAGGGGGAGACGGGCGGAAATCGGCCAGTAGGACGGTTCCATGTAGGGGATTGCGTCCTGGGCGGCGACAGCTTTCTCCAACTGCTCGATCATGGCGGGCATGTTTCCTTTCGCTCCAGCGACCTTGCCGGCCAGCCAGGTTGCGGGCACGGCGAGCGTGGCCGACACGGGGAACACCGGGCTGCTGAGCTTTTTCGCCTCATCGCTCGCGGCAAGGGCGGCGAGGGCGCTTTGTTCGCGTTCGGCGGACGCGACATCCTTGTGCGCGACGAACGCGAGGCCGCGGCAGAAATGCCACAGGGCACGATCCACGAGGAAATCGTTCGTGGCCGGCGGTTGGGGAATGGCCATGACTTCCTCCCACTTGCCGAAGCGGGCGAGCGTGAGCCACGGCAGGTGGCGTTGGCGGGGCGCTTCAAGGGCCTTTTTCGGGCCGCAGAAATTGTCCAGCGCGTTCTGGGCGGTCAGGTTGGCGGTGCGGAGGGCGTCCTTGCTGCGGCCCTCGAAAAGTTCCGCCCACCAGAGGAAGTGCATGTTGTGCGGATAATACGCGCCCGGATAGAATCCCAACGCACGGCAGTGGCGAATGTAGTTGCGGTCGGCTTTGATGGCCCGCTCGTTGGCGAGAATGGCGTCGTGATACTGCCCCACGCGGACGTAAATGTGAGCCGGCATGTGAACGAGATGTCCGGCGGCGGGCGCAGCTTCGCGCAACCGGTCGGCTGAAGGCAGACCCGCCTCGGGCGTCGGCCCGGCCTCGACGGCGTGGATATAAAAGTGGTTTGCGCCCGGATGATCGGGGTCGCGCGCGATGACGAAGCGGAGAGCGCCGAGGATTTCCTCCGTCTCGGGCTTGGGGGTGCGGTCGCGCGTCCAGTAATCCCACGGCATCGTGTTCATGAGCGATTCGGCGAAGAGCGTCTGCGCGTCGAGGTCGTCCGGGTATTGCTTTGCCAACCCTCGCATGGCGTCGGCGAACGCCTTGTCGAGCGCGAGGCGGTCGTCCTTGTGCACCGGCTGGTAACGCTTTTCCAACGCGCTGATGTAAGCCTGCTCCTTCGCGGAGGCGCGCGCTTTGTTGGCCACCGCCAGTTGCAGCGCGGCCCACGCACCGGCTGTGTCGTTCGAATCCATCGGCTTGTTGACGTGCGGTCCGAAGGCGTAAGCCGCGCCCCAATGGGCCATCGCGCACTGCGGATCGAGATGGGCGGCAGACCGGAACGAACGGATGGCTTCCTTGTGATTGAACCCGAAGAGCAGGCGCATCCCCTGGTCGAAGTAGCGCTGGGCATCCTTGGACTGCGTGTTGATGGGATGGTGCAAGTCGCCAAGACCCTCAAGAAAAGGGCCGGGAAGTTTCTCCGCGGCAGTCGCGGTCACAGCGAGGGCGGAAACGAGAATGGATGAAAGAATGCAAGTGTTCATTGGTCGTTGAATGGTTTCGAGTTCACGAATGGTCCTGCGATTGGGCGATGAACCGACCGAGCTTGTCCGGATCGAGCCGGCCGTCACAGCGCACACCGCTGCACACGTCGAGTCCGAACGGGCGCACGGCATCGAAGGCTTGTCGCACGTTTTCAGCCTTCAATCCGCCCGCCAGGAACACAGGAACAGCGGCTTGCCCGGCGATGCGGCGGCTCAGACTCCAATCATGGGTGCGGCCAGTGCCGCCGAGTTCCTTCACCGCCGCCGTGGGATTGCCGGAGTCCAACAGCAGCGCATCGACGTGACGGGCCGCTTCGAGCGCCTCGGCCACTGACCGCTCGCCGGTCACGTGGATGACCTGCACCAGGCCGACGCCCGGCAATGCCTCGCGCAGCGCAGCGTAGGCGCCTTCGCTCAAACGGTCACAGATTTGAATCGTGTTGGTCCGGCACCGGCGATGTTGCGCAATGATTTCGATGGCAGTCTGCTTGCTGGTCAACAGGAAAGTCGGAATGCTTGGCAGGATCGACGCGGCGATTTTGGCGATGAGTTCCTCCGAAATAACGCCCGGCCCGCTCGGCATCTCGGAAACCAGCCCAAGGGCCGAGGCGCCCGCCGAAATGGCCATGCGGGCTTCCGCAACGCTCTGGATGCAGCAGACTTTGACGGGCGGACATTTCGTGAATCGTGCGGCGAAAGGGCCTGCCCCGGCGACCGTCAGTTTCATGGGCGGGGTTGTAGCAAAGGATCTCCAGTAGGTCCATCAATAGCCGCCCGAACCGAGAGATGGCTGCGTGCCGGCGCGCGAAGCGCCGGATTTTTCCGCGGCTTCGCGGCGGCGGTACTCGTCAAGCATCGCGGCAGTGGCCGTGGCCCCGCAACGACTGGCGCCGAGATCACGCACGAGGATCAGCACGTCGAGATCCCGGACTCCGCCGGCCGCCTTGAGCTGCACCTTGGGCGAACAAGCCGCCCGCATGAGCTTGAGGTCGTGCTCGGTGGCGCCCTTGTAGGAATACTTGCCGTCGGCGCCTTTGACGAAACCGTAACCGGTCGAAGTCTTCACCCAGTCGGCGCCGGCGCGCTCGGAGATCTCGCAGAGCTTCCGCTTGAAGTCGTCGCTGCCGAGGCCCGCGCCGCCGTTGGCAAGGTAGTCGTTCTCAAAAATCACTTTCACCTTCGCGCCGTGCTTGTGGGCTTCGTCGCAGACGGCGCGAATGTCGCGCTCGACGTAGTCCCAGTCGCCGCTCAGGGCCTTGCCGAGATTGATGACCATGTCGATTTCGGCGGCGCCGTCGCGGCAGGCCAGCTCGGTCTCGTAGCGTTTGGATTCCGTGCACGAGTTGCCGTGCGGAAAGCCGATGACGCAGCCGACGAGCACGCCGGTGCCGCGCAGCAACTCCGCGGCGCGCGTCACGGCGTAAGGCTTGATACAGACCGAAGCGACGCCGTACGCAGCAGCCAGCTTGCAACCCTGCTCAAGCTCCTGGTCGGTCATCGTGGGGTGCAGCAGCGAGTGGTCGATCATCTTCGCGAGATGAGCGTACGAGTATTTCACGCCCGCCAAATTGGCGGACGGCTCGGCAAATTGGCGAGAATTTTCTTTGCGAAGACTGACACTTCACCGCATTCCCTCCCGTTCCTGCGGCGGGGCACTTCCGGTTGGGCGCATCCCGACGCTGCCCCCGGGGCGCGGCCTTCAGGCCGCTTCAGCGTCCGAGCGGCATGGACGTAACGATTGGCCTGTCGGCTTAGGTACGATGAAGCGGCGTGAACGCCGCGCTCCGACCTGCTTTCAGTCGGGGGCAGTGCCCGGATGCGCCCCTTCCGATTGCAACGGGTTCATCGGGGTTGCAGGTTGGGCGAATCGAGGCCACGCTGAACCGGGATCCGCGAAGCCTGGATACGGATCGGTCCGACGATTGCGACTGCCATGAACGCACCACCCCCCTCGAAGAACGAGCGCGACCTTCTCTTTGTGGTGAAGCTGGCCAGCGCACTGGGCATGGGCACCCTGGCGGGATTCCTCTACTCGCTGAAGGACGTGCACCCAAATCTCCGCCTGGAGTTCGGCGCCGGCGCGGTGCTTGTCGCGGTGGCGACCGCAATCGCTTCGTGGATTTTTTGCGGCGTCATGGCGCGCGCGGACGTGGAAGGCCGCCCGACGTTCGCGCGGCGCCGGTTTTTCATCCGCTGGCTGATCTTCTTCGGGAGCGCCAGCACGCTTGGGACTCTGTTCGCATTTGCCTACTCGCTGCGCAATGTTTCATCCGCCGGCCGGCGCGACGTCGTCGAGGGAACGGTGCTGGCGGTGGTGGTCATCGCCGCCGGCGGCTTCCTCATCCGGAAAGCGTTCCGTTTCTTCGAGGAGCAGGACAAGGCCGCGCTTGAGGAGCAGCGCCGTCACGATGAAGAGGCTGACGACTAATGCGCGCTTTGGGCTTTGTGCTTGAGCGCCGCCCAAGGGCGCGACTAAGAACGGGCAGTGAATCGCACCATGCCATTTCGACTCGGCATCCTCGGTTCGGGCAAAGGCTCGAACATGGTGGCCATTGCGGAAGCCATCCGCGCCGGAACGGTGATGGCGGAGATTGCCGTCGTGCTCAGCGACGTGCCCGACGCAGGCATCCTGGAGCGGGCCCGCGAGCTGGGCTTGAAGGCGGAGTTCATCGCGCCGGGCCGGTTCAGGACAAAACTCGACGACGAAGCGGAGCAAGCCTATGTGAAACGGCTTACCGAGGCGCAGGCCGATTTGATCGTGCTGGCTGGGTTCATGAGGATTTTGAAGGGCGAATTCCTCCGCGCGTTCGCCAACCGCGTGATCAACATCCACCCTTCGCTGCTCCCGGCGTTCCCCGGATTGGAAGCCTGGCAACAGGCGCTCGACTACGGCGTGAAGGTCACAGGCTGCACGGTGCATTTCGTCGACCAGGGAGTCGACAGCGGGCCAATCCTGGCGCAGGAAACGGTGCCGGTACTGGCAGGCGACACCGCGGCGACGTTACACGAGCGGATTCAGGAGTCGGAACGGCGGCTCTATCCGCGGGTCGTCGGCGCGCTGGCCGAGGGGCGGATAGCGTTGAAGGGCCGGCAGTGCGTGTGGGGTTGAGTAGAGGGACTGGAGTGATGGGGAGATGGAGTATTGGAATGGCGGGGTGATGGAGTAACGGGGTACTGAGATGCAAACGCGCAGACTCCCCTGGCTGGACGCGGCTCGCTCGGTCCGGCAATTTCATAACCGCCATGAAACAGCCACAGCCTGTAGCCGCCGACGTGAGGAGGCGGATTCGTTCCCACCGTTG
>DASTLJ010000154.1:0-21133 GCA_035715125.1 Verrucomicrobiia bacterium
CCGCCGCAAGCACGGCCAGGCAAGCGACCGCATCCTTGAGGACTTGATCGGGCCAGAAGGCGACATCGGGCCTCGTCAGGGGTTCCTTGGCCGTCAGCCCGTGGCGGCGGAAGAGGTAGACGTGTCCCGCCACCAGCGCAATGACCGCGCCCGGAAGCACGCCCGCGTGCAGCGCGAAGAACCGCGTCAGGGTGTGGTGGCCGTACTCGGAACCGCCGATGATGAGCTTCTGGATTTCCGGTCCGATGCCGGGGAAAACCGCCGCAATGCTTGTGGCGACCTTGGTCGCCCAGTAACCCTTCTGGTCCCACGGCAGCAGGTAACCGGTGAGCGACAGGCCCAGCACGAGAAACAGCAGCGCCAGGCCAAACCAGAAATTGATCTCGCGCGGGGCCTTGTACGCGCCGTCGATGAGCACCTGCATCAGGTGCAGCACAAGCAGGACGGTCATCGCGTCCGCCGTGAAATGGTGGATGCCGCGGAGCAACCAGCCCCCCCACATTTCGTGCTGAATGAAATAGACGCTCTCCCACGCCGTGTGCGAACTGGGCGAATAGGACATCCAGAGGAAGATGCCGGTGATGATTTGGACGGCGAGGGCGAAGGTCAGCGTGCTGCCCCACACGTAGCGCCAGCGGGCGCCGCCGGGGACGTTTTCGTAAAGGGCTTCGTGGATGAGCTTCTTGACGCCGGTGCGGTCGTCCACCCACACGAGAAGGCGTTTCATGCGAGCGGAACCTTCTCTGCCTTGCCGGCCTCAAAATTCTGGAACTTCACCCACACCTCGGCGCCGTTGCGGACTTCGACTTCGAGTGAATCCATGCCGCGCTGGCTGGGGCTGTGGATGCTGGCCAGGTGACCGTCGAGATGAAACCTGCTGTCGTGGCACGGGCAGACGAACAAATTCGCGCCTGCCCGATACTCGATGGGGCAGCCGGCGTGGGGACAAGTGACGTTGAACGCCTCGACCTTGCCCCCCTCGACGCGCCGCAGATAGACGGCGCCGATCGGGATGTTCGGATACTTGTTCCACACGTCGGAGCGATCCGCGACAATCGCGAAGCGGCGCGGCGCGCCGTCGGCCGGGAGGGCATCGAGCGAGGTGACGAACGCGAGGCCGCCCGCGCCGGCCTTGCGGCGCAGGGGATCGAACAGCGTGGCGAGCCCCGCCAGCAGCGGCACCGCCGTCGCGGTGGCGCTGATGCCAACGGCCGCGGCCTTGACGAGGAATTCGCGGCGCTCAGGATGGGCCGGTAGGTCTGAATGGTTCATGAATGACTTCAGCGCGCTCGGTTGCCGCCGAGGCTCAGACGGATGATTGAGGGAATGGCTTCAAATGGCAAGCCGGGCGGGAACAAACCAAAAAAAAAGAGGCCGGACTTGCGTCCGGCCTCCGTGAATTTCAGATCGATGCTTTAGGGCAGCACATACACGCGGTAGAACCGGTGCGACTGACTGGCGGTGTCGGTGAAGGGATTGGCCGTGCCCAGGACTGTCCAGGTCGGATCATTCAGGTTGTTCTTGACCTCGAGCCGACCGATTCTCGGCGTCCAGGAGAGGACCCGGTTCGCTCCCGAGAAGGCGAGGCGCACCTTCACCGTCGACGTGGGTTCAACCGAGAAGACTTGGAATCCCATCGTCAGGTCGGAACTGGTCAAGTTGGCTTGATGGAGGGAAGTCGCGAGCAGGTTGTCACCGACTTTGATTTCCGCCGGCTGCGGTAGCAGGATTACATCCCGCAGGTCCCCGTCGTTGACCGTCGGTCCTGTCGAAAAGGTCGTATGCGTGATCGGGGCCGGAGCGGCAGGCATGCGGACGCGTGCCACTTCCACCCCGTTCAAATAGACGACGCCGCCGTCGTCGAATTTGCCGAGGAGCAGCAAGTCCTCGTTTCTCGAATTCCCGGCGTAATTAAAGTGGGTCCAAAAGTAGGAGGAGATCAGGTTCGTCCCGGTCACCGGGGACTGGAGGCCCAAACAGGTGCCCACCGCGCCGAGGCTGTAGAACGTGTTGGCCCGGCAGTCATCCAAACCGTTGGCGTGAAGAATGCCGCCATCCCGCTTGGCATCAAAGGGCCCGGGGCCACTCGGATAGGCGAGGCCCGGATCCGTGGCGAACCAGTTCGCGCCCGGATCGATGTCCTGATCGTTGTATGTCCACATCGCGCTCAAGGGCACCAGTTCGGTCACCACCCGGTAGGTCCCCTGCGTCAACACGTTCTGAGCGGCCGACGTGTCAAACAAGTCCGTCGTGAAGAGCGTCACTTTTAAGGGCAAAGTCGGGACATGAGCATTCTGGCAAATGAAACCGAGCACCGTCGCCCCGGCAAGGGTCGTGTTGGTAAAGTTAATTGCGCCGAGCCCGCCGCCGCCGACATCTTCAATGAGCCAATTGCCGGTATCCGACACGGCGCCGCCCAAGCCAATGGGCAAACACGAGTCGTTCAACGGTTCCGAGAGCACGACGATAATCTCATTTAGATTGGCGCCCGGATAGACCAGCAGAATGGATGGCGCATTGGTATCCGCATTGACCGTCAGCGTCGCGTTGCCGCTGTTGGCCATGCCGGCGATGTTGATGGCCTGGGCGTGATACTGGCCCGCGTCGGTGAGTTGGACGTTCTGAATGGTCAACGCCGACCCCGTGGCGCCACTCACTACTCTGTTGTTGCCAAGGACGCACGTCGTTCCGTTGGCCAATTCCGTCGCGCCGTGAAACCACTTGTAACTGGTGGCGCCGCTGGCGCTGACGGTGAAGGTGACTGTCCCGCGCTCGCCGGCAGTCGTGTTCGTCGGACTGGTATTGATCGTGGGCATCATGGGAGGGCCGGGAATCGCGGTGAAGTTGTCAATCGAGTAGCCGCCTTCCATGGGGTCCGTCTGGCCGCCCGGCCCGTTGTCATCGACCCAGATGATATACATCAGACTGCCTTGAGCCCAGGCGCCCAGGTTCAAGGTGGCCGACAGTCCCTGAGCCGTGCTGCTGGTGGTGAAGGTCGAGAACTCCGGAATCAAGACCCAACTGTTGGCCGAGCCGTCCATACTGAAAAATACCCGATGCCCCGGGATGTCTTCGTTGACCGGGATGTTATTCCCCTGATTCCAATCGTACGAGACGGTCAACTGGGTCTGATTCCCGCCGGTATCGTTCTGGAGCGTCACCATCAGGATGGCGTAGTCGACAATGGTCGGCCGGGTCTGGAGCCAAAGGCCAGTCGAGTTCCAGCGGGCGAGCTCATTTTGACTGACTGGCACGGTGGCAGACATGTTCAGCACGACGTTGACGTTTGCCGCAACCGTATTGGCGATCACCGCGGCGTCCAGAGCCGCAGCGGTCGTGTAGGTGGTATTAGCGCCGCCTGTCAGCGGAACGCGAACCGTCGACCAATCGCTGACCGCCGGCAAGGCATCGAAGGTCTGCACACCGGTACCGGTGGGGGCGGGGCCGACAAGAAGTGCCGCTTGCCCACCTGCAGTCAGGGAGGACACTGCGGCCGCCAGAACAATGGATTTGAGGGAACTTCCACGCATATGCTTTTGATGTTTTGTTTGATCGTCGCCCTTGCCGAACCTAACCGCGCCGGGCCATCGGCACAGCTTTCGCGAGAGCGACGAGTAACTTGAGAGTGGTACTACCTAAACATAGTCCCCAAGGAATTGCAACCCTGAAAATCGCGCACCGAAAATGTCCCGGGCGCATCTTGGAAGTACCACCACGGTCGAGCTCGCGCCGGGAAAGTAGGACAGGCGTCTCGCCTGCCCAGCCGCGCCGAAAGGCGCGGCGTTCGCTCCACCAAGGCCTCGCTTCGCTCGGCCGGGCAGGCGAGACGCCTGCCCTACGTTGGGCCAATTCGCCGTTGCCTGCTCTCCTCCATGTCCTTAGAGTATGGGGCAGATGAAACACCAGCTTGATTTCGAGAAGCCCATCGCCGAACTCCAGCGCAAGCTCGAGGAACTGAGCAAGCACCGGGAAGCCCACGGCCTGTCGGTCGACATCGAGCAGGAAATCGCACAGATCGAGCGAAAAGTCGCCGAAACCCGCAGGCAAATATTCTCCAACCTCACCGCCTGGCAGCGGGTTCAACTGGCCCGGCACCCTCGCCGGCCCTTCGCCCTGGATTACTTGTCGATGACCTTTGCCGATTTCCAGGAACTGCACGGCGACCGGCTTTTTGCCGAGGACCGCGCGGTGGTGGGCGGGTTTGCCCGCCTTGCGGACCAGAAAGTCGTGGTCATCGGAACGCAAAAGGGCCGTGACACCAAGGAAAACATACGGCGCAATTTCGGCTCGGCGCATCCCGAGGGTTACCGCAAGGCGCTCCGGCTGATGCAACTGGCCGATAAATTCGGCCTGCCGGTCATCAGCCTCATCGACACCGCCGGCGCCTACCCCGGCATCGGCGCCGAGGAGCGGCACATCGCCGAGGCCATCGCGGTGAACCTGCGCGAGATGATGCTTTTGGAAGTGCCCATCGTGGCCGTGGTCATCGGCGAAGGAGGCTCGGGTGGCGCCTTGGGCATCGGCGTGGCGGACCGCGTCCTGATTCTTGAAAACGCCTACTACTCGGTCATCAGCCCCGAAGGGTGCGCGGCCATTCTGTGGAAAGACCGGGCCGCGGCTTCGATGGCGGCCGAAGCCTTGAAGATCACCGCCAAGGACCTTATCGAACTGGGCCTGGCCGACGGAGTGGTGCCCGAGCCCCTTGGCGGCGCCCACCAGGATCCGGCAGCGACCGCCGCGACGCTCAAACAACACCTCATCACGAACCTGGAGGCCCTGCTCAAAGTCCCGGCAGCAGAACGGCTCAAGCAGCGCTACGCCAAATTTCGCGCCCACGGTCATTTCTTCGAGAAGCCGGCGAAAGCAGCGTCCACGTGAAAATGTCAGCCTCACGCAAAGATCGCAAAGGCCGCGAAGGAAAGGAATCGGTGGCTCTACAACCGAATTCGGCCGATGGCTTTGCGGCGACCGTTTTCAACTTCCTTAAATCACATTGTTCCTTTGCGCCCTTCGCGCCCTTGGCGTGAGGCTCCATCTGTATCGATCCGCCTAATGGGCCGAACCCGACCCCGGTCTCCTGCCATGCTTTACCCCTTCACCTTCAGGCCAATCTTCAAGACACGACCTTGGGGCGGACGCAACATCGAGAAGCTTTACGGCAAGCCCCTCCCCACAACCGACCCCGTCGGGGAATCGTGGGAAATCTGCGACCGGCCGCCCGACGTGAGCGTCATAGCCAACGGACCGCTGGCCGGGAAGGACCTACGCTGGCTCATGGAACACCACCGCCGTGAAGTGCTCGGCGTAAACGCCGCGCTCTCCGGACCCTTCCCGTTGCTCGTCAAGATTCTCGATGCCGAACAAACGCTTTCGGTCCAGGTCCATCCTCCCACCCACGTTGCCGAACGCCTGGGCGGCGAGCCGAAGACGGAGATGTGGTTCGTCACGCACGCGCAGCCTGACGCGGCCCTTTATGTCGGCCTGAAGAGGGGCGTGACCCGCGAGGAATTCGAGCGGCGCATGCGCGAAGGAACGGTGGCCGAAGCGTTGCACCGTCTGCCCGTGCGCGCGGGCGACGTAATGTTCCTCCCCAGCGGCCGGCTGCACGCCATCGGAGGGGGCCTGGTCATTTTCGAAATCCAGCAAAACTCCGACACGACCTACCGCGTGTTCGACTGGAACCGGACCGGTCTGGACGGCAAACCGCGCGAGCTTCATCCCGAAGCGTCCCTGGCCAGCATCGACTTCGCCGACTACGAGCCGAGGCTCATAGCCAGCAGGTATTCGCCGAATCCCAAGTTCGCCGTCCGGCTGCTGGTGGACAATCCGCTGTTCAAGGTGGACGCCTGCCGGGTCCAACGCCGTGAGCGCTTCCATCTGCGCAGCGAATCGCTGCAGATCCTCGGGATTGTCCGCGGCCGGCTTCGGGTCGCGCATGGTGAACAAGAGCTCGATCTCAAGGCGGGCGAATTCTGTCTTCTGCCGGCCAGCCTCGGGCGGGTCAGTTGCCAGGCCGGGGCGGCGCTCGAATTCCTCCACGTGCAGACGGGGTGAACGGCGGCGCGGGACGTTAATCGTGAAACGTGAATCGTGAAACGTGAATCGTGAAACGTGAAACGTAAAACGTGAATCGTGAATCGTGAATCGTGAATCGTGAATCGTGAAAGGTGAATCGTGAAACGTGAAACGTGAATCGTGAATCGTAACAGGGGGCGGGCGGCGAGGTAATTACGGGCGCACCTTGGCACACGCACCAGATCGTAGTGGGGCAGGCGACCTCGCCTGCCAAAGTCCACCGGGCGACTCGCCCGGTGAATTCTGCAAGCGAGGTCGCTTGCAGGACTGTGCCAGCCGAGTCGGCTGGCCCACTACGGTGCGTGTGCCGAGTTGCGCCCGATGATGACGAACGTTCCTCGGCCGGTTTTACGCTTTACGTTTTACGTTTTACGAATCCCGCGCGCCGCCGCATCGTGGTGTCGCGATGTCGGAGAACCTGAAAGACTTTCTGAAACGCTGGGCGATCACGACCGTGGGCGTGCTCGTCGCCGCGAAAGTCGTCCCGGGCATTGACTACGACCACGACCATTGGCTCGGGCTGCTCGTTGCGACGCTCCTGCTCGGGCTGCTAAACGCTTTCTTGAGGCCGCTATTGCTGCTCCTTTCCCTGCCTTTGTTGGTTTTTACGCTCGGTCTGTTCACCCTCGTCATCAATGCGGCGCTGCTCTACGGCGTCGGCCAACTCGTGAAGACGTTCTACGTCGCTTCTTTTAGCGCCGCGTTTTGGGGCGGACTTGTCATCAGTCTGATCTCGCTGCCGCTGAATTTCCTGACCGGTGTGGGCGGCGGGCGCATCGAAGTGCGCCGTGGCAAACCGCCGGATCGCAACCGGCCGCCGCGCGACGGGGACGACGGACCGGTGATTGATGTGTGAGGGGAGGAGCGTAAAACGTAAAACGTGAAACGTAAAAGTTGGCGTGCGGCGAACTGGCCACGAACGTCCCTCGGCCGGACTTACGTTTTACGTTTTACGTTTTACGTTTCACATTTCACGTTCTACGAACGACCCACCCCGCCCGCCGCGTGGCGACACCGCGCGCGTTGAACTCGCGCTCGAAATCCGTCACCACCCCGGCCAGCTCGACAGGGGTCTCGATCGGTCGGAATTCCTTAGCCGCCCCGAATAGCTGGATCATCTGAGCGTGATAATCCGCGTCGTCCGTACGGAGCCAGACGCGGCCGTCGGGCGCCAGCGCCCGCGCCGCCGCGCGGACGAAAGCCTCATTCACCAGCCGGTGCTTGCGATGTTTGCGTTTCGGCCACGGATCCGGGAAATAGACGTGCAAGGCCGCAACGGCCCCCGGCGGCAGCAGGTATTCCACGAAGTAGCCCGCCTCGATGCGCATCAGGCGCAAATTCTTCAAGCCCAGCCTCAGGCCCTTGCGATTCAGTTTGCGCAACCGCCCCAGGAGCCTCTCGACGCCAATGAAATTGTGCTCCGGGTGCGCCGCCGCCCACTGCGCCAGGAATGACCCGTCGCCGCTGCCCAGTTCGACTTCCAGTGGCTGGCTTGCCGCGAACATCCCGCCCAATGGCAACGTGTGTACCCAACTCTCGGGGCGGTAGAACAGGCTGCAAGCAGTCGCGCTCCAGGGGGCTGCATCGGTTTTCATCCCGAGTTGGCAAATGAGTTCAGGAACATGGCAAGCGCGTCCGCGACTTATGCCCCAGTCGCCCCCGACCGGGCAAGCGCCTCCGGGGGGCATTTAAGGGGCATTTAAGAATGGAGCGCGGCTGTGGCGGAGGCCAGCCGCAGCGAATGTCTCAGTTCCCTCAGCGTCCAAGCCAGGCCATAAGGGTAGCGCAGACAGCCCTGTCTGCTGTTCGAAGAGCGTATTGCTCCAGTTGCTCAAAGATGAGGACGAATTGGTCCAGGAGGCTGCGCTCGGCCAGTTGCTCCTCATCGTGCAGCAAGACGGGCACCATGACGTGATCTCGCTCGCCGAGATAGCTGTTGCGGCAAGGGCAGTGACAGAAAACACCGCGGCATCCACCAGAGTCAGGAACTTGGCGGGGACCGTGCTTAAGCTTGCAGAGGAGGCAGCAACTACGAACAGACCCGCCAAGGCTGCCCAACCAGGCGGTGGCATCTCCATGCTGATCCGTTCCACGGTCGCGGCAGTTCGGACATGCGCTGTGCGCTCCAACGTCCCTGTCGGCGGCTGTGGCTCATCTGCTTCGAGCTTCTATGTCGCCGTCTGGAGGAGCGAGGATGCCTCGCTTCAGGAACCTCATCATCGAGTCACCGTGCTTCATCTCCTTCAACTCGATCCACTCCGACGTCAGCGTCAACGTGTCCCGCCGCGCGTGGCCAAGCACGAACAGTCCGTTCGGCGCGAGCAGCTCCGGCAGGTCCGGATCGTCGAGCAGACACTGGGAGAGCGATTCCGAGCGGCGTCCGGTGTTCTTCTCCCCAAACGGCGGGTCGGCGAGGATCAAGTCGAACCGCGCCCCTTCGCCGGTCAGTTGCGGGATTGCAGTGAACACGTCCTGCACGCGCAGGTGGAAACGCCCGCGGTCCAGCCCGGTCGCGATGAAGTTCTGCTCGATGAACCGGGCATGCTTGCTCGACCGTTCGACGCACGTCGCCTCCGCCGCCCCACGGCTGAGACATTCCAGGCTCAACGCGCCCGACCCTCCGAACAGTTCGAGCACGCGCGCCCCGAGGACGCGCCCGCCCAGGCTGTTGAAGATCGCCTGCCGCACCAGGTCCGGCGTCGGCCGCACGCCGAGGCCCTTGGGGACTTTCAAAATCAAACCCGCGCAGGTGCCGCCGATGAGACGCATGGGATGGGAACCGTTAAATCGTTAAAGCGTTGAAGCGTTAAAGCGTTGAAGCGTTGAAGCGGAAGCGCGCGGGAACCATTCTACGCTTTAACGCTTCAACGCTTCAACGGTTCAACGCCCTTACCTCGCCCCTTCATCCGTCACCACGCCATTCAGCACCACGCCCACGCAGTGCGTGGAGTACTCGAACGGATCGCCGTCGTAGAGCGCGACGTCGGCGTCTTTGCCGGATTCGAGGGAGCCGACGCGTTTCTGGATGCCGAGGAGTTTGGCGGCGTCGAGCGTGATGCTCGCCAGCGCCTGCTCGAAGGTCAGTCCGTTGGCCGCCGCAACGGCGGCCTCGAACAGCACGACGCGCGTCTTGGGCACGTAGGACTCGTAGCCGCTTTGCAACGCAAACGGAATGCCCGCCTTCTTGAGCTTCGCGGCCGTCTCGAAGCTCAGGTTTTCCTCATCGCCCTGCGCGCGCGCCATTGTGGGGTGCAGGATAACCGGGAAACCGCTCTTCTTGATTGGGTCGAGCACGAACGGAGCGTCGGCAGCGCCGTCCAGAACGATCTTCAGCTTGAACTCGGCCGCGATGCGAAGCGCCGAAAGAATGTCCTGGTGGCGATGCGCCGTGACGAGCAGCGGCTGCGAACCGTCGAGCGCCCGGGCCAGCGCTTCGAGGCGCAAGTCGCGCGACGGCCGCTTGTCGGCCTCTTTCTTCGATTGTTTGCGCGCGTAATCCGTGGCCCGGATCAGTTCGGACCGCAGCATCGCGACGGCCTTCGAGCTGGTGCCGGGGGGCTTGCCTGCGGCGCCGGTCGCGCCGGGGCCAAGTGTCGCGGCCGTCATCGCCGCCGGGACGACGATCGCCTGGTCCAACTGGGGCGGGTGCGTCTTGACAATCATCGTCTGGCCGCTGACCAGCGCGCCGGGAGCGTGGCCGGTGTGCAACGTGGTGACGCCGAAGCTGCGCACGTACTCGACGAGCGGGTCGCGCGGGTTGAAGGCGTCGATGGCGCGCAACTCGGGCTGGATGGCGGCCGACTTCTCGATCTGCTCCTGGTCATGCGGCTGGTTCAGCATGCCGGAAAAGCCGACGACGGATCGGGCGTCGATCAGGCCCGGGGTCACGACCTTCGCCTTCAACACGCGCACGCCATCCGGGACCTTGATCGAAGCCGCTTTGCCGACGGACTTGATCTTCCCTTCCTTCGTCGTGAGCACGACGCCGTCCCGAATCGGCGCGCCGGACATCGTGTAAACCGTCTCGCCCTGGATCGCCACTTGGGCGCGGGCGGAAAGCGTGACTAGCGCCAGGCAAATCGGTGGGGCGAGCGTCCTCGCGAGCCGTTGGGCGGCGGCGACAAGGCGCTGAAGCGTTGAAAAAGATCCAGTTCCGGGTTCCGAGTTCCGAGTTCCGGGTTGTTGGGGTGGGGCGAGCGTCCTCGCGAGCCGGCTCGTCCCAAATCCGCGTTCATGGCTCGCGAGGACGCTCGCCCCACCAGTCAACCCGGAACCCGGAACCCGGAACTCGGAACCAAAATGGGTTGAGACGTTGAGGCTTAAATGGATCTCAAAGAGCGTTTTCATCGGGGTTCCTCCTCTCCGAAGCAACAGCCCTGGCCGGCTCGCGACTTGCCTGCGCCGGGGCCGCCAGTGGCCCAAAGCCGATCCTTGGGATCGTTGCGGTCGAACACTTTGCGCCCCTCGATCCACGTTTCCTCGACGTGCGCATACACGCTGAACGGTTCACCCGAGAGCACGATGAAGTCGGCATCCTTGCCCGCTTCGAGCGACCCCACTCGATCCTCGAGATCGAGCATCGCGGCGCCAGCCAGCGTCAGCGCCTTGAGCGCGCCGGGGCGGGTCATCCCCCCGCGCACCCCAAGCGCCGCCGAGCGCAGGAACAGTCGCGAGTCGGTGATCGGATCGTCCGTGTGGAAGCCGGTGAGAACGCCGGCTTTTTCGAGCACGGCGGCGGTCTTGAAATCGATGTCGCGGGCTTCGAGCTTCCCGCCGGGGCTGTCCACGACGATTACGGAGCATGGCGCCTTTGCGGTGGCGATTTCGTCCACGACCTTCCAGGCGTCGCTGACGTGATGGAGCACGACGCGGAAACCGAATTCCTTCTGCATCCGCAGCACGGTGAGGATGTCGTCGTGGCGGTGTGTGTGATGCTGGACGATGCGTTCGCCCTTGAGGACCTCGACGAGCGCCTCCAGCGCGAGATCGCGCGCGGGCAATTTATCGGGGTCGCCCTTGGCGCGCTCGATTTTGTCGCGGTACTCCTGCGCGGCGATGAACTTCTCGCGCACGAGCGCGGCCGACTTGGCTCGCGTGCCGGGGAACGGCGGGTCGCGGCGCGAGTTGGTGCCGTTGGCCATCTTCAGGCCGCCAGCCACGCGGCCCTGTTTGTTCGTGATGAGCAGGTCGTCGATGGTTTCGCCGTCGCGCAGCTTGAGGTAAAGCGTCTGGCCGCTGCACAACAGGCCGGAGCCGGACATGACGTTCACGGTGGTGATGCCGCCGGCTCGCGCCTTGTGAACAGTCGGGTCGCGCACGTCGAAGGCATCCATCACGCGCAACTCGGGCTGAATCGGGGCGGAAGGCTCGCCCGTCGGCACGTCGCCGATGTGACTGTGCGTATCGATGAGCCCGGGCATGATGACTTTGCCCTCCAGGTTGCGCACGATTGCTCCGGGCGGGACCGCCGCGCCCTTCGGTCCGACCGATTTGATTTTGCCCGCCTCGAAAACGAGAACGCCCCCGGCAATGTCCTCACCGGAGACAGTGATAATCCTCGCCCCGACGAAGGCGACAGGCGTCTCCTGCGCGCCGGCGCCGATGCCGGAGCCCGCCACGGCCAGCGCGAGCACGCAAGGCCAGGCACACGTGCGACGCAGTAGGACGAACGGTTTGTTAGGCATGACGGCGAAGACTCTACGGGCGGCGGTCCGGTTGACAATGAGATACAGGCACAGCGGTTCTCTCTTGCAATGGCCTTTTGCTTCAGGCGAAATCCGTCGCAACACTGACGCCGTATGGATCTCGGAGACATTCTGGGCCCGGAACAATTCGTGCCCGAGCTCAAGGCCACCAACCGCTGGGAGGCCATCGACGAGTTGATCCAACAGCTCATCGTTTCGGGCAAGATCCAGCCCGAGCACCGCGAGGCCGTCACTGCCGTCGTCAAGAAGCGCGAGGGCTTGACGAGCACCGGCATCGGCTTCGGGGTCGGCATCCCGCACGCCTCGACCGACCGAATCAATGACGTCGTCGGCGCGTTTGGCCGCTCGAAGACGGGTGTGAACTTCGACGCAGTGGACAACCAGCCGGTGACGCTCGTCCTGTTGTTCCTCGTCCCGCAAGGCCAATTCCAGAAACACCTCCAGACCCTGGCCAAGATCGCCAAGCTGCTTCATCGAAAAGATTTCCGCGCCGCCCTCGAAGCCGCCCCGGATGCGAAGGCCATGTGCGATATTATCAGGGCGGAGTCGGGGAAGTGAGGGGCGATCGGCGGCGAGAGAGTCAACCGCCTGGGAAGACTTGATAAGAGACCTGTGGAGAAGGGCTGCACCTCGACCTATGCGCCCGAATGGATTGCCGCGGCGCTGAAGCGCAAGAAGCGAACCGACGATTCAGAGCCTGACTGAAAACCAAGGACCTCGATGATCTCAGCGAGTGGAGGAAACGGCTCGCCCGCCTCGCGGAGCGAGGCTCTGAAGGTAGCCGTGGGCTTCAGCCCACGGATCGGTGCGGCAGAATCCTTGCGTCGCGGAGCGACGATTGAATGAGCGATGCAAATTGACGCCGCTTTCAAGCGTCGCTACGCGACGCCGCCCGTTGGCGCCCAGCCCGTGGGCTGAAGCCCACGGCTACCATCACAGGGTCGCTCCGCGACCTCAAAGCCAACCGCCCAGCCAACTACACCCAGCGCGAAAGCGTCAATGAACCGAACCGTCAGCCACAACCTTGAATCCCCGCGGCCAATAGCTTGTCCGTTTCATTGCTTAGTTTCCATTCGATCGGATACAGGCGCGTCGAGAGCCTTCTCGCCGAAGACCAGGCGGTCCACGGAATAGCGCCCGGGCCCGGCCAGGATGAACAAGAGGGCGATCCAAAAATAGACGCTGGCTAATTCGTAGGAGCCGCCGCCTTTCGTGGCCACAAACGGGTCGTGGAGCATGAAGGCGTGGAGCCGGACCGCCATCGCCATCGTGCACGCCAGGCCGAAGGAAGCCAGGGGCGTGAGCAGGCCGAGCATCCAGGCCAGACCGCCTCCAAACTCCGAAATGGCCGCCAGCGCCTGGAAGAAGCCGGGCATGGTGGCGCTCGGGCCCATCCAGCCGAACGGGTTTTGGATCTTCCCGTAGCCGTGAAACATGAATGCTAATCCCGCCACGAGCCTGAGTAGAAGCAGACCGGCGGAGACGCGAACGGACAGGCCGGGCGGCTTGAAGAGAACGGCCGCTTTCACGGCTTCGTCGCCAATTGGCCCTGGGGAGCGAACGTTGCCGTGCTCGGTTTGGGAGCTGCTTCCACCACTGATTTCATTGCCGCCAATCCTTTCTCGAATTGGCCCCCGACCATTTTATCGCAGCTCATGAACAGGCCGACGGCCTTGGACATGAAATTTTTCTTCCCGGCCATGCTCCACGACACGGCGGTTTGATTGCCTTCGGGCTTGAACGTGAACTCCGCAGTGCAAGTGGAGGCGAAGGGCTTCAGGAATTCGAGTTTGATTCGGATGAGATCGCTCGGACGGCTCTCGGTGATCGTCATGCTTCCTTCACCGACCTCCTTATTGCCCGCCCATCGGAAGATGGCGCCGGTTCCCGCCGCCGTGCCCTCGAACGAATTTTTGGCCGCCGGATCCAGTTTAGCCCAAGGGGACCATGCGTCCCAATTGTGAAAATCGTTCACTTGAGCAAACACCGTCGCCGGCGGGGCGGACATGGCGGCGCTCCGCGCGACGCGGAAATCGGCGGGTTGGAGGGCGACTACGATGACAAAGAGAACAACAACGACAGCGACGATGATGAGGATTGTTTTGAGCATAGAATCTTCTCCGGTTAGTTTTTCAGAAATCAGTTCTGAAAGAGTTGCACGAGGTTGCCGCAAGTATCTTCAAATAACACGGCGACACTTGTCGGTCCTATTTTTGTTGGATTCATCCTGAACACGACACCGACCTTTGTCAATCGTTGGTCAACCGGCCTGCTGCCTCCCAGGCGACGATTGCGCGTTTGCGCGGGGCGCCCCAGCGGTAGCCTTGCACAATGCCCGTCTCGCGAATCACTCGATGGCACGGGATCAGATACGCGACGGGATTCTGCCCGCAGGCGCTGCCCACGGCCCGGACGGCGCGCGGTTCGCCAATTGTTCGGGCGATCCAGCCGTAGCTGGCCAAACAACCCGGTGGGATCCTGAGCAAGGCCCGCCACACCTTCACCTGAAATGGGGTGCCTTGAACGAGCGCGCTGAGTTGCATGCTCGAACCTGACTTCCTGCTGAATATCTGATTGCACCGGCGCTGCGCGAGTCGGTCATCCCGAACGCGCTCGGCTGCCGTCCAGTCTGCCTTGAGTTCGGCGGGTTCGTCGTCGCCGTTCAAGGTGTCGAGAAATCCCAGATGGCAAATTCCACGCGTGTTCCAACCGATCGAGCAGCGTCCAAACGGACTCTCGGAAAAACCCCAGTGAATCCGCGCGCCCGCGCCCCGGCTCTTCCATTCGCCGGGCGAGGCTGCCTCCAGCGTGACCATGAGGTCGTGCAATCGGCCGGGGCCGGACAGGCCGGCCTCCAGGGCGGCTTCGAGGACGCTGGCCGATTCCCGCAGACGTTCCTTTGCGAACTGCGCCGTGAGACATTGCAGGAAATCTTTCGGCGTCACTCCCGCCCAGCGACGGAACAGACGATGGAAATGCGATTCGCTGAGTCCGGCGATCCCCGCCATCTCTGCGAGCGAAAGCCGGGCGTCGTGCCGCTCATCGAGGAGCCGAATCACCTGGGCGATGCGTTCATAATCGTTCATGCGTCCATACTACGACGCCTCCTTCACCGTCCCACCCGATTCTTGCTGTGACTTTGCAGAGGCAACCGGAGTTGCTCTCGAGTGTTGTGACTTGGACTAGCCTGCGTATTTCATATGCGTCGTAGCCGCCGACGTGAGGAGGCGGATGGGCTAAACGTGCAAACGAGTCCGCCTCCTCACGTCGGCGGCTACAGGCTGTAGTCGTTTCATGCTCGGTGTGAATTATCCGGGCAAGAGCTTCCCCGCGTCGCCGGAAACTCCATGCTGAATCGTTTTTCTCTCCTCCTTTCTTCCCGCGGCTCTTATCGTCGCGGCATGTCGAAGGAACTCGGGCCGGTGACCAGCCTGTACGTCCACGTGCCGTTCTGCGCGCACAAGTGCGAGTACTGCGCGTTCTACTCGGAGGCATCGAGCGGGGAGGTCATGAATCGCTACGCCGCCGCGCTGATTCGCGAACTCGAACTCGTCGCGCCCGATCTCAGGCCGGAGACCGTCTTCTTTGGCGGCGGAACGCCCTCCATCCTGAGCCTGGCCCAGTGGAAAACGATTCTGGCCGCGATGGAGCGGTTCGGGCTGCTCGGCGCGGCCGAATGGACCATCGAGTGCAACCCGGCCACGGTGTCCGCCGACAAGGCCCGGCTCTGGCGCGACCACGGCGTGAACCGCATCTCGATGGGCGTTCAGTCGCTCGACGAATCACTTCTCGACCGGCTCGGCCGCGTTCACTCACGGGCGATGGTCTTCAAATCATTCGACGCGCTGCGCGCCGCCGGCTTCGACAACGTGAACGTCGACCTCATGTTCGCCATTCCCGGCCAGAGGATGGAAGTTTGGCGCGCAACGCTCGACGAAGCCTTCGCGCTCGGCAGCGAACACCTCTCGTGCTACGAGGTCATTTACGAGGAGGATACGCCGTTGTTCGAACAAATGAAGGCAGGCGAGTTTGACATCGACGAAGACCTGGCGTGCGGGATGTACGAGGAATTGATCGACCGCGCGGCGGGCGCGGGTCTCGCGCAGTACGAGATTGCGAACTTCGCACGAGGGAACGGAGTGTTGGAGTGTTGGAGTGCTGGAACGCCAGATCGGCAACACTCCATCACTCCATCACTCCATCACTCCATTACTCCAACACTCCATCACTCCATCACTTCTTCACCTCATCCCTCCATTCCCGCCTCGGCCTGCCGGCACAACGTGAACTACTGGCGCGGCGGTTCCTACCACGGGCTGGGACCGTCCGCCGCCGGTTACGTCCGGGGCGTGCGAACTAAAAACTGGTCCAACACGCGCCTCTATTGCGAGCAACTCGAACAGGGCAAGCGCCCCGTCGAGTCCCGAGAGGAACTCCCGCCTCTTCGCCGCGCCGGCGAGACGGCGGCCTTCGGCCTGCGGATGAACGCCGGCTGGGCCTTCGAGCCGTTCCGGGAGCGGACCGGATTCGACCTGCGATTGGAGTGGAAGACGGAAATGGCCGATCTGGTCGGACGCGGCTGGGGTTGCGGCGATGCCCAGGGCTTTTGCCTGACGCGCCAGGGCCTCCGGTTTGCCGATGCCGCTGCCGAACTGTTTCTGCGCTGAACTTGCCTCGAATGACTGCCAAAGAATTTTCCAGGATTGCGGGCCGGTTGATGCGTTGTCCCGCCGCGCCGTTCCACGAGGCCGGCGTCCGCGAGGCGGTCGAGCGGTTGTGCACGGAACACGGCCTGGAGTTCCATCGCGACCGCTTCGGCAACATCCTGGTCGAATTGAAGACCGCCCGGCGCGCGCGGCCGTTGGTGCTGGCGGCGCACATGGACCATCCTGGTTTTGAAATCGTCCGCGAACTGGCCCCTGGCCGCTGGCTCGCCCGGTTCAACGGCGGCGTGCCTTCGCGGTATTTTCGTCAAGGTGTGCCGGTGCGGTTGCTCCCCGGCGCAATTCCCGCGAAAATCTTCCGGCGTGTGGGCGAAGGAGCCCCCAAGCAACTCGAACTCCGTGCCACGCGGCGCGCCACGGCCCACCGGCCGCGTCCGTATGCGCTTAGCGTAACTGCGACCGTGAGGTCGCGGGCTGGATTCACAAGCGGTCACGAACTCGATGCCGACGCCCAAGCTCAAGCGTCCGCGTCCCGCGACCTCACGGTTGCAGCTACGCTAGCGCCGTACCCGCGCCCCACCTTCGCAGTTTGGGAGATGGAGGATTTCGCCGTGCGCGATGGGCGCATCCACGGGCGCTCGTGCGACGACCTGGTAGGTGTCGCGTCGGTCCTCGCCGCGCTGATCGAACTCAAACGGCTTGGCCGGAAGGTCCATGTCATCGGCGTCATTTCCCGCGCGGAGGAAGTCGGTTTCATGGGGGCATTGACCGTGGCCGGAGCGGGATTACTCCCGCGGGGCGGACTTGTGATCTCGCTGGAAACCAGCAAGGAGTTGCCTTCGGTGGCGATGGGGCGCGGCGTTATCATTCGCGTCGGTGATCGCTCGTCGATCTTTGATTCGAAGGCGACGCGCTTCCTGACGGAAGTCGCTGACGACCTGCAAAGTGAAGATCGGCGATTCGCCTTTCAACGCGCGTTGATGTCGGGGGGCACTTGCGAGGCGACGGCGTACCAGGAATTGGGGCTGACCACTGCGGGCGTTTGCATCGCCTTGGGCAATTATCACAATTGCGGCCCGCGCGGACGCCTTGCGGCTGAGTTCGTGAGCGTCGCGGATGCTTGCGGAATGGTGCGGCTCCTGGCGCGGGCGGCCGAGCGCATGACACAGTTCGATCCCCTCGTCGGCCGCCTGCCGGCACGGCTGAAACGCTTGTTGGTGCAGGCGCGTGAACGGCTGACCGAGGCGCCATGAGATTCCCACAGGGCGGCCAGAAACCGCGGACGCCACCGCAATGTCGTTGGGGCCTGGATGTCGCGGACGGCGCGTCGTCACTCAGCGTGACGGTCGCTATCCAATCGGCACCTCTTCGACTTTACGGTGACGCCGCGGTATCTTGGGACGAATTCGCGTAGCTCGAAGCGTTGAGGGCCCGTTGACCACGCTACAAGATGGCCAACGCGCGCAAGGCATTTTTCGGGCGGGGGAGCTGGAAGCCTGCGAACCCATCGACGGATAAGGAAAGCAAACTTCCGCCCCCCTGCCCCCCATAGCCCGAGAGTGCTATGGGACTTCCAGAACCACATTCGGATCTTTTATCAGCCGGACGGATTCAACTGTCAGGGTACCCTTGCCGACCGTTCCAGTCGCGGCGAACGAACCTTGCTGGGCGCTGCCCGAGGTGTCGATCCGGGCCTGGACGCTGATGGTGTGGATCCCTTGGGGCACGTCCACGGCCACGAAGTTGAACGTCGCCGCGTCCAGCGTCGAGAGGATCAGCTCGATCTCTTCGGGAGTTACGCAAAGCGGATCCACGACAATGCTCACGGACCCGTCGAGGTTGGTGACCAGACTCAGACAACCCCCGATGGCTCCCTCCAACGTGGCGGTGAGCGTTTGGGACCTCCGGCCGAACACCACTGTGCCAGGCTCAACAGCGTGCCCGTCGAGCAGCACGCGGACCTCCACGTCGCCCTTGGCGATGGAGGTGTCGGGCACCAGGTTGCGGCTTTTGACCAGGGTTCGAGTGTACAGGCCGACTTCGAACGAGGCGCCGATGAACATGTCTTTCTGATTGGCTGTTTTGATCGTGTTGGCCAACAAGGTTTGCCAGCCGCCCGTGCCGGTGGTTTCCGGCAACAAGATCAGATTGGCCGTCTTGGCCGTGACTTTGGCCGATGGCTGGCTTTGTCCATTCACCGTTGCCATTGGCAAGACCAGGCCCAAGGCCAGGATCCCGCCCACTAGTGTTCTGTGTGTGTTTGTCATGTGTACTTTCATTCATCCCACTTGGAACCCGCATTGTAGAACATGAGCCGCAGCTCGGCGTTCCAGTGAGAACAGGGTTTGAGACACGGCTCACCCCACTCAGGGTTTCCCTGACGCCCAAGCGCCAGAAATCGAAGTTGGACTCAGAAAAAGCTGTGAGATCGGTTGCCAGCAAACACCCGTTCGACCTCCTGTCGACAGGCGGCGGGCTCGACATCGCTAGTTATTAGCAGGCGATTCTTAGCTGAGCATTTTGCGCACGGCCCACTCATCATCCAATGACAGGATGATTCGCTGTAACCTTCTCACTGAGACGTCCTATTCTGTCTCAGTGAGCACGGCCGGTGCTGCGAAATACCGGTATGCAAAGATGATGCCAACCGGCGAAAACAAATGGAGCCTCCCACTCAACGGGTTATCGTCGCGCGGTCGGCCTCCGATTCGACTCGTGGCAAATTGTTTTACATTCCGTGGAAAGAAATCTTCCACGAGAATGAAGTCCATTCGTGTTCCTCCGTGGTTAAGGCCTGCTGTCCGAAATTACGTGTGGATTTGGGTTGCCGCTCGGTCTTGACAATCAGGCAGTTTCGATTTTTGTTCAGCGATAACCAATCAGTATTTGAACGCATGAAATCCTTGCGACCTCGCCTTGGGGATCCCTTCCGCATCGCCGCGATTCTCCTGCTCGCCGGGGGTGGATTCTCCCAGGCCACTGCACAAACGCGTTACTCGGTCAACGTCATCGGATACAGCGACGCGGAGTTCGTCGCTGGATCGAACCTCGTCGCCAACCCATTCAATGCGGGGAACAACACGGTTTCAAACCTCTTCGCTGGCCTGCCCTCCGGAAGTTTCTTTCTTCCCTGGGATCCCTTGAGCCGGACTTTTGGGCCAGCCAACGAGTTCACGTCTCAAACCGGATGGGCCGACGGCGCGGCGATGCTACGCCGGCCCGAGGGCGGATTCCTGTGGCTGCCGGTGCCGAAGCGAATCACGTTCGTAGGGGAACCGTGGCCCCCGATGTGCGTCACATTCCCGGCGGGCGAATCGGTCTCCGGCGTTCTGCCCCAGTACGCCTGCGGATTTTGCGCTGACTTTAACGATTGTCCCATGAACCCGCCGGATTCCACCGTTGTGCGCAAATGGGACCGTCAGAATCAGCAGTTCATCTCGTGCCTGTTCACCGCCGAGTATGGCTGGGATCCCGTCGCGCCCACCCTTGCGCCGGATGAAGCGGCGCTTTTTTATTCCCCCATTTTGTTCACCGCGAAATCTCCCGGCTTCTACGCGCCGACGCCGGTGCAACTGTTCAAGGCGTCGCGCGACGGCGCTAATGTCATCTTTCAATTTCCCTCAGCAAGCGAGGTCGGTTATTCCGTGCAACGCTCCTCCAGCCTCGGCTCCGGGGCGTGGCGCACTGTTCTCACCGAGACGGCCGTTCCCACCGGCGGCGTCATCACGGTCACCGTCCCTGCGGGGACGAGCGACGCGGCGTTTTATCGACTCTACTCGTTGCGCCTGCTCAATCCATCGCGCGCCGGCTCTCAGTTCCAATTCCAGTTCTACGCGGAGGAAGGCACCCACTATCAGGTCAGCCGAAGCGCTTCGCCCAGCGGCGGCCCGTGGTCTCCCGTGTTCGCCATCGAGGGGACTGGCTCGCTGGTGACAGCAACAGACCCCGCAGCCACGAGTCTCACCGGCTATTATCGCGTGGAGTACTAACCTCCCGCTCCCCTCGTGGTCACGGCTACGGGGAACTGGAATTCCTGTCGCGCACCCGGTCTAATCGCCCCGGTGTCCGAAACGCTCCAGGTGCAAATCGATTCGGCCGCGCTGCAGCGAGAAATCGACGCGCTCGCCGAAATCTCCGAGCAACCGGCCCCGGTGGTCACGCGCGTCCTTTTCTCGGAGGCGGACCTCCGGGCGCGGAAGTTCGTCAAGCAACTCTGCGGTGATGCCGGGTTGGCGCTGCGGGAAGACGCAGTGGGCAATCTCTTCGCGCGCTGGCCGGGCAAGAATCCGGCATTGCCGCCCGTCGCGACCGGGTCGCACATCGACGCCATCCCGAACGCGGGAAAATTCGACGGGGTTGTGGGCGTGCTTGGGGGTCTCGAGGCAATTCGTGCGCTGAAGCGGGCGGGATTCGAGCCGGCCCGCGCGGTCGAACTGATCGTCTTCACCGCCGAGGAGCCTACGCGTTTAGGGATCGGGTGCCTGGGCAGCCGGCTGCTCTCGGGGGTGCTCGCGCCGGAGAAGGCCGCTGGCCTACGGGACAGCGAAGGAGTGACACTCGAACAATGGCGCAGGCGGGCCGGTTGCGCGGAGGCGGCGCTTGAATCGGTGCGGCTGTCTCGCGGGTGCTACAGCGCATTCGTCGAATTGCACATCGAGCAAGGGCCTTTGCTCGAACGCGAAGGCATCC
>DASTLJ010000155.1:0-6712 GCA_035715125.1 Verrucomicrobiia bacterium
ACCTACACTGGCTACCGCGTCCGCAGCGATGCGAACGAACTGGCGATGCGCGACGTGGCGCGAAACCAGGTCGTCCGCCTCCGCCGCGACCAGATCGTGTCACAGGTTGAGCGCGGGTCAGTCATGCCTTCGGGACTCGTCGATCACCTCACGCGCGCCGAGTTGCGGGACTTGTTTCGATACTTGTCGGAGCTGGGGAGGGCGAAGTAATCAGTAATCAGTAATCAGTGTTTAGTCAGCAGTGTTCGGCATCCGATTCCGAAAGGGCGCTGTGAAGCTAGAGCATTTTGCCTTCTACTGTAGCCGCAGGAGGCCCCTTGTCTCAGTGATTTCTCTGCGGAATTCCCGGATTCTATGGCGACGGTTTTATTGAAACTGCTCTAAAAACTGCATACTGATTACTGATTACTGATTACTGATTACTGTTTGCTGTTTACTCCCCGTCGAAACCTCGCCCCGTTCGGCCCACGCCACCCGGCCGTCTCACACCTCGAGCACCTTCTCGAACTTCGTCAGGTTGCGCGGGCCATTGGCGGTGATCAGGGCCAGGTCCTCCAGACGAACGCCTCCCCCGAGCTCCCGGTAGTAGAGGCCGGGTTCGACGGTCACGACCTGGCCGGAGCGCAGGATGTCCTTCGACACCGGGCCGATGCGCGGACCTTCGTGCAGTTCCAGGCCGACGCCGTGGCCGGTGCCATGGAAAAACCCATGCATGCGTCGGTTTTTGCGGCCCGTTTTGAAGCCCTCGCGCTCGAAGAATTCGAGGATTCTGGCGTGAACTTCCTTCGCCCTGGCGCCGTCGCGAAGGCTTTTGAAGGCGACCGCCTGCCCGCGGCCTACTGTGTCGTAAAGCTTGCGGATGGCATCGCTGGCCCGGCCGCGGACGACGGTGCGGGTGATGTCTCCGAAATAACCGGTCTTCTGCGAGCGCGGGAAAACGTCGATGACGATCGTCTCGTGGGCGCGCAAAATGCCCGAGCCGCGTTCGTGTGGATCGCAGGCCTGCCGGCCGCCGGCCACGATGGTGTGGCGCGGCAATCCGCCCGCCTGGATGATGGCAGTGTCAATGATGGCCCGGAGCTTCTCGGAAGTCAGCGGGTTGTTGTGGTAGACGAGGCGGCGCTTGCGGTCGATCCGGGAGTTCTTCAGCGCGTGGAGGCCTTCGGCCAGGCCGACCTCGGCCATCATGAGGGCGGCGCTGATCTTCTTCACCTCGGCGGCGGACTTGAGTTGGCGCTCAGGGAACACGAGGCTGCCGGCGGGTTTCACGCGGACCTTCAGGTCGCGGAGTTGGCGGGCGAGGCCGAACGGGAACTGGTCGGGAACGTGGACACGTTTGATGCGGTGGGTGGCCAGCAGGTGCCGGATGGCCTGGGGAAGGCCAGTTTTCTTCGCGCCGGCCTTGCGGAGCCGATCCTGAATCCTCGTGAGCGAGACGACGCGGCAATGGGGCGCCGCCTGGCGGGCGCGGTCGATTTCCAGATCGCTCAACACGATGGTCGGACGGCCGTTGGCGCGCAGGTAGATGAACGGGTCGGGCACGAACATGCCCACGGCGTAGAGCATGTCGGCGTCGTTCTCCGTGTCGGCGACCATCAACAGGTTTTCGCGGCTCATGCAGCAAAAAGTTTTGGCGGACGGCTTCTGGCTAGACCCCGAACAGGCGGTCTCCCGCATCCCCAAGCCCCGGCACGATGTAGCCCTTTTTATCCAACCGCTGGTCGATGGCTGCCGTGAAAACGGCCAGTCCCGGAAACTGCTCGTGTACCCGCGCGATGCCTTCGGGCGCGGCTACCAGGCTCACCAACCGCACGCGTTTCGAGCCGCGCTCGGCCAGCAGATCCAGCGCGGCGACAGCACTGCCCCCTGTCGCCAACATGGGATCAATGAGGATGATTTCAAACGAGCTTAAGTCATCTGGCAAGCTTTTATGATAGGCCGACGCCGCCAAAGTTTTCTCGTGCCGTTTGAGCCCGATGAACCCGACCCGCGCTCCCGGAATGAGCTGCAGGAGCGGGCCCAACATCCCGAGGCCCGCGCGCAATACGGGCACGAGCACCACTTCGTCGCGAAGCCGCACCCCGCGCGTGTCGGCCAGCGGCGTGCGGACCTTCACCGGGTGCGTGCGGAACGAGCGGGTCGCCTCGTACACCATCAGCGCGGCCACCTGCCCGAGCCCGCGGCGGAATTCCTCAGGGCCGGTCCGGCGGTCCCGCAGCCTGGTGAGCGTTTGCTGCACCAGCGGGTGCGCGATGACGGTGACCTGGTTCACGCGCAGCGCCTGTCATCGCACCAACGCCGGCGCCAGATAATACAGCCCTGCCTGCAGCTTCGGCACATCCAGGCCCAGGTCCACCTTCACCGCCTTGCTTTCGGACTTGCCGAGGATGCCGAAGAGGTCCAGCAAATCGAACGGCTCCTGGTACGTGACGAGGTTCGCCTCGGGAATGCCCGCGAATTTGAGCGCGCGCTTGACCGCGGTCTCAAAGCCGCCCAGTTCATCCACCAGCCCCAGTTCGTATGCCTCCGTCCCGGAAATGATGCGCCCGTCGGCGAAATCCGTCCATTTATCGCTCAAGGTCCGGCCGGGGTCGGCGTTGGAACTGTTCTTTCCGTTGGCCAGTTTGCGGCCGTCGGCGACCACCGACTTGAAGCGGTCGTACACTTCGCCGATCATTTTCCGCACCAGCGCCTCTTCCTCCTTCAATTCGGCCGTCTGCTCCGGAGTCAAATTGTCGACCTCCTTCGAAAAACTGAGCATGTCCTTGAACTTGCCGCTGGTGTACGTTATCGGCCGGATGCCCACCTTGTTCATCAAGCCGCGGAAATTCAGAGTTTGGAAGATGACGCCGATGCTGCCGGTCATCGTCAACTCGTGGGCCACGATCCACCGGCACGGCGCGGAAACGTAGTAGCCGCCCGAGGCCGCCAGGGAGCCCATCGACGCAATCACCGGCTTGTTGTGCTTTTGCTGGAACCGCTCGATGGCCTTGGCGATGTCGTCCGAGGCCAGGACTTCGCCGCCCGGCGAATCGACCCGCAGAATCACCGCCTTCACCCGATGGTCCTTTGCGGCGAGCTTCAGTTTCTCTTCGACCGACTTGGCCAGAGTGCGCCCGACCGGCTGGCTGGCGCCCATGATGATGCCCTGCACCGGGATGATGGCGATCTTCTCCCGCGTGGCGTGGCTTTCGACTGTGACCTCCTGCAACCGCGTCCCCGCAGCCAGCCTGCCTCCATCGGCCAGTGACAGCACCACCCTCAGGACGTTGAATCCAAGCAGGCCGAGCAGCAGCACCCCGAGAATGATTGCGGCAATTCTCCACCCGGACCCTTTTTTCTCTTTGCGCGGCGCGACGCCAACCGCGGTCGGCGCGCCGGAAGACGCCGGGCGAGGCGTCACCAGAGGCGGAGGGATCGGCGGCGGTGAAGAAGGTGAATTGGGCTGTGAAGAGTCGGTTTCCATATCACCCGCAGGTTAATGAACCTCGCCAAGGCCGGCAAGATTTGAACTCGGGCCTTTTTCAGTCCCTTCTCCTGCCGCCATTCCCAAATCCACACCGTAGCCACCGAAACCGCTCAGCCCCGCCCAATAGTGTCGAAGCAGCGAACCCCTTAATGGTCACCGGAAGCTGTGGCCGATGACGGGCGGGGCGGCGTTCGCGAAAGCGCTTTGCCGGGCGGCGTCGATGCGCTGGCGGAATTCGTCGGGGTCGATCTGGCCCTGGGCGGCGAGCAGGAGGGGGCGGAGCACGGCCAGGATCCTCGCTGCCCGGGGGAGACGGTTGACCGAGTAGAGCCGGCGCGATTGGACGGCGGTGTGAATATCGCAGACACAGGTCGGTCCGCGGAGGATGTTGATGAGCAGCAGGGCGACGCAGAGCGCCGCGGGAATGCCCCAACCAATCCAGCCCGCCGCGCCGCCCGTGCTGAGCGCCCCGACCAGACACAAAAGGAGCAGCGTGCCGGAGAGCACGTTGAACAACAGTCCGGAGGCAGTCTTGTGGACGGAGACGGAGTGGATGTCGCGGTAATAGAAACGGCGGTAGGATTCGCTGAAGCCGCTGCTGGCGACGTAAAGCAAATGGTCGGACGCCAGGTAAAGGGTGATGCGCTCGAGGAAATTGGTCCCTCGGCCCGGCAGCTTTTTGTAGGCCGGCGGCAATTGGGTTTTGGGCGCGGGGACAGGCATCAGTCGGCGTAGAAGAAGATGTACACCCACACGGCGATTTCGAGCAGGCTGAGGCCAATCGCCAGCCAGGCGCGGATGCGGGTACGGGGAATAATGCTGCCGGGTTTGAAGAAGGAGAAGATCGCGACACCGATGGCGACGGGCGCGGTCCCGATGACGACCGGGAACAGGAGGAGCGGCGCCAGACAGATGAACAGCGCGGCGCTGTCCCAGACCGCGCGCGACGATTCCAGGTGCGGCAGCCGGCCCTTCTGCTTGCCGGATTGAAGGCAGGCGGGACAGACGTGCTGGCCGTTGAACTCGACGTCGCACAGCGCGCAGAGAAAGCGGCCGCAGGCGTCGCAATGGGTCACGGCTTTTTTCTGCTCATGATAGAAGCAACTGGAAACGCCTTCCTCGACGATGGGTTCGGCGGATTGCCCTGCGGCGGCAGGCTGAAAGAACGCGGGAAAGAGTTCCACCTGCATCAACGCGTCGCATGCGGGACAACGCACGGGCGCGGGGGTATTGCACAACGCGCCGGGGAGGGCGCTGCGGCATTTCGGACAGGCGGCGGCAACTCCCGAGCTCATCGCAGGCAGGAGCGGCGCACGCCGGCTATCGCGTGGGACTTTGGTGGGGAGCGCATGCCGCTGGCATGCCGTTTTCGGCGGCTCGCCGAAAACTTCGTTCCACACACTTCAACCTTGGGTACCAGGAAGTTTGTGGAACGAGAATCCGGCGGGCCGCCGGATTCGGCACGCGGGCCGCGTGCGCTCCCCGGCGTGCCTGGCGGCACGCTAAAGATATCCGCTATCGCGGCAGCTTGAGCCATAAATACAGCCAGTTCACCACGGCGAGCGCGAGGAAGACCTTCCAGACCGGAGCACGGCGTACTTGGGTGGCCCAGCGCTCGAGCCAGGCGCGGCCCGTGAGCCGCTCGACGCACCACAGGCCAAGCCACCCCAGCACTCCGAGGCAAAGGACAAAGAACAGCGGGTTGAACCGGAAAGCGGCGGCCAAATCGAGGTTGGACCACGCCAGCAGGCTGCGCGTGCAACCGCAAGTGGGGCATGGAATGCCGGTGAACTTCCGCAACATGCACTGCGGAAAGGGAATCTGCCAGCGGACGGCAAACTGCGCGCCCAACGCAAAGCCCACGAACGCAAGACTGATCCAGAGCGGCAGGTGCCGGGACATATGCCTTCCCGATCCAGTCTCAATAACGGCTTGCGGAAGAGAATCCACCGAATTGATTCGCCCCTTGAACCCTTGAACCGAGGTAGGGACGCGCTGCCGCACGTCCAGGCCGACCTGCAGGTCGGCCCTACCAGGTTCATGGAGGGCTTCCACGATTTGAGCATCGCGCATTGGGGCCGTGAACGGCGGCTGCTGGCACGGAGTCCCGGCTTTAGCCGGCGGGACGTCCTGCCGCCTGAAGGCGGGACTTCTTGCAAGAGCCGGTTCATGGAAAGCTTCCACGATTCGAGCATCGCGCATTGGGGCCGTGAACGGCGGCTGCTTGCACGGAGTCCCGGCTTTAGCCGGCGGGACGTCCTGCCGCCTGAAGGCGGGACTCCTTTCAAGAGCCGGTTCATGGAGAGGTTTCGTGTCGGTGCTGTTCATGCTGCAGCCGCCTGGACGGCGAGCGTCGGCGCGGCTCAACCGGCCGGTTTCCGGCCGTGGAAAATGTCATCATAGGCGTAAATAATTCCGCCGTACAAGAGCGTCATCGTCACGAAGATGCCGAGGCACAAGGCAAGGAAGCCGAGGATTTGGATCAAGCCGAGCACAATCAACAGCCCGAACATTCCCCACCAGCATTTGTTGACGACCTTCCGGCTGACGTTGAATGCGGTCCAGAAGTCGTACTTTCGATCCATGATCAGCAGGTAGCTGAAGATCCACGCCACCACGAGATAGATGGCGAAGGGCAGGCCAAGGACCGCCAGGGCGGCGCCGACGATCACCATCGTTTCATTGTTGCTCCCAATTCCGATGAACAAACAGATCCCGCCGGGCACAAACCACATGTAAATGAGCAGCGTCCCGACGACGCTGGCCAGCATGAGTTGAACGAAATTGGAGAAGCCGGAGAAGGCGTCGCCAAACATGCCTTCCTCGCCATGCGCCAGTTTCAAATAGAGCAGGTAAAGCCCGCCCAGCAATGGACCCTGGAGCACCGGGCCGGAGCAATAGCCGAGGACCGGAATGCTGCTGGCGGCGCCCTGGCAAAGCCCATTCACGAGCGTGGCCCCGACCAGCAGCCAGAAGTTGGACTTCATCAACTCCCAGGCCCGGCCGATGCACGAGCCGATCTCGATGGCAGGTCCGCGCGACAGGGCCTGGGAAACCAGGGTCTCGGGATCGACGTAGACGCCAGTCTGCGTTGTGAGCGCCCCGCCGGTGGCAGCGCCCTCGCGCAGTTTCTGGATGAAGCGGGGCTTGCAGCCGGCGCAGACCCAGGTGGCGCCATACTGCATCGCGCTGTCCTTGGGAAAGCGGTTCCCACACTCGACGCACTGGATCTCATCCGCGCCC
>DASTLJ010000156.1:0-1969 GCA_035715125.1 Verrucomicrobiia bacterium
TTTCCAGGGGCGCCCAAACCGGCGGGTGCGGCGGGTGGGGCGGGTGCGGAGGCCGCGGCGGGGGCCACGGTGGAGGAATCAGGTCGGGCGGGACGAGGCGAGGGGGTGGTTGTCGCCAGAAATCCTCTTCGTGAAGGATGATCAAGCCTGAGGTGAAGCCTGGCGGTATGAGGGCCAGCCAGGCGAGCAGACAGCAAAGGGTGTGTTTCATGGCTGGTTGGACGGGATGCGCGTGAGGATGCTCCCGGGGATCGATTTGCGATTTTAGATTCTCAGTTTGAAATTCTCGTAAAAATGTCTCACGGGTTTTTAGCCGCGAGAGAACGCAAAGAACGCAAAAGGAGATCTTGCTGTCCCAGTTCTTTGTGATCTCTGTGTCCTCTGTGGCTTCCCCAGCCTGTGTGCCACAGAGGACACCGGGAACACCGAATGGAATCGTTGAGCTAAGCGCTCATCGGTGGAGTCATGCACTTGCTCGTGCAAACGCACTGACCAGCTCGTGCCCCTCCCGGGCACGCTTCTCGAAGCACCAAATCGCAAATCTAAAATCTCATCGCTGTCAAGCGGACACGCTCGCCGTCTGCGTCGGACGCGGCTGGCGGCTGACGACCACGCTGACGAAAATCCACCAGAGGAGAAACCCGCCGGCCATGGTCAGCGCCGTCTTGAACCAGTTGGCCGCCTTGTGGTTTGCCGCCGCGAAGGTGATGGTCATCGCCTGGTTCACCTCCGTCTGCAACACCTGCGAAAAGCTGTGGCGCTCTCCGCGGGTTGGCAGGTTAACGCGGAGCGGTTGCACTTTGGCCACGGTCACCTCCTGGGCCCGCTGCAGAGCGCTCCACTGTTGTTGGGCGGTGTCGGCGTCGTATTGCACCTGCTGGGCGACCTGCCGTCCGTCCTGGGCCGCCGCGAGGTCCGCGGCGGCGGCTTTGCCGACGTAGCTCTTGGCGTTGGCGGCGGAGTATTCGCGTTGCGCCTCGATCAGGTTGCTGCTCTGGCTGCGCCCCAACTCCTCCTTGAGCGCGTCCAATTCGCGCGTCGCCTGCTCGTCCGCGCCGTCCTTGTTCAAGCGCAGCGCCTGGCTGAAGTCGTCGCTCGCTCCTTTGAGTTTGCCTTCCGACAAGCGGCGGCGAGCATTGCTCAGGAAATTCATGACCTCGGTCTTCTTCGCCAGCTTGTTCGCCTCCTCCTGTTTGAAGTACTCGCGCGACGAATAGACCTGCACGACTGGCGCCGTCTCGGCTGCATGCGTCATGCTGCCTTCGAACTTCGTGTAGTCGTAGTCAGGTGGCAGGTAAAGATCCCAGCGCGCGTTCTTCAGCGGCACGTCGAACTTGGGCGAGAGCAGCCTGACTTGGCCCTTGGCGCGGGGGAAGGGCTGGCTGCCGACGAAGGTCACTTCAATGGAGGCCGGCGCGTCGTCCCTGCTGGAGGGTTCCAAGGGCAACAACAACTTTCCCGCGCGGGTCGCCGGGCGCACCGGTTGGCCGGCGACGAAGGCCGACCAGACCTTCGCGCCTTTTGGCAATTCCACTTCGAGATGTTGCAGACCGTTGTGACGCACGCTCAGGATCATCTGGGTCATTATCTGGCCGTCGTCCGCCACGATCGTGGTCAAGCGCGCGCTCTCCACCAGCGCCTGCAACACCGTGGCCTCCGCAAAGCGCCTCGCTTCCACGCCCAGGGTGTAGCCCGGACGCAGGTAGCGATAAGCCAGCACCACGGTTTCGCCGCCCACGCTCCCGCCGGGCGAGATCCCCGCCCACTCGGGCAGTTCGCGCGGATCAATCCGCACCAGCGGATCGGTCGCCGCCGTTTCGACCACTTGCAGCGGCGGCTTGGCCAGCAAAACGATGCCGCCGGTTTCTCGTTCCACGCCCTGCGCTTCGACCCCGGTGAAGGAAATTTTCTCCGCCGCCGCGCCGTTGGTCCGGCTCGAGCGCGGCTGGTCCCAGGTCACGGTCAAGAG
>DASTLJ010000157.1:0-2729 GCA_035715125.1 Verrucomicrobiia bacterium
TAACACGCCCAACGCGAGCAGCAACGGCGACACAAACGCTCCGAGAAACCGCAGCCTGCCCCACGCGCCGATGAGCAGGTAGGCCGCGACGATGGTCCAGGCAACAAATATCGTGGCCTCGTAAAGATTGTTGATGGGACAGCGCTGCAACGAGAAGCCGCGCTCGAACATTGCCCAAGTGTGGAAGGCAGCCCCGCCAAACAGCAGAGAGTAATTGATCCAAGTGTCCTTTCGGAACCCAGCCCGATGCACGAACAGCGCATAGAGCGTGCTCAAGCCGTAAAGCACGACGGCGATCCCAAACAGTTGACGGTCCGACACTGACACGGAATTAGGGTAATGGAGCCCAACGCCGCGGCAAATGACAAAATGGGCGTCCGAGGCTCCGGTCGTGAGCGTGAAAGGGGAAACGGGAATATGAATCGTGATGCGTGATGCGCGATGCGTGATGCGTGATGCATGATGAGCCGCCGAACTCGGTCCCGCTTCAACGCTTCAACTGTTCACGGAAAATCTTGCGCCCGTGAAGCAAATGCCAGCTCCTTCCCGTCTAACAGAAGCGTACGGCTGACAACTCAACACCAAGCCAATGAACCACACCAAAGGCATCTTTCTCCTCGTTGCCCTGATTTTTGTCGGCCTTTTCGTCATCCAGGAACTGCGCTTCCGGGACCGAATCAACACCCTCCGCGCCGAAACGGCGGCCCACGCCAAGGAAGGTGAGGGAGACGCCGCGGCCGGTCCGGTGACGGCGGCGGATTTGCAGGAGAGCGTCCGCCAGTTGAACCAGGCCCGGGCCGAATTGGCCTCCACCCAGCGCCGTTTGAATTCGGCCCTGAACCAGATTGGCCAGTTGCAGGACCAGGTGCAGGCCCTTGGCAACCTGAACTTGCGCGGCCGTGGACCGCGCATCGGGAGCCTGAGCGGATTGGAAGCGCCCGACGCGCAAGCCTATCCACCCGGCCAGCCCGTCCGCCGCGCGTGGGGCGAGGAGCAGGCCACCGGTGCCCCCGATACCCACCAGGCTGGCGACATCTCCACCGCCTGGGCCTCGCGGCTTCCGGATGGCGGCGAGGAATGGCTGAAACTCGACTATTCGAACCAAGTTTACCTTGCTGAAGTGCGCGTCCGCGAAACCTACAATCCGGGCGCGATCTCCAAGGTGGCCGCTGTCCTTCCCAACGGGCAGGAACAGATTATTTGGGAGGGCGTCGCCGAACCCGGCGAAGCGCCCATCGAAAAAGTTTTCCCGGTGTCCGGCAACATCTACGCCAAGGGCGTGAAGGTGTATCTGGACACGCGGCGCGTGCCCGGCTGGAACGAGATCGACGCCGTCGAACTCGTCGGCCGCGACGGCACCCGCCAGTGGGCGTCGCAGGCTACGGCCAGCAGCAGCTACGCCGATCCGCGATAAGACGCGCAGGAGCGCGGACAGCTTTGTCCGCGCGACCGTGCCCCACGGGGAAAGATCTCACGGACATGGCTGTCCGCGCTCCCGTCGGCATTTGAAGTGGAAAAGGAGCACCGAGTTTCCACCCGCCCGCGGTTGACTCGCTTCCCGCGCTCAGTCTTCCATTCCGCCACTTATGTTCGATTGGCTCTCAAGTCCTGAAATCTGGATCAGTCTGGTCACGCTGACCTTTCTCGAAATCATCCTGGGCATCGACAACATCGTCTTCATCTCGATCCTCGCCGGCAAGTTGCCCAAGGAACAACAGGGCAAAGCCCGGCAGCTTGGGCTGGGCCTGGCGCTGATCACGCGCGTCTTGCTCCTGTGCAGTCTGGCCTGGATGATCAAAGCCACGACTCCGCTCCTGACAATTACCTGGTTCGGCCTGAACCACGAGGTTTCCCCGCGCGACCTCATTCTCCTGATGGGCGGCTTGTTCCTGCTTTACAAGTCCACGAAGGAAATTCACGAGAAGCTCGAAGTGGAGGACGGGGTGAAGACCCGGCAGATGGCCGCCAGCTTCGCGAGTGTGCTCGTCCAGATCATGCTGCTGGACGTCGTTTTTTCCCTCGACTCGGTCATCACCGCCGTCGGCATGGCGCAAAAGATCGGCGTGATGATCGGGGCCGTGGTGCTGGCGATGGTCTTCATGCTCGCGTTCAGCGGCTACATCAGCGCGTTCATCGACAAACATCCGACCTTGAAGATGCTCGCGCTGAGTTTCCTCCTGCTCATCGGCTTCGTGCTGGTGGTCGAGGGACTCCACGGCCACATCGGCAAGGGCTACATCTATTTTGCGATGGCGTTCTCCGTGGGCGTCGAGTGCCTCAACATCAAGTTCCGCGCGAAACGGGCGGCGAAGGTCGAGTTGCACCAGCCGTATCGGTGAGGGTTCGTTGAAGCGTTAAAACGTTGAAGCGTTAAACACGGATTTTTCACACGGCTCGTAGCCGCCGACGTAAGGAGGCGGACGGACTGGGTGGGCGAACGAGTCCGCCTCCTTACGTCGGCGGCTACAGGCTGTGCTCTGCCAGAACCAGTCTCCGCTCGGCTACCGATAGAACGCGCCACCGTCCGGCCATCAGTGGCCCCAACTCCAGCCCGCCGATGCCCACGCGCCACAGCCGCAACGTGGGATGGCCGATGGCCGCCGTCATGTGCCGGACCTGTCGGTTCCTGCCCTCGACGAGCTCGAGCCCGATCCAGCAGTCCGGGACGTTTTTTCGGAAACGGATCGGCGGGTCGCGGGGCGGCGGCTGCGGCTGCGGCTCGAGCAGCC
>DASTLJ010000158.1:0-3131 GCA_035715125.1 Verrucomicrobiia bacterium
CTCCTTCCACCGCCTCCCACAAGGCGTGCTGTCCTCCCGCGATCAGGCCCTGGACCAATTCAGGGTCCGTCCGGAAGGTGGGCGGACACTCGCTCGCGTCCAGGACGCCCAATCGTCCGCTCGTGCCCGCGCCCACATAAAACAAGCGGCCTCCCTGCCGGAAGGAACGCACGTTTCGGTTCACGCCTTGCTCAATCTTCTTCCGCTCCGCCAGCAGCGCGGCCGGGATTCTTTCGTCCTCCCGCAGCATCAGCGCGATCGCCTGCGGCAACGAGAGCCGGTCGAGCCCGAAGGAGAGCGGATGGCGCTGTTCCGTCGCGGAATTGGCCAGCGATGGGATGGGATCGAACGAAACCGGCTGGGCGGACACGGTATTCCGTCGTCGAGTCACCGCTGAGCTGGAAGCGGCGGGCGGGATGCGCTCCCGGGATACTGGCGGAAAATGTTGTTCGGCCAAAGCCACTGCCCCACGAACACTCTCCTGTTTCAGCGGCGAGATGATGGCTCCTTTCCAGCGTCGTTTCAGTTCCCGCCCGAGCATCCTCGCAAATCGCGGCTGCTTGAGCAGAACACTTCCCGCCAGGACGAATTGGACCAGCCCACCCTCCCTGGCCAGGCGCCGGGCGCAGCTCACCGCGTCCCGGGCCAGGCTCTCGGCGGCCGCTTCGAGAACGTCCGCGGCGATTCGGTCGTGGCTGCTCCAGGCCCGAAACACTTCCACCGCCAAGGCGGCCAGGTCGGTCTTGCTGGCGCTCCGGGCCCAGTCGATCAACTGATCCGGCTCGTTGAGTTGCAATGCGCGCAGGAGACGCCGTCCCAGCCGCGGCCATTTCCCGTCGCAATCGAAATAATAAACGACCGCCTTGAGCGCGCGCAGGCCGATCTCATAACCGCTCCCCTTGTCGCCCAGGAGATGCCCCCACCCGCCGACCTTCGCGGTCTGGCCATCCCGGGTTCGCCCGAAACAACACGAACCGGTGCCGCTGAGGACGAGCACGCGGGTTGGAGGAAGCCGCGCGGCGCCTGCCGCGCCTTGAGCGGGGCGGACGGGACGCGGCATTGCCTCGCCCTGTCCCGGAGTTTCCTCGGCCGCCATCAGCGCGGTTTCCAAATCATTCGTCGCGTAGCAGGGAATGTCGGGCCAGGCGCGGGCGGCGGCGCGGCGGATGCGTTCCCGATCGCTCTCCGTCCGAGCGCCGGCCATGCCGATGGCCATCGCGGTCGGTTTGGGTAACGCCTGGGCGATGTCGCGGAAATGCCGCGCCAGTTGCTCATCGGTCAGCAACCGCAAATTGGCCGGCCCGGCTTCGATGCGCAAGGCGCGGTCATCGTCGGACTCCTCCAGCAACGCCACGGTGCGTGTGCCGCCGCCTTCGATGCCGAGGTAGCGCGGGGCGCGCCGCGGCTTCACGTCGTACTTCACGCACGACATCATTCGAGGAGTAAACCGTTTTTCAAGGAGCAACTTAAATGACCAATGACCAATGACCAATGACCAAAGAATGCCCAATGCCCAAGTGGCGCTCAGGACGGCCCCTGCGGCTGTTTTGGTCGAGCTTTGGGCATTGGGGCTTGGTCATTCATTGGGCATTGGGCACTGGGCATTGGGAAGAATGGCCACCGAGAGAACCCCGGCTTGATTAATAGCAGTGGGGCTTCTCCCCCGGGATTATACATGTCCCACCATTCACGCGCCGGACACTGTGGGTTCGGACAACCCCCCTGAGAAAGCCGATTACAAGCAACCGACTTTCTCACCTTTGCACTGATATGGTGACAGTCACTCACTTCCGACAGCATCTTCTTATCCGTGAAATCTGGGACATCCGTGGTCGACCTCTGCTGGCGCAACTCGAGGGTCGCTCTTGCCATATCCTTGGCGCAACGATGGTGCTGTTGGTTGTACTCATTCTGGGAAACCAATAGTCTGAGGCGACCACGGATGTCCCGGATTTCACGGATATCTGCCTGTGCAACTGCTGCACAGGCTCTCGGGCCGACGACAGCCATGGCATCGCTTCACTCAGACCTGTGTGCTCGGTTCTGACGGATCGTTGGGCCGCAACGATGGCAGCTTTGATGCCCGCGGGATCCAGCGGAAACGATAAGGGTAAAGGCGGACCTCACAACTGGCAGTTACAACGCCCACGGAGGTTTGCCCTTGGTGGAAACGACCGATTGCGCTATCGATGTCCCCATGACCGACACGGAACAAAAAATCCTTCAGGCGCTGCTGGAACTGGAGCAAGCGGTGGCGGCCCTGGCGACGGCCACGGCCACGGCCCAGCCCAAGCCGGACTTGCGGCCGCACTTCTCGCGTCTCGAGGAATTGACCCGCCAACTGCCCGCGCAGACCGACCCGTCGCTGCTCCATTACCTGCACAAGAAAAGCTACGAAAAAGCGCGGCTCTTCCTGCAGGGCCGGGACGCCGAAAACCGGGCGGGCCAATGCCGCCATGTTGATTGATCTCCGAGCTTCGGCGATCACGAGGTGAGTCGCGCCGGCATCCGCGCGCGCGGACGCCCGCGCCAGGAGCTTCGGATCTGCCATGATGCTCGACGATACGATTGCGGCGATCGCCACTCCGCTGGGGGAAGGCGGGCTGGCCGTCATTCGCTTGTCTGGTCCCCAGGCGTTGGCGTTGGCGGACCGGTGCTTCGTTCCGCTCGGGCCGTCCTCGCGCAAACCTTCCGCGGCGCCGACCCACACCATTCAGTACGGGCGGATCGAACGGGAGCAGCGCGTGATCGACGACGTGTTGTTGGCCGTCCTGCGGGCGCCGCGCACGTTCACGCGGGAAGACACGGTCGAGATCAGTTGTCACGGCGGATTGCTTCCCGCCAAGCTGGTGCTCGACACCCTGCTGGAAAACGGGGCGCGCCTGGCGCAACCCGGCGAATTCACCAAACGCGCCTTTCTCAACGGCCGCATCGACTTGGCGCAAGCCGAAGCGGTGGCCGACCTGATTCACTCGCGCACCGAGTTGGCGCTGGCGGCCGCCCACGAGCAACTCGCCGGCAAACTCTCGCAACGCATCAACCACCTTCGCGATGAGCTGATGCGCACCCTGGCCCACGTGGAGGCGCACATCGATTTCCCCGAGGAGGACATCTCGCCCGACACCAGGCAG
>DASTLJ010000159.1:0-7980 GCA_035715125.1 Verrucomicrobiia bacterium
AGGAGGCCGATGAGAAGGAGCAGACCGACCTCGCAGGCTCCGACGCCGCGCGAGCACGGGCCAAGAGGCTGTTCCTCCGCGCCCGGGGCTACGGCCTGCGCGGGCTGGAAGCGCGGCACGCCGGTTTCGAGGCCGCGCTCAAAACGAGCCCCAGAGACGCCGCCGGACGCGCCACTCAGCGCGATGTGCCCCTGCTCTTCTGGACCGCCGCCGCGTGGGGCGCGGCCATTTCCGTGGCGAAAGACGACCCCGCGCTGCTCTCCGATCAGCTCGTCGTCGAAGCGCTGCTCGACCGGGCGCTGGCCCTGGATGATCGTTTTGACAACGGCGCCATTCACTCGCTGCTCATCAGCTATGAGATGGTCCGGCGCAGCGCGACGGGCGATCCGGCCGAACGCGCTCGCAAGCACTTTGACCGGGTCATCGAACTCTCGAAGGGCCAACTCGCGTCGCCTTACGTCAGCCTGGCCGAGGCCGTGTCGATTGAAAAGCAGGACAAGGCGGAGTTTGAAATGCTGCTCAAGAAGGCGCTGGCGATCAATCCCGATGCCGTTCCGGGATCCCGTCTCGTCAATCACCTGGCGCAACATCGGGCCCGCTGGCTGCTGGACCGCACCGACGACTTGTTTCTGCCGGCCTCCGACGCCGCGAAAGAAAGCGCCACGAAGTAGCGAAACTCCCATCGATAGGCGACGATTTATGCAAATGATGAAACGAATCTTCATGCTTGCGACCCTCGGGGTTGGGTTGACCGGCGGCGCGCGCGCCGCGACCACCATATCCCTCGGCACGCTGGCGCCCGAGGGCACCACTTACCACCGCACGCTGCTGGAGTTGCGCGAGGCCTGGCGCAAGGCGCCGGGCGGCGGCGTGAACCTGAAAATCTACGCCGGCGGCAAGCTCGGCGGCGAAGCCAAGATGGTCAGTCAAATGCGACTGGGCGCCCTGGACGCCGCGATGCTCACCGCCGCGGGGCTGGCGGAGATCGAGAAGGGCGTCACGGGTCTCCAGACCGCACCGATGATTTTCCGTTCGCTCGAGGAAGTGGATTACATTGGCGCCAAGCTCCAGCCCGCTCTCGAAAAGCGGATGGAGAAGGCCGGGTTTTTCGTGCTGTTCTGGTCCGACGCCGGCTGGGTCCGGTTCTTCTCCAAGCAGCCCATGCGCACTCCGGAGGACCTGAAGAAATTCAAGCTGTTCACCTGGGCCGGCGACACGGAATTGGTCCAACTCTGGAAGAGCGCCGGCTACCAGCCCGTGCCCCTGGAGACGGCCGATATTGTGCCGATGCTCGACACGGGCCTCATCAATTGCGTGCCGGCTCCGCCCTTCGCCGCGCTCGCCACTCAGATATTCGATCGCGCCCCGCACATGCTCGAACTCAATTGGGCGCCGTTGACCGGCGCTCTCGTCATCCGCAAGGCCGCGTGGGATAAGCTCCCCGCCAATGCCAAGCCTGTCCTGCTCAAAGCCGCCGTCGAGGCCGGGAAGGCCAACAAGACTCAGGGCCGCGCCGAGAGCGAAAAGTCCGTCGAGGCGATGAAGAGCAAGGGATTGACGGTGCATCCCGTCAGCCCGGAACTGGAGGCGCAATGGCGCGCGGCGGCCGAGGCGTTTTATCCGAAGCTGAAAGGGAAGTTTGTCCCGGCGGAGGTTTTCGACGACGTGCAGAGGTTGCTCGCGGAACACCGCGCCCACCCTTCCGCCGCCACGCCATGAACGAACTGAGGCCGGGGGCTGAGCCTTTCGAAGCTGGAGCACAGCCACGGCCGGCCTGGCAACGCTGGCTCCGCTCTGTGGAGGACGGGCTGCTCGGGCTCGTGCTGGCGGCGCTGGTCATATTGCCGTTGACGGAGATCGTTTCCCGTAAACTCGGCTGGAAGGGGATTAGGGGCTCCAGTGATTTCATCCAGCATTTCACCATGCTCATCAGCGTGCTGGGCGGCGCGATGGCCGCACGGGCCGGACGGCTGCTCACGCTCTCCTCGCTGCCGAGTCAGCTCAAAGGGAGATGGAAGTCCGGCGCGCTCATTTTCAGCGGCGCGTTCGCCGTGGCCGTTAGCGTCGTGCTGGCGGCGGCAGGGTGGCAGTTCGTCCAGGCCGAATCTGCAGGCAAGGAGCTCGCCTACGGCATCACGCGACGAGCGTTTCAGATTTGTCTGCCGCTCGGCTTCGCGTTGGTGGCGCTGCGCTTGTGGTGGCACTCGGCGGCCGGCTGGAAGGGCCGGGCGCTGAGCCTGGCGCTCAGCGTGGCGCTGCTGGGCCTGGCGCTGATGACGCGCGTCGCTCCGGCCACGCTGCTCTGGCCGGCGCTGGCCGCGCTGGTGGTGGCCACGGTGCTCGGCGCGCCTATCTTCGTGACGCTGGGCGGAGCGGCGATGATCCTGCTCTGGACCAGCGGCCGGCAGGTTTCGCTCGTCCCGCTGGAGCACTACTACCTGGTGACCGACCCGTTGCTGCCCAGCCTGCCGCTGTTCACGCTGGCCGGATACTTCCTGGCCGAGGGCGGCGCGTCGCGGCGGCTGGTCCACGTGTTCGAGGCGTGGTTCGGCGGGTTCCGCGGCGGCCACGCGATTGTCACGGCGTTGGTCTGCGCGTTCTTCACGTCGTTCACCGGTGCGTCGGGTGTGACGATTCTCGCGCTGGGCCCGGTGCTGATGCCGGTGCTGTTGCAGGCGAAGTATTCGGAAAGGTCCGCACTGGGCCTCGTGACGGGCGCAGGCTCACTCGGCCTGCTGTTCCCGCCGTGCCTGCCGTTGATTCTCTACGCCGTCATCGCGCAGCGCACGCTGCAAAGCCTGGAGCTGCCCGCGGGCGTGCCGGTGCCGGAAGTGACGATCAACCAGCTCTTCCTGGGCGGCATCGGGCCGGGCGTGTTGCTCGTGGTGCTGACGGCGTGGTGGGCCATTCGCGTGGGTCCGAAGGAAAAAGTCGAGCGCCCCGCCTTCGCCTGGCGCCAGGCCGGCGCCGCCCTGGCGGAGGCGAAGTGGGAGCTGATGCTGCCGGTCGTCACCCTGGGTGTGCTGTTTAGCGGACTGGCGACGCCGGTGGAGGCGGCGGCCGTCGCCGCGCTGTACGCCGGCTTCACGCAAGTCGTCGTGCATCGGGATTTGCACTGGCTCAAAGACGTGCCGCGCGTGGTGGCCGAGTGCGGGCTGATCATCGGGGGGGTGTTGCTGATCCTCGGGGTGGCGATGGGCTTGACGAAGTTTCTCATCCTGGCCGACGTGCCGACGGCCGGCGTGGAGTGGATTCAACGGGCGATTCACTCGAAGTGGGTATTCCTGATCCTGCTGAACTTGTTCCTGCTCGCGGTGGGCTGCCTGATGAACATCTACTCAGCCATCGTGGTGGTGGTGCCGCTGATTGTGCCGATGGCCCTGGTGTTCGGCGTCGATCCGATCCACCTCGGCATCATCTTCCTGGCGAACCTGGAAATCGGCTTCCTCATGCCACCGGTCGGAGTGAATTTGTTCCTGTCCTCCTACCGCTTCCAAAAGCCGATGAGCACGGTCGTGCGCGCGGTGCTGCCGATGATTGTCGTGCTGCTGGTGGGCGTGCTCCTGATTACCTACGTCCCGCCGCTCACGACCGCGCTGCCAAAGCTGTTGAAGAAAAATCCACAAGCTCCGCTGGGTCCGAATGCGGGCGGGGCGGGTGAAGCGTTGAAGCGTTAAATCGTGGAATCGTGGAATCGTGGAATCGCCTGGCCGCTCGCCGTTTCACCTATTTAACGATTCAACGATTCAACGATTCAACGATTTAACGATTCAACGATGCCTGCGGGTGCAGGCCAAACCATCATGATCCGAGCGGGCGGGCCCATCACTGCGGCATCGTCTCATCGGAGCGTACGCTCAAGTCACCGGCGGAAAACCAGTCCGCATCGACTTCCACGGTTCCTCATTCGACACGTCGACGATGCCCGGCTCGGCGGCCTGGCTCGGGGCGAGGATTGCCAGGAAGACCAGACGCTCGTTGAACGGATTGTAGGTGCCGTGCACCTCGCCGCGCGGGATGAGCACCATCTCGCCGGGACCGAGAATGCGGTGCGCCTTCCCCACCCACTGTTCGGCGCGGCCGGAAAGGATGTAGATAATCTCCTCCCGCGTCGGGTGCGTGTGGAACGGATGGGAGCGTTTCGGCTCCATGTTCGCGCGCACCATGAGGAGCTCCTGGCTCGGGACCACGTCGGCGCGGCAAAGCCATTCTTCGAGAGTCCAAGGCGAAAGGAAATCCACCTTCTCGGCGGCGGTGACGAATCGGCGTTGGGCAATGCCGGTGTTGTTCATGTGAATCAAGGCACAAACTGAATGCGGTAAAAGCGTTGTGTCGGCGAGGGTGTGGTGTCGACCTTCGTCGAGAGGGCCGAACTGGCCGTGACGTCGCCCGGCATGTCGCTCCAGATCGGCGCAGCAAGATCGTCCGAGAATTGAACGCGATACTTTAGGCCCGTGATCGAATGCCAGAAAAGCACGACCGCGTTGCCGGTCACACGGATGGAGTGGAACACCGGTCCCGGGCGAACTTGGACGGTAAATGTCGTCATGCCATTCATCGGCGGCGATCCGTCGTCGGTCACTTTCACGGCGATTTGGATCGTGCCGACGTGCTCGCTTCCGGGCGACCAATTGAACTGGCCGGTGAACGGGTCAATCGAAGCGCCCGACGGCGGCGACACAAGGCTGAAGCGAAGCAGGTTGGCCGGCAGGTCGGAATCGAAAGCAGTAAATTGTGGCGCGACCAGGCCTCCCGGGTACGTCGAGGCGGGCGGAATGGTTGCAAGCCCCGGCGCGGTGTTCACTTCGCGCACGAAGACCAGGAAGGTATGGCTGGCGGTCATCGGCGGACTGGCGTTGTCCGAAACCGAAATGGTGAACGTGTGAAAGCCGGGCCCCTGGGACTCTGCGGGCGTCCACTGGATGACGCCCGAGAACGGGTTGATGAACGCTCCTCCGGGCATCACAATGGGTGAGAACGTGAGCTGGTTGGTGCCGAGATCCGGATCTGATGCGGACAGCCTCACCACGAGCGTACTGCCTTCGTCGATGAACTGGTCGGGCACGGGAACGATCGAGGGCGGATCGTTCACCGGCAGGAATGTCAGGGTCACAACTTGGGTGACCGTCAACTCCCCATCACTCAAGGTGAGCGTGAGGTTGGCGCTTCCCGATTGGTTCGTCGCCGGAATCACGGTGACGAGCCGGACTGAATCCGAGCCACCAAAAAGGATGTTGGCTTGCGGCACAAGAACCGGGTTCGAAGAAGTGATGGTCAGCACGAGCGCGGCGGCGGGCGTTTCAGCGTCGCTAACGGGCACGGTGAGGGTGATCGGCACGTCCTCGTTGGACGTGCGGTTGGTCGAGGCGGTGCTGCCGGCCGAGATCGAATCGATGAACCAGCCGGGGCCCGGCACGCTGCTGTCCGAGGTGAAGCGCCACCGGAAGCGGAGGGGCTGGTTCGCCAAAGCCGGCGGCAATGCCAGCGTCGTGGTGATGAAGCCGCCGGACGATCCTCGCCACGAGTTGAAGAAGTTGTAGCCGCCCGCAGTAAAGGTCCACCCGAGATCGATCACGTTCAAGAACGCCGAACCATTGACCGATGCCTCCAGGAAGGCGCCGTCGCAGCAGCTCTCCGTGCCGAAGCTGTGCCGGAACGTCAGGTTCGTGGGCGCCGGCCCGAGGAGGATGGCCGGCGACGTCAGGCTGTTGTCGGTGTTGAACGAGGGGTCGGGGAAGAAGACCGAATTGGGCGCCGTGTCGAATGAAGTGTTGACCGTCTGCCATTGTATCCCGGCCGAGGAGGCGCCAGTCCATCCGGGCGGCAGCGCCGGCCGGGTGACGTTGTCGAAGTTCTCGCGAAAGCCTTCCGCAAAGCCGACGCCCAATTGTATCACCGGCGGGTCGTTCACCGGCCGGACTGTCAGCAGGAAGGTGTCGCTGTTGGTTTGCGCGCCGTCGCTCACGATCACGGTGATGGTCGCGCTGCCGAATTGGTTCGTCGCCGGTGTGATTCGGAGGCCCCGCAAAGAAGCACTGCCCAGGAGGGCAATGCGCGAGTCGGGCAGGAAGTTGGTGTTCGAGGAGCGGGCGAATACGATCAAATTGGTCGCCGGCGTTAAATCATCGCCGATGCTGAAAGTAACGGTAGGCACGATCATGTCTTCGTCCACCGTCCGATCCGCGATATCGGAGATGGAAGGAGGCTGGCCGAACACAGCGAACGCGCCGCTCTGACCCGTGCGGCCGGGGCCGTCCGCCGCCAGCAACCGGACGGCGCGGGTCTCGTCAAGGACGGCCAGCGTTCCCGTCCATTCCCCACCGGTCAGATCGACGGAGTTGGTCGCGGAAATGCGAATTTCGGCATTGGTGTCCGCGTTAAGAAAGGGCGGTGTGATGACGAAATTCGGTGTATTGAAGCTCGTCGGGAGGGGAATCCAGTCGGCTGGACTGTTGTGATCGGTGTGGCCTCGCCGCTGGTAGCTCGTGGCGAACTCGACCGCGGGGAGCACATTGCTCCCGAAGGAGCGCCAGGCGCCCAGGGTCGCGACAGAGACGGGATTCGTCACTAGCGGCTGCCCGGCGGTGAAGAAGTCCATCACCCCACCCTGGGCATCGAGCAGGAGCACGGACACGTTTGTAGAACTGGTCCAGTTCACGCCAAAGCCCAGCACCAGATTCGGGAACGCCCCGGGCGGCGTGCTGCCAAGGTCCACGGCAGTGAAAATCCCGTTCGAGGCAAGCACGCTGTTGGGTGGGACCGTCAGGACGCCGACCGGCACTGTCGGCGCTTCGTAAATGAAGATCTGCCAGCCGGACACATCGACAGCCCGGTCCGATACGTTCATGAACTCCACGGCCTCAGTCGCAAGCTCCACCTCCGTGATCAGGACTGGATTCACGGGAACAACGTCCCTGGTCCCGATCGCACGGAACGTGATGCTGCCCGTGAAGTTTGTCACGGGTTCCTCGTTGCGATCCACGGCGCGCACCCGGACCGCCAACGGCACGCCCGGCGCCTGCGGGGAGGAGATGGGGTCCCACGAGTAATGATGGGCCTGCGACGTGCCCGTGCCCGTCAGCGCAACATCGAGCGTTCCGCCGGAACAGGCTGCGGATTCCACCGTAAACGTCGCCGCGCGCGGACCGCGCCGCGCTGGCCGAAAGGCGATGCCAAAGGTCCGAGTGCCGCCGGGCGGGAGGTTCAGCGGGCCGGTATCGGTGGTGAGCTGAAAGTCGTTGGTGTCGCCGGCGGAGAAGCGAACGAGTATGGCCGCGAGGTTGACGGAGCCGGAATTCGTCAATGTGAAGAACTGCGAATCCGAGAAACCGAATTCGATGTCCCGGCTGCCGAAATCCACCACCGCCGGCTCGAGGCTCGCCGTGTTGTCCAGCAGCGTCCCGGCCACCGGCACCGAGATCGTAAAAGGGACTTGCTGCTGAATTCCCGCAAAGACCAGCGCCGCGTTCCACAAGCCCGCGGTGGACGGGTTGAATCCCACGCGCACGGAGCGGCTTTGGCCCGGCAGCAGGACCGTTTCGCCCGTGTCGTCGGCAAGGAAGAACTTGTCCGGCGCGGCGCCCGCCAGCGTGACGCTGGCCAGGGCCACCGGGTTCGTGCTGATGTTGGTGAAGGCGATCGCCTGGGCCGGCAGCGGGAACGCGGCAAGGCAGTTGCTCCCAAAATCCAACGGTCCCGCCTGGCTCACGGGCAGCGGGAGGACCAGGAGGTTGAACGACTGCGTGGCCGCGAGGAAGAAGGGGAAGTTGGGATCGAAGGCGCGCGTGCGGACCAGGAAATTGGAACCAGCCTGGCTCGGCGCCGGAACGAACGAGAACACGCCGCTCGAGGTCAGGCTGGCGCCCGGGGGTGACTGGACCAGCGAAAAGAGCACAGGGTTTGGCGGAATGTCCGGATCCGTCGCCACGTTGGTAAAGGTCAGAAGGTTTCCGACGTGAACGACGCGGTTCGAGAGCGGCG
>DASTLJ010000160.1:0-16759 GCA_035715125.1 Verrucomicrobiia bacterium
GAGAATAGTGATCCCGCCCGACGGGCCGGGGATGCAATTCGTGGGATTGCTGAAGAGGATTTGGATCGTTTCGTTCAGTTCGACCAAAGAATCCTGTGTGATTGGGACGGTGAACGTTTGTTCGATGTTGCCCGCCGGGAAGTCGAGCCGGCCCGAGGCGCCGACGTAATCGGTGCCGGCATTGGCCGTGCCGTTGGCCGTCGCGTAATTGACCGACACGAGTCGGTTGAGGTTCGTGCTGAGCACGACGCGCACGGTGGCCTCGCCGGCGCCTTCGGCGACGCTGATCGCCGCCGCGAAGACAATCGGGAGCGGCGAGGTGTCGAGCAATATGCTGTCCGAAGCGACGGCGGAATGGTTCGTCACTGAATCAGCGAACTGCGCATAGACGGTCCTCGAGCCGACGCCGGCCGCCAGGGTCCAGGATTTGTTGGTGGCGTAGGGTTCCCAACTGGTCCAGTTCGTCGCGTCGTTGCTCAAACGCATGGCAACGACGTTGCCGCTGTTGTCCGTGGCGGAAAGCCTGAGGGTCACGGCGGGATTCGTGGTGAACGGTGAGCCGCCGTTGATCAGGACTGTGCCCGAGGGCGCGGTGACGTCGGTGATGATATTGCTGCTGACCGAAGGGGCGCCGAACGAGCCAGTGACCGTTTCGGTGGCGGTGAATGCGCCGAGGTTCGTGTAGCGGTGTATGGGGCTGCGCTTCGAACTCATCGCGCCATCACCGAAGTTCCAGTTCCAAGCGACACCGCCGATGGACATGTCGATGAAGTGAACGAGCAACGGCGCGTTGGCAAGGTTCGCTGACGCGGCGAAGCGCGCCAGAGGCACGGCCGGCCCCGTGCCCCACCCGGCACCGCTATATCCCCGCGCGTAGCTGGCGGCGGCGGTGGTCCAAACCACGACGGAATTGGAAATCGTGAGATCGGCGGTGTAGCCGGAGTCCAGCTTGCTGCCGGTCATCCACTGGCCGCGGTTGGGATCGTAGACGGCGTAGTAGACGGCGGGATTGACGCTCCAGGCCACGACGCCGTTGTAGCAGCGCAGATCGAACGTCATGCCCGAGGGGTTGCTCCCGGACTGCCAGCCGGACCGCGTCGGATCGTAAACGTTGTAATAGACGGTCGCAGGCGCCGGCGAATTGCGGCTGAAGAGCACGACGCCGTTGGTGTTGATCATGACGCTGGGCGTAATTCCCGTCACGTCTCGCGCTTCCCAGGTGCCTTTCACCGGATCGTACACTCGCGCATGGGCGCTACCGCTCGTGGTCCAGGCTACCGTGCCATCGACCGTGCCGAGGTTCGACGTGGGACCGGTCGCGGCGGTTCCGTTTCGCCACTGTCCGCGGGCGCGGTCAAAGACCCGGTAGTAAACGGTTCCACCGGTCGTGCTCCAGGTGACGATGCCGTTGGTGGTTTGCAGGTTGCTTGCAGGCGGGGCGGGGTTTACCGACTCGCCCTTCCAGGAGCCTGCGACGGCGTCGTAGGTGTAATAATAAACAATGTTTCCGCTGCTCCAGACCACGACGCCATTGACCGCACTCAGATCGAAGGTGGTGCCCGAGGGGACGTTGAGGTTCGCGGGCACCAGCCGTTCCTCGTCGAACACGGACATCGAAACGTTCCCGCCTCCGGCGAACGCGCTGACACCCTGATACTGGGCGGAAAAGTCGAAAATGGCCGCGCGCAGTCCGGGGCCGGCGAGCGACACGGCGAGGAAGATTGCGAGGATTACGCAGCCGCGATAAGACGCAGAATAACTATGCTTGAGACTCTTCACGGGGAAGCGGGCTGGTGACACCCGCCAATTGATAATGCAGAGCACTGGCTGAATCAAGCCGGGGCTTCGGAAAGCCGCGGGTATGGGCGCATCTCATTTTTGCGCTGCTCAGGCCAAACGAACCGCCTGACCCCTTACCCCGGCCCTCTCCCCATCGGATGGGGAGAGGGGGAATCGCCGGCCGTTAGTCCGCGCAGTTGGCGGCGCAAGTCGTCCAACGATCCGGTGCTTGCCATTGCGGAGCCAACGGCGCCACCGGACTCCCTCTCCCCCTCGGAGGGGGAGAGGGCCGGGGTGAGGGGGCAGCCGCGTGACAAGCGAACGGCTGCGACGTCCGCCGCACTGCTCCTCCCCCTAGGAGGAAAAGGGCTGAGGTGAAGGGTTACTGCGCACACGGCTGCACAGATTTCGAGTTGCGCCCCACGGGTATTGACAGGAGCCCGTTTGAACGAGTTCCATCAGCACCAGTCCACCGAGAGCGGCTCACGACGGCCCAGGAACGGTTCGATACCATCCAGCCAGGCACAGACATGAAAAACTTGACGATCAGCCTCGGCACTTTCCTCGCGCTCGCGACCCTGCTGGCGGCCCCTCTGCGGGCCGCCGAGGAAAAAATCTGGCACGTCAAGGCCGTTCACCCCGAAGGCCGGCTGCTGGACGTGAAGGCAATCGACCCGCAAGGAAAGCTTCATGCCGTGAAAGCCTTCGAAGCCGATGGGAACCTTCACCTGCTGGACATCAAGGCGCTGGTGGACGGCAGGCGGCTGCCGGTGAAAATCCTCGTCAGCAACGACAAATACGCGCCCGTAAAAGCCATCGGCGAGGACGGCGCCATCCTCGCCATCAAGGCGCTCACGCCGGAGGGTGAGAAACTCGATGTCAAAGGCGTCAGCCGCTCGGGCAGCATCATTCATATCAAGGCGATTGGGCCGCAAGGGGTGTTCTACGGTGTGAAGGCGATTTCGCCGGAAGGCCGGATGTACGATGTGAAAGGAATCAAAATGTTCAAGGAACGCGTCGAAACCAAAGTCAACGGAGTCGAGGTGGAGGCCCACATCAAGGCCCTCCCGCCCGCGCCGGAATCGCTGAAGTAAACTCCGCCCATGAATCCTTCGTACTACGATTCTTCCGTCCTACGATGACACGAGTCGAAATAGGCGCGACCTTTCCTTGGCGGAGCAAATCTATGAAAACGAACAAACAGAACTTAACAGGAGCAAACAGAGGAAACGGAGAAAGAAATCTCAATCTCCGTTTCCTCTGTTTGCTCCTGTTAAAATTCGCCCGCGATGCAGGGCCGCGTCCAGCGGCCCGGGAGAGTTGGACGCCTTCCAGCATTCGACGGCGACAAGTCGCCTGCCGAAAGCGCGGACAAGTCCGCGCACTCCAAACCGGTTGCGACTTTGCCTCGCCGGGTTTTTACTGTCTGGGGCTTGTCCTGTTGCTCGTGCCGGCATTGGCTGGCAGGGCGGCGGTGAACGAAGTCAATAAGCTTGCCCCCGGCGTCTACTTCCACGAAGGCGACCTCAAGGGCCACGGCCACTGCAACAACGGCTGGATCGTGTTCGAGGACTTCGTGCTCGTGATCGACGCCAACTTTCCGTCCGGCGCAAAGGAAATCCTGCCCAAGATCAAGGCGTCGAGCGAGCGGCCGGTCCGTTTCGCGTTCGACACGCATCACCATGGCGATCACGCTTACGGCAACCTCTTCTGGGTCGAGAACGGCGCCGTGCCGGTCGCGCACACGGGCGTCCTCCAGGAAATGATGAAATACGAGACCGGCTATTACGGGAGCAAGCCGGGCCGCTGGGAAAACGAGGCGAAGAACCGCAAGGACGTGGCCGCCAGCCGGCTCAAGCCGCCCCCGCTGCTGTTCCAGACGGAGATGATCTTCGACGACGGCCGGCGGCGCGTCGAACTGCTGCATTTTGGAGTTGCGCACACACACGGGGACGGCTTCGCGTGGCTGCCGAAGGAGAAAATCCTGTTCACCGGCGACGCCTGCGTCAACGGTCCCTACAACTACACCGGCGACGGCGACACCGAGCAGTGGATTAGCACGCTGGCCGCCGCGGAAAAGCTCGGGGCCAAAACGGTTTGCCCCGGACACGGACCGGTCGCGGGCGGCGAATTGCTCGGTGAGCAAAAAAGTTTCTTCATCGAACTGCGCAAACAGGTGAAGAAACAGTGGCGCTCGAAGCCGTCGGAGATGAAAGCGCGCGTCGAATCGATTCGGGAAATCATCCTCAAGCAACCGCGCATCATGAAGTATGTCGGCGAGTTTTTCCCGGCGCAGGTCGAGAAGGTCTACACCGAGATGGGCGGCAAGGCGTTTCCCGAGGCGAAAACCGCAGCCGATTCGGGCGACCAGCACGCGGGGCGATAACTGGATAGTTCACACCGCAGGGCTTCGGAAGGCGGTTGCGAGGCTGTTCCGGCCCTTTTGTAGCGCAGGCTGACCAGCCTGCTGTATCGCGGGTTGCCAACCCGCGAACGTCCGAATCGAATGGACCGTCGGTTGGCAAGCACGACCGTCGCCGACTGGCAGTCGGCGAAACAGCAGACAGGGCTGTCTGCGCCACCCGACCGGAGGTTACTGCGGCTTGGCTTCTTCCTTCTTCCAATTCCGCCGGGGGGCCTTCGTAACCAATCCCTTCTTGATGGCGCTGGCCGAGACGCGCACGTAACGCACCTGGCCGTTGGGTAAAAGCGCCTTGACCCGCTGCAAATTCGGCAGGAAACGGCGCTTGGTGATGGCGGTCACGTGCGTGCCGATGCCGCCCGCCTTCTTGGCCTTGCCGCTGCGCCAAATGATGCTGCCCTTCATCGGGCGCTTGCCGGTCAGTTCACAAATTCTCGCCATAACGTGCCAAATTTAAGGAACAGCGAAATTAACAGCCGAATCCACACTGGCAAGCACTTAATTGTCATTTTTCAGGCGTCGGGCGTCGTGCCGCGAACGTAGGGCAGGCGTCCCGCCTGCCCTGCCGCGCCGAAAGGCGCGGCTTTCGCACCACCAAGGCCTCGCTTCGCTCGGCCGGGCAGGCGAGACGCCTGCCCTACCTTGGTGGCATTGGCAAGATACGCCCAAGCTCCGGCGAAAGTCGCTTCCCACGGCCGGCCTCTCCGTGTAAATCACCCGCGTCATTTATGCCGCGCAAGCTCAGTTCCATCGCGCCCGACTGGTGGGACTATACAACCCTCGACGATGACGTCCTCCGCGCCGCCGCGCGGCTCACGCCGGAAACGATGCTCCAGCTCTCGCGGCCGGGCTTCAAGGTGCTCTTTTATGACACGCTGGAGGAGTTCTATCTGGCCGAGGCGTTGGAATACATCGGCGCGTGGAAGCAGTCCACCGACGACAATCCTGTCGGCATCTGCGGCCCGATCGGGCCGACGGAGCAATTGCCGCTGGTCGCCCGCCTGGTCAATGAGTTGGGATTGGACGTGCGCTTCGGCCACTTCTGGGGCATGGACGAGTGGTTCGACACGACGACGGGCCGCGAGGTGCCCGTGACGCATCCGCTCTCCTTCGAGCGCTGCGACCGCGAACAATGCTTCAGCCGCATCCGGAAGGAGCTGCGGATGCCTGACACGCACTTGCACTTCCCAAAGGCCAATACGGCCGCTTACCGCAAGTCCTGGGGCGCGGGCGTGCGTTGCGCCGTCATGCAAGGCGGCCAGGGAGACGTGAAGCACTGGGCGTTCAACGATCCCGTGCCCCGGCGCGGCTCTTACAAGCACACTCCGCCGTCGCCCGCCGAATATCGAAAGCTGGCGACCCGCGTGGTGGATTTGCACCCGCTCACCATCGCGCAGAACGCGCGCACCTCGGGCGGTGGCAATATTTCGCTGGTGCCCACCAAGGCGATCAGCGTCGGGCCGATCGAGACCTGGCAGGCCGAAAAGGTTTCCATCTGGCACGCCGGCCTGCACGACAACCCATTCGGCCAGCGGCTCACGACGTTCATGATCTCGCGCCGCCTCGCCGACGCCGCGGTGCCGATGTCGCTCCTCGCGGAGCATCCGAATGTGCAGTTTAACTTCTACCGGCCCGGAATCGGAACGTGCGAGGTGCAAATGCACTGAGCGGACGAATCCGGCCCCAATTCCCGCCGCGTGTTGTTCATCCGCTCGTTGGTTCGATGTGGACTGTCACGTCGTTGATGCGATGTTGCGACGCCAGGAGGCGATCCTTGACGCGATGGGCGATCTCGTGTCCGCGCCGCACCGTGAGGTCGCCGTCCACAACCACGTGAATATCCAGCGCCAGGTGCAGCCCGGCCTTGCGGACGCGGCATTTGTCGATCGCGGCGACGCCCTCGACGGCGGCTGCGAGTTCACGCACTTGCGCGACGACTTCGGGTGAGACGGAGGCATCCATCAGCTCATCCAGCGCGGCGCGCAACAGCCGGAGTCCATTCCAGGTAATCACCCCGCAAGCCAGCAATGCCGCCCAATCATCCGCGCTCTCGTAACCTTTCCCGCCCATCAGCGCGATGCTGATGCCCACAAAGGCCGCCGCCGACGTGAGGGCGTCCGAGCGATGGTGCCACGCGTCGCTCTTGAGAGCCGTGCTTTCCAGCGAGCGCCCGGCCCGGAATGCGGCGCGAAACATCGTCTCCTTCACGAGCACGACGACGACCAGCACCGGCAGAGTATACCAGGCCGGAGGATGGTGCGGTGTGAGAATCTCGTGCACGCTCTGCACCGCGATGAGTAGTCCCGCCGCCAGCAGGATCATCGACACGATGATGCTCGCGACAGGCTCGGCCTTGCCGTGGCCGAACGGATGGTTCTCGTCCGCGGGCAGGACCGAGACGCGCAAGCCGCCCCAAACCACGACCGAACTGAAAATGTCCGCCGTGGATTCAATTCCATCGGCGATGAGAACATAGGAGTTGCCAAGGATTCCGGTCGCAATCTTCCCGATGGCGAGGAGCGCGTTGATGAACAGCGCGAGCTTGGCAATACGCAGACCTGTCTCAACCGTCGCCATGCCGGAGAATCAACCGAGCGGAATCGCCTCGGCAACGAGCAGAATCGGCAGCCCGCCCCGCACGGGATACATCGCCTTGCCATCCTGGCGCAATAACCCGGCCTCGCAGCGCTCGGTGATCGCGCGGCCGGATCGATTGCGAATGTTTCCTTGTAGGATGCGCTCGTTTAGGGACACAAGCAACTCCGCTGGCGCCGCCAGGAGCGGTTGATGTGTCTCCGGGCAACAGAGGATGTTCAGCAGTTCAGGGTTCATCGGCCGGCTCACGCTTTGAGGGCGCGCAACGCCGCCTCGTAAACCTGCTTCACGGGAACACCGGCGCGCTCGGCGAGCGCGCGGCAGGACTCGAATTCCGGCGCGGCCTGGACGATCTGTCCGTCGAGCTTGCCCAGCTTCACCCGCACCTCGCCGAAGCCCGTCGGCGCCGTGGTGAACTCGCGGCGCAGCTTGCGGCGCTCCGCCGTGTGCCGGCGCACGCCGAATGCCGTCGTCTCACGCAATATCAGCGCGGCGAATGTATCCCCGTCCTTTTCGGCGCACAGCACGCTCAGCAGCACGCCTGGCCGGCTTTTCTTCATCTGGATCGGCGTGTGAAACACATCGAGCGCGCCGAGCGCCATCGCCTTCTCGACGAACGCCCCGAGCAATTCGGCGTTCGTATCGTCCAGGTTGGTCTGCAACACACAGACGAAATCGGTCTCCCAATCGTGCGCCGCCGCATCCGTCGAATCGCCCAGCACGGCGCGCAGCACGTTGGGCCGCGTCCGGTTTTCGCGCGTGCCGAGGCCGTAGCCGATTTTTTGCGGAGCCAGCCCGCGCATGGGGCCGAAGCTTTCCGCCAATTCCGCCACGAGCGCCGCCCCGGTCGGCGTTACCAGTTCGTGCCGCTCCTCGCATTGAGAAACGCTCACACCGCGCGCGCTGAGGATCTCCAGCGTCGCCGGCGCGGGAACCGGGAAATTTCCGTGGGCGCACTTCACCCAACCGCTCCCTTCGATGACGGACGACGCCTGCACGCGGGGCTTGCCCAGAAGCTCAAGGGCGATGCAGGCGCCCACGATGTCCACGATCGAATCGACTGCGCCGACTTCGTGAAAATGAACCTCGTCCGCGGGCTTGCCATGAATCTTTCCCTCCGCGCTGGCGATGCGTTGGAACACCGCGATGCTGCGCGTTTTCACCCACTCGGAGAGCTTGCTGCGCGAGATAAGTTCCTTGATGTCTGTGAAATTCCGGCCGTGCTCTTGTCCGTGTTTGTGGCTGTGGCCGGAATCGTGATGGCCGTGGTCGTGGTCGTGATCGCGATCATGGCCGTGCCCGTGCTTCTCATGTGAATGGTCTGCATCGTCGCAGTCGTCTTCGAGATGCACGTCGAACTTTGTCCCGGTGATCGAGCTGCGCTGCTGGCGCGAGGCGTGCAAGTGATACTCTTCCAGGCCGAGCTTTTCCAACTCGTGCTCCAGCGCGTGCAGGTCCACGCCGAGGTCGAGCATCGCGCCCAGGAACATGTCGCCGCTGAGGCCGCTGAACAGGTCGAGGTAGAGGGTTTTCATGGTCGGATGAGCGCAAAAGAACTCAACGCGGCTTGCGCCGCAACCTCGGGGTTTGGACTGCGGCGGGAAGCAAAGCGCCACGCCGCTTTCGGTTGCGGGGTGGCGCGGGAAAAGCGGTGCCGTCGCTGCGCTTTGCCACCGCAGTCCAACTCTTTGTCGCCCGTTCGCGAAGTTGCATGAGTGCAGTGCAGAGAACGCAAAGCTTTACCTCCGCTTCAGCGCGCCATTTCTTTGCGCTCTGTGCGCGCTTTCGCGGCGACGAAGTTCCACTCCACCGGCCAGCGCGTTCATCTGGCTGGCGGCGTAACCCGCGCCGAACCCGTTGTCGATGTTCACCACCGTCAATCCGCTGCTGCAACTGCTGAGCATCCCGAACAACGCCGTCAGCCCGCCGAGATTGGCGCCGTAGCCGACGCTGGTAGGCACCGCGATGACCGGCCGGGCGACCAACCCCGCGACGACTCCAGGAAGGGCGCCTTCCATTCCGGCGACGGCGATCACGACGTTGGCGGACTGGACATCGTCCAGGCGCCGCAGGAGCCGGTGCAGTCCGGCCACGCCGACGTCGAAAATGCGCTCGACCCGGTTGCCCATCACTTCAGCGGTCACCGCGGCTTCCTCAGCCACCGGCAGGTCGCTTGTTCCCGCCGCGAGCACGGCAATGACTCCGGGGCGCTTCGGCAGCGCGGGCTTCTCGAAGGTGACGCAGCGGGGGAGGGGATGGTGAACTGCCCCCTTGAGGCGCCGGCAAAGTGCGCGGGCGGTACTCGCATCGAGCCGCGTGATGAGGAATTGCTTCTCGGTCCGGCTGAGGCGCGCGGCGATCTTCAATACCTGCGCCGGCGTCTTGCCCTGGGCGTAGATGACTTCGGGAAAACCTTTGCGCAGCGCGCGATGGGTGTCGAGCTTCGCGAAACCGAGGTCGGCCACGGGCGCGGCCTGGAAGGCGCGCAGCACCTGCTCGCGGGTCACGCGGCCGGCGAGAAGTTTTTCCAGGAGCGAAGCGGCTTCGATCGAGGTCACGGAGGCAGCGTGGTGCGTCGTGCGTGGTGCGTCAAGCAGGGCGTGCGTTGCGTGTTGCGTGGTGCGTGGTGCGTCAAGCAGCGCGGGAGGTCGAGGGAATACTTGACGCAACACGCAACACGTACCACGTCAGTAGTGCGCCTCCCCGCGCGGCGCTTGACCCGCGGCGTTGAACGCAAACGCAAACTCCCTCACTGGCTCACCGTTGATGAGATGGCTCTGAATAATCCGCTCCAGCACCTCGGCCGAACAGGAGTGATACCAAATCCCGTCCGGATACACGACGGCGATGGGGCCGCGAACGCAGACACGCAGGCAATTCACCTTGCTCCGGTATACCAACGGTTGTGGGCCGACCAGGCCAAGTTCCTTGAGACGGCGCTTGAGAAACTCCCACGCTTCGAGCGTTTGTTCCCTTGGCGCGCAGTGCGGTTCGGTTTGATCGGCGCACAGGAGGATGTGCCGCGCGTACCGTTCCAGGCCGAGTGAATCGACGGCCTGTTGAAGGGCCGGGTCAAGGGCGATGGGCATGGGCTGCATATCGGGGTTCGACTGGATATCAACGCGCTATGGGGCGGCCTTCAAGAAGAAACTGCCCGACAGGAAGAAATTCCCCGCGACAAAGAACTCCGCAGTCGGCCGGGGCGAAGGCGGCAGAATTCTTTTGCTTCGCGCGAGAGGCCGCGTAATTTTGCGCCCACAAACGAAGCCCATGGCACCCGCTCCGGAACTCAAGCTCAAGGCAGGCGACGTGGCGCCCGCGTTCACGGCGCCGGCCAATGGCGGCGGCAAGGTGTCGCTGGCCGACTTCAAGGGGCGGCACGTTGTTCTCTACTTTTACCCGAAGGACGACACGCCCGGCTGCACGAAGGAAGCGTGCGCGTTCAGGGATGAGTACGCCGCCATCCAAGCCAAGGGCGCGGTTGTGGTCGGCGTGAGCACCGATCCGGTGAAGTCTCACGACAAGTTTGTGAAAAAATTCAAGCTGCCTTTCCCGCTGCTGGCGGATGAGGACCGGCGTATCGTCGAAGCCTATGGCGTGTGGGGACAAAAGAGTTTTCTCGGCCGTAAATACATGGGCACGTATCGAGTGACGTTTCTCATTGGGCCGGACGGGCGAATCCAACAAATTTGGCCGTCCGTCAAGCCCGCAGAACACGCAGCCGAAGTGCTGGCGGCGATTTGATGGGTGATGCTCTCCTCCAAGCTCATTCCCGCCCGGGAGAAATCCTCCCGCAGCCTGCTCGTCGCGCTGCACGGGCTGGGGGACAGCGCGGCCGGGTACGAGTCGCTCCCGGTCGTACTCGGGCTACCGTGGTTGAACTGCCTGCTTGTCAACGCACCCGATCCTTACTACGGCGGCCTGGCGTGGTACGATTTAACGGGCGACTCGCGCCCCGGCATCGAGCGCAGCCGGCGGCTGCTCTTCGGGTTGCTCGACGCGCAACGGGCCGCCGGGTTCCCATCCGAGCAGACGACGCTGTTCGGGTTCTCGCAAGGCTGCGTGATAACGATCGACGTGGGCTTTCGCTATCCTCACTTGTTGGCCGGGTTGATCGGCATCAGCGGATACGTCCACGAGCCGGAGGAACTGCTGCGTGAACTGTCTCCTGTCGCCAGGAAGCAGCGAATGCTCTTCACGCACGGCACGCAGGACCCGCTGATCCCCTGCGCCACCGTTCGTGGACAGGTCGAACGACTCAAGTCCGCCGGACTCGACATCACCTGGCGCGAGTTCGCAAAGACGCACACTATCGCGGGCGAGGAGGAGATTGCTCTGGTGCGGGACTTCCTGCGCACTTGCTACGGGCGCGGCGACTCATCCCGGTAGGGACGCGCTGCGGCGCGTCCTGGCCGACCGGCAGGTCGGCCCTACCGGAGCCTCTCACAACAGTTTTACAATCCTTTGACCGGCGGGTGACATCCTCCGGCGCAGAATGGAGTCAAATAGGACCTATGAAAACAAAACTCTGTTCACTCGTTCTCCTGGCCTCTCAACTCACCTTCGCCGCCGCCTCGCGCGGCGCCGAAGGCTTCGTCGCCCATGAATGGGGCACTTTCACTTCCGTGCAAGGCGCCGACGGCATCCAATTGGAATGGAACCCGCTCGTGACGTCCGAACTGCCGCCGTTCGTCTACAATAGTGTTCGCCGCGTGGGCGGCCGCATCGTGTGGGAGGGCAAGGGCGCGTACCAAACCCTCCAGCGCATGGAAACGCCGGTGATATACTTTTATTCGGACACCCAGCAGAAAGTGGGCGTGACCGTCGACTTCCCGCAGGGCATCGTGACCGAGTGGTTTCCGCTCGGCAAACAATCCGCGCCCTCAACCGCGAATCTGCCCCCGCGAACAGGACGGCAAATCATCCGCTGGGAAAACATCGAAATCCTCCCGCTCAGGCAGAACGCGTCACTCGCTGGCGCGCTGCCGTCGGAAAGCTCCGGCAGCCATTATTACGCCGCGCGGGCGACCGACGCCGATTACCTGCGCGTCGACGCGTCAGGCGCGAAGGGCGGCGCCGAGGTTGAAAAGTTTCTGTTCTACCGCGGCGTCGGGAACTTTCGCGCCCCACTCACCGTTTCGCAGCTCACCGACGGCAGTGGGCTGGTGCTCACCAACAGCGCCCCGGAACCGCTGGGAAATCTCTTCGTCTACACTGTGCGCGGGAATGAGGCCAAGTTTGTGTCCGTCGGCACGTTGGCTTCCGGATCCACCCGCAGCGTCGCGCTGCGGCCCGACAAGAATCTCGCGCCACTGTCGGACGTTCGGGCCGACCTCGCGCGGCGGCTGCGTGAGTCGCTCGTTGGCGAGGGCCTTTATGAGCGCGAAGCCGCCGCCATGGTTCAGACCTGGGACGAATCGTGGTTTGGCGAGCAGGGAACGCGGGTGCTCTACACGCTGCCGCGCGCGTGGACGGATCGCACTCTCCCCCTGACAATCGAGCCCCGGCCGCGCGAATTGGCCCGCGTGATGATTGGCCGCGCCGAGTTAATCAGCCCCGAGATGGAATGGAACCTGTTGAAGCAGGTCGTCCGTTTCGCGGACGCCGACGCGGCGACGCGCGCGCGCATCATCGACGAGACACGCAAGCTCGGTTACGGCCGGTTTATGGAGCCAACGACGCGCCGGCTGATGCCGAAAGTGCCCGGACGCGAGTTCAGCAAGCTTTCCTGGGAACTGCTGGAAGCCGCCTCGAAGCCCGCGCCGAAGGAGAAGGTCGTCGCGGCGAAGTAAGCCGCCGGTTGTGTTCGGTTCGCATCAACCGGGAGTGGCGGCGGGGGCGCGGCCTTCCAAGGCCGCGGGTTTCTGGACCAGTGGCAGCATCGCGCGGCCTTGGAAGGCCGCGCCCCCGACCGCAGGTCCATGGGAAGCCTCCACGATTCGAGCATCGCGCATTGGGGCCATGAACGGCGGCTGCCGGCACGGAGTCCCGGCTTTAGCCGGCCGAACGTCCTGCCGCCTGAAGGCGGGACTCCTTGCAAGAGCCGGTTCATGGAGAGGAGCGGCTGGCGTGTTCTCGACTCTGCTTCGGAAATCGGCCACACTCGCCCGAGCCCCATGAGAAAGGTCGCGCTCGTCTTCGTGCTGGCGGTCGTGGCGCCGAGCCTGGCGCTGGCGTGGCTGGCGCTGCGTTCGTTGCGCGACCAGGAGCTGGTCGCCGAGCGCCAACAAACGCTCCTCTATCAGGGCGTGGCGGACAATGTCGCCCGCGCCGTGTCGGAGGCCGTCGCGGAGCAGCAGCAAGCCTTCAACTCGCAGGTCGAGCTCCTCCTCAGCCAAATCAAAACGCAGGAATTGAGCTACCGCTTCCATTCTGCCTTGCGCAAGCAATGGCCGTTGGCGGACGTGGGCTTCATCGTTTCCCTCGACGGCCAGGTGGTCGCGCCCACGCCGTTCGACGGCGCGGAGGCCCGGCAATTCCGCCTGGACAACGATCGCTTCCTCTGCAACCGCGAGTCCGTCGAGGTTTATTGGAGCACGCCCAAGGGTTCGATTCCACAGAGCAAGTTCGACTCGAAGGAGAGCCCCGACACCAAGTCGCCTGAACCGTCCAAGGAATCCGCCACGCTGAAGTCGAAAGGCGTGCGCACCGTGACGCCTGAGAAGGACGGCTCGGCTGAACTTGCGTCGTCGAAGCTCGCGCCCGAAGAGGCGCAGTTCCGCCGCATCGTGGGCGACTCGCGCGAAGGCACGCTGGCGCGCTTCCTTCAAGACAAGCTCAAGCTGCTGTTCTGGTACCGCTCTCAGAGCGACGAGAAGCTGGTGTTCGGAGCGCAGGTGAACTTGAAGCGGCTCGCCGAGCTGCTTGATGACTCGGTGAAGATCGATCCCCAGTTGCACCCAACTGTTTGTGTCGCATTGGTCGATGATTCGGGGCGGCCCGTCGTGTCATCCCAGCCGACGTTCAAACCTGACCGTGCGCAAGCGGGACCCCGCCAGATCGGACCGAACCCCAGGACAGATCGCAACAGCGTCCAAGTCTTCTCGATAACGGGATCCAACCAAAACCGTCCCGAGCCGCTCACGCCAGAAAGCTCCGGATGGAAACACCCCTTCGTTTCCGCCGAGATCGGCGAAGTGCTGCCGCACTGGGAAGCCGCCGTATACTTGCTGAACCCCGGCAAACTTGGTAAGGCCGCTGCCACCGCGCGGCTCACGCTCGGCCTCCTTGTCGGTCTGCTCGTGCTCGCCATTGGCGTCGGGAGCTGGCTCATCGGCGCTGACCTGCGCCGGCAGTTGGCGCTCGCCCGGCAGAAGACCGACTTCGTCAGCAACGTCTCGCACGAACTCAAGACGCCACTCACCTCCATCCGCATGTTCTCCGAGATGCTCGCCGAAGACCGTGTGCAGGACGACGCCAAGCGCCGGCATTTCCTCGGCATCATCACCGCCGAAGCCGCCCGCCTTACCCGGCTTATCAACAACGTGCTCGACTTCGCGCGCCTCGAGCGCGGGGAAAAAAAGTACGACTTCGCCCCGTGCGACTTCGCGGCGATCGCCCGAGAGTCCGTCGAATCCTATCGCCCGCACCTGGAGGCCGCCGGCTTCACGCTCAAATCGATGCTGCCCTCCGTGCCCGTCCCCATCCGCGGAGACCGCGACGCGCTGGCCCAGGTGCTCGTCAACCTGCTCTCCAATGGCGAGAAGTATTCAGGCGAGCGCAAGGAGATCGAAGTCGAACTCGCGACGGATGGCGACGGCGCCGAGTTGCGCGTGCTCGACCGAGGCCTGGGCGTGCCGGCGGGTTGTGAAGAGAAGATTTTCGAGCAGTTTTTCCGCGCCCATGATTCGCTCGGCAGCGGCATCCAGGGTTCGGGGCTGGGCTTGACGCTCGCCCGCCAGATCGCCCGGGCGCATGGCGGCGACGTGGCGTATCGGAAGCGGGAGGGCGGGGGGAGTTGTTTTGCGGTGCGGCTGCCGCTCGAAAGAACGTGACGTGATGCGTGGTGCGTGGTGCGTGATGCGTCAAGCAGTTGGCGGCGCGCGTCCGCGTATGCTTGACGCAACACGCAACACGCAACACGTTCCATTTCGCCCATGAAGTCCAAAATCCTCATCGTCGAAGACGACCCGCACATCCTGCTGGGGCTGGAAGAAATCCTCAAAGGCGAGGGCTACGAAGTGGCTATTTGCCAGCGCGGCGACAAGGCCCTCGAGGCGGCCGCCAGGCACGCGCCGGCGCTCATCGTGCTGGACGTTATGCTGCCGGGCTTGAGCGGCTTCGAGGTTTGCAAACAGCTTCGCGCGAAGAAGACCACCGCGCTCATCCTGATGCTTACCGCCAAGAGCCAGGAGATGGACAAGGTCATCGGGCTGGATCTCGGCGCGGACGACTACGTGACCAAGCCCTTCGGCGTGCGCGAACTCGTCGCGCGCATCCACGCCCTGCTGCGCCGGGGCGGGGCCAACGCCCCAGCGATCGCCGAGCAAGGCGAGTTCAAAATCGGCGCCGCCACCATCGACGCGAAGAAGTTCGAGTTGCGCCGGGGCAAGACGACCGAGGAACTTACCGCCCGGGAACTCAAGTTGCTTCAACTCTTCCACGCCCATCCCGGCGAGGTCCTTTCCCGCGAACGCTTGCTCAACGACATCTGGGGCTACAACTACTACGGCACCACCCGCACGCTCGACCAGGTGATCGTGCAGCTCCGCCGCAAGCTCGGCGACAGCGCCGACCACCCCAGGCACCTCCTGACCGTGCACGGCGTGGGGTATAAGCTGGTTCACTAGTCCACCGGCTCATGAACTTCTTGAGCGCCGCCGCGCAATTCGGGCAGGAAACAGGCAATGCCCGCCGCCGGGAGAAACAGGAAACCCGCATAGAGCAGCGTCAAGCGGTAATCCCCGACCTGCGAGAACAGCCCGAAGAAAATCGTGCCCCCTGCGGCGACGATCCGTCCGATGTTGTAGCTGAATCCAGCGCCCGTGGTGCGCAGCAACGTGGGAAAGAGCGGCGGCAAATACATTGTGAACAGCGCGAACAACCCCTGGAAAAACCCCGGCACGGCCAGCCACCAGAAGAGGGTGGCGTGCTCGCGCGGCACGAGGTAGGTGAGGGTCATGGCCGCGAAATAGCCGAGACAGAATAGTGCAATCGTCCTGCGAAAGCCGATGAGCCGGGCAACGTAAGCGGCGGCGAAATTGCCCACGATGGACGACACCATGACGATAAACATCGCCTTGTTTGCCAACGCGGACTTGTCGGCCGGTGTCCACGACAGCACTTCCGGCAGGTTGCGCAAGTGTGCTTGATGCCAGAACATGAATGCCCAGTGGGCGGTGAGCGACACGGCGCAGACCATCATGACCAGCACCGTGGTCCGCTTGACCGGTCCCCGAAACAGGTCGGCAAGCGCCGGTTCGCGGTCGCGGGCTTGCGCCTTGGCGGTGTGCCATTCGTCCGGCTCGGGCACGGCCCGGCGAATCCACAGCACCAGCAGCGCGGGCAGCACCCCCACCATAAAGAGATAACGCGGCGGCTCACTGGCCATGAGCTTGTTTGCAAGCACGGCCATCAGCACACCCACATTCACGCCGGATTGCAGCACGGCCGCGATCCACGGCCGCCAGCGTTTGGGCCACGTCTCGGACAACAGTGAAGCTCCGACGGCCCATTCGCCGCCAATGCCCAGGGCCGAGAGGAAACGAAAGATGAGCAAGTGCCACCACGATTGCGCGAAACAGGATAGTCCCGTGAACAGCGCATAGGTCAAAATCGTGAAGCACAACGCGCGGCTGCGCCCGATGCGGTCGCCGATGCGTCCGAAGAAGCCACCACCGAGCGCCCAACCGAAGAGGAACGCCGCCTGAATGATGGAAGCGTGCCGGCCTACGCTGGGATCGGTGGTCGTGCCGATCTGGAGCAACTGCGCAACGAACGGCAATGCGACCAGCGTGTAGAGGT
>DASTLJ010000161.1:0-6305 GCA_035715125.1 Verrucomicrobiia bacterium
GTCGGCATTGTGGCACTGATTACTGAACACTGAATACTGATTACTGAAAGAACGCTCCTCCGTCACTATCGAAGCATCGCCGCCCGGTGCTCGCCACCCCTCAACACCTCCACCTCATTCCTGTGGAAGAAGTGCGGTTCCTACAAGGCATCTCATAAATGGCAGAGCGCGTCGCTCCGCGCGCGCCGAGGCGTCCGATTTTCAAGGAAAGCCCTCTTTTTCCAGTCCGCATGACGGCGCGCGCGGAGCGACGCGCCCTGCCACGTCCAGGCACGCTTAACAGCCCGTTCAAAAACTGTAGCGGCGCTCTATGAGCGCCGAAGAAACTGCGCATTCTGGCCCGATTTCGGCGGTCGCAGACCGCCGCTAAAACTTCAGCTGGAGTTTTTGAACGGGCTGTTAAGCCATCGCCTGCCTGCGAAGCAATTACTTCGTCTCCTCCTTCGCTGCGGGCGCCTGGGCGGCGATTTTCCTTACATCCTCGGCCGGCAGGATGATGCCGGTGATCCCAAGGTTCTGGACGTTGAACGAGAACATGCCGCCTCCTCCGCCGCCGGACTTCAGGCTGCGCATCACAAAAAGGCCGACGAGTTTTCCGTCCGTCGTGAAGGCGGGGCAGCCGAAACCGCCCATCGCCAATTCACCACCCGGCACGTAAAAGAGGCGGGGCTTCTTCACCACGGCCGTGATGCGTCCAATTGCCGCGCCGTGGGCGCGCCCCGTGACTTTCCCGAGCCGATTGATCGCGAGAACCTCGTCCAGCACGTCCACCTTCGCGCTATTCGTCAGGTCGAGCGCAGGCCACGGCGTGGCGGGTTTGGACTTGGGACGGATGAAGGCAAGATCAAGGTCCTTGTCGCGGAGCACAATTTCGGCGGGCACCTCCGTGCCGTCATTGCCCAACAGCTTCACGTCCGTCACTTCGCTTTCCATCTTGAATTTGGCGCCCTCTTCACCCTCGCCGCCGAATCCGCCGAGGCTGCTCATCATCCCTTGCATGATGCTGGTGGGATCGGTGCTCGACAGCGCGACGGCAGTCAGGCCCGACGGATCAATGACCGTGCCGGTGACTTCCTCTTTGGACTCGCGGGCATCGGCGCCCCCCAAGGCGCCCAGGCCGGGGATACCCATCTTGGTCTTCACGACAAGCTGGACGGTGACGACGCTGGCCTGGTGTTTCTTGAACACCTCGCGCCCTTTGGCGGCCAGATCTTGGGCGCCGCACGGGGAGGCGAGAGCGAAGCCGCACCACGCCGCGAGGAGTGCCGGCAGTAATTGGATCTGTTTCATGGAATGATCTTTGAGTTTGGGGTTAATGATCAGGGCCACTTCGGTTCCAGTTCGAGAAACCGGGTGTGAATGCCGCGAAGGATTTTCAGCACTACGGACTGTTTTTTCACCGCGGCAACCTTCTCCATCACGGGCCGCAATTCGTCCACGTTTCGGACCGGCTGGCCATCAACCTCCAACACGAGGTCGCCCGCGTAGAGCTGGCCGAGCTCGGCCCAACTGCCCGACTTCACGTCTTCAATCAGCACGCCGGCCTGGTCCGCGGGCCATTGTTCCTCGGCCCGATCATGGAACGCGATGTCGCGGGCGAGGAACTCGAAGTCGTCGTTGCGGTATTTCTTCATCTCCCGGCGCAGTTGCGGCGCGCGGGCCAGCTTGACGTTGACCGGCTGCCGCTGCTTGCCGCGGACGATGCCCAGCTTGACGGTTGCGCCGGGGTCGTATTGCCGAATCAAGGTCTCCAAATCCTCCTCGTGTTCGGGCGCATCCGCCGTGAGTTTCTCGTCATCGACAGCGACAATCAAATCGCCGGCCCGCAGCCCTGCGCTGGCCGCCGTGCTGTCGGGATACACCCGCGTGACGTAAAAGCCCTTGAGGCCCTCATCGCCAAACTGCCGGGCAATGTCCCGGCTGATGACCTGCGTCTCCACCGCCAGCCACGCCTTGGCCGCTTCGAGGCCGGGATCTTTCAACTCGCGCACGCCCAGCCCCACCACGGCGATGTGCCGCCGGTCCTTGCGATCGAACGTGGCCAGCACCGGCGTCGGCTCCTTCTTGCCCTCGGTGAGCCGGCGCGTGACGTCGATCAAGTCCTGCAAAGACCGGATCGGCTCGTCATTGACCCGCACTAATATGTCCTGCGACTGCACAGGCGGCTTGGCTTCGCCGGCCGGGCCACCGGGCCGCACTGATGTCACCATCACGCCGTCACGGTTCGGACGTTTGAGCTCGCGGGCCAGGACGAACGAAAGATTGCGCGCCGTCACGCCCCACTGCCGCAGTTCCTTCTGGCGTGGACGCAACTCTTCTCGCTCCGTCGGCGTGACGGACAAGATTTTCTCCTCGCCTCCGCGCAATACAGTGAACGGGGCCTCGCGTCCGAAGGGCAAGTCGCTGATGACGCCCATCAACTCCGGCAGTTCCTCCTCGTGGTGAACGAGTACGGGCGTGTCGCCCACACGCACCAGCAGGTCGCCGGACTTCAACCCCGCCTTCTGGGCCGGCGACTCTTCGAGCACGCTCGCCACCAGTACTCCCCGGCCGGCCTTCGAATCCTTGAGCAACGGCTGCAAGTCAAGGCCCAGCCAGGCGCGCCTGGCCTTGCCGTATTCCCTTAATTGCTGGGCCACGCGCCGGGCCAGGTTGCCCGGAATCGCGCCGCCCAGGCCCAGGCTGATTTCGTTGATGCCGATGATCTCGCCCTTCAAATTGACCAGCGGTCCGCCCGAGTTGCCGGGGTAGATTGGGGCGTCATGCCCGATCCAGCGCACCAGCGAGCCGACGTCCTCGCCCTCCTGTCGCAAGCGGACCAGAGGCCCGAAAAACCGTGGCATAATCATCTCCAGGTTGCTCACGATGCCGAGCGTGATCGACTGCGACAACGCCATCGGACTGCCCATCGCCAGCACCGGGTCGCCCACGCGCAACAGCGACGAGTCGCCGAACACCGCCACTGGAAATTCCCGGGGTTTGGAAGGCTTGAGCTGAATGACACAGATGTCCGTCAAGGGGTCCGTGCCGATCAGCTCCGCTTCAATCTCCTCGCGATCGGCCAGCGTGCACACGATCCGCACCGCGCGGCCCGCGACGTGATGATTGGAAACAACGTGCCCCTCCTTCGTGATGATGGCGCCGCTGCCCGCGGCCTGCGACTTGATCTCGCGTCCCTCCGAGTACGTCGTCGACACTACCAGGATGCGCACCAGCGCCGGCTTCACGCGCGACACCGCCGCATCCACCGCCGGCCGCATCGCATTCGGAATTTCGCCCGGCCCGGATTCCGCGGCGGGGGCGGACAGCGACGAAACCAGCCAGCCACACACCGCGCTCCACCGGAGCCAGCAGGCGGCTTTGGAATCCATAACCCCGGTTACTACCACGCGTGCCAGCCAATGCAAGCTGGTTTCAGGCGCCGAGACAGACAAGGATGCCTCGCAATTCCGAGTGCCTGCAGCTGGCGGATCGTTCGGACCTCGGCTGCCCTCATTTGGTCGCTCAGCGACCCCGCCACTGTCCCGTCCCCGAAACTCAGTGAGGAACGCTACTGTTCGCCGCGATGGGTCAAAACCCAAATCAGTGCACCAAAGAGGACGATGCCGAAGGCGATTGCGAAGACGAGAAAGATTTTCGAGCCACGATCGCTCTTCTTCTCGAAGCCGGTGGTCTTGAATTCGGGTCTGGCGCCCGTCCCGAAGAGCTCATCGGCTTTGACGCCTTGCGGGATGACGCGGGTATGATCGAGGGCTTGCTTGGGTTTCGGCGCGGCATCGCCTGTTTCGAGCCGCATGTCCACGGTGCCGAGCCGCAGGATTTGACCAGGTTTCAGGACGGCCTCGCTGGTGATGCGTTCGCCCGCGATATAAGTGCCGTTGGTCGAATTGAGGTCGCGCACGACGACCTCGGTGCCGCGCAAAAGGATCTCAGCGTGGTGGCTGGACACGGAGGCTTCCGGGATCTCGAAGGCGTTGTCGGACACCCGTCCTACGGTGGTCGTCGGGGCCTTCAGTTCGTAGGCCCGCCCGGTGAATCCCTCGCTGAGGAGGACTAATCGCGCCATAGCATCGCTTACAACGCCATTATCTTCGGGAAGTGGTTCAAGTCAACCCTCCGTGGGCACCCAACCCTTGCCCGGGATAAACTCACGGCTTCCGGAAGGCTCGGGAGAACGGCAGCCACTGACTAACGCGACGGCGAGCAGCAACAGCAGGCAGAGTTTTGTCATGCCCCGACTGTAAACGGGATTGATTCGGGCGCAAGTCTGGCGCACATTGGCCGCGTAGGCTTCGGCCATGCCAGCGAAGCAAAAGTCACTCAAAGGCCAGTTGCTCCTCGACAACGGGCGGCTTGCGGGGTCGTTTTTCCATCACACGGTGATCCTCATTTGCCAGCACGATTCGGACGGCGCGTTTGGCCTCGTCCTGAATCGCGGCACCGGCAATAAGATCGGCGAGGCGCTGGTCGCCAACGTGCCGGCCGGGCTGAAGGAGCAGCCGCTGTTCCTCGGCGGCCCGGTGCAGCCTCAGGCCTTGAGCTTTCTCCACAGTGACTCGTTCCTGCCCGACGCCAATGTAATGCCCAATCTGCAATTGGAACACTCCCTCGACACGCTCATCGAACTGAGCGACGCCTACTCGCCGACCCAGCAGTTGAAGGTGTTCGCCGGTTACGCCGGCTGGAGTCCCGGCCAGCTCGATGCCGAGATGAAACGCGATACCTGGTTGACGCACCCGGCCTCGGTCGAACTGGTCTTCTACCCCAAGCCCAATGAACTCTGGAAGTTGATCCTGGGCGAAAAGGGCTGGAAGTTCCGGCTCCTTTCCGAGGCGCCGGACGATTTATCCTGGAACTGAAGCGGGCCGGGGCGAAGCCCAAGACGGGCTCAAGAATGCAGGCTACGGCAAGGGAGTCACGGTGATTGTGTGTTTCACGGGGACGATCGCCTTGCGCACGGCAGCGTCGAGTTCGGCCTGCGGGGCCATCAACCGTTTGCCCAGGTTCGTGAAGGCGTTCGCCAGCTCGGGGTCTTTCTTCGATTCGGCGGAGAATTGGCGAAAGGTGGTGACGAGGTTCTTAATCATCAGCGTCTCGAAGTTCTGCTTGGCGGCGATGGCATTGACGACCTTCTTGAACTGGCCGTCAAAGGGCGTCGTGTCGAATTGGGCGGCGAGGTTGACGCCCGCCGTCAGTTGCTCGCGGGTGAACGGCTTGCTCTCCCCCGACCAAGCCACCATCGCGCGGGGCGCTTCGAGATTCTTCACCCGCAGCGTGAAGCGGTTCAATTTCTCATTGAAGGGCAAATGCGGCGCAATGCTGCGGGTGCCGCTGGAGGAGCCTGTCTCGCCGTCGAAGCAGAATGGATAGCGTTCGCTCACGAGTTCAACGGAACCCGCGTTGCCGCCGGCGACTTTATGGCCCTCGGATGCCGTCGCCGCGCCATTCATGTCCACGGTGATGTCAGCGATCCGCCCGTCGCAGCCGAGGGCGCGAAGAAAGGCGTAGGCCATGATGAGCTGGCCGTTGGGGCCGGGATGAAAGCCGTCCTTGCCGCACACGTCGTACTCGTTGCCGAGGGCCGCCTTGGCCGTCGCCATCGCGTCGAGCATCGCCTGGTGGACGTCCGCGAATCCCAAGCCGAGTTCCGCGGCCAGGCGCTTGTCGATGTCGCGCAAGGAGGCGAGGTTTTTGTTGTAGCCGTCGGCGCCGGAGAGCGGGGCGAAATTCGTACGGACGAAAAACCTTGTGTCCACCGCGCCCGGCGAGCCGAGCACGATTTTCTGCACGCCGGCGCTCTGCAAACCGGCGGCGACCCGGCGCATGTTCGACTCGTAGGTTTGGCCAATCTCGGCGGTAAACGGTTTGTAGCTGCCGTCGTTCATGCCGTAACAGGTTGTGGCGACCGTCGGCTGGAACGGCGCGAGGTCGTTCTCGAGCCTGGACGCGAAACCGTCGGCCTTCTCGCCGCTCCAGCCGAACTGGAACACCTTCACGTCGGTGCGTCCCGCGCACGCCAACAGGTAGGCCTCCATGAATTTCGTGTAGAGCTTCTGCTCGGTGATCGAATCGCCGATTATGGCCAGCCGCGCGCCTCCCGGCAGCAGGTCGGCCCCGGCGGCGCGCACGGGAGCGAAGGCAACGGCCAAAGCAGCGGCGAGGGTCGCGAACATGGAATGGGCAGTCGGAGTGTGCATGGGCGGAGATTGGCAGGGAGCGCTAGGGAAGTCACTCGAATATCGGCCAACCCGGGTATCTCACGGGCGCCGTAGCCGCCGACGTGAGGAGAATCCAGAGCGTGCCTC
>DASTLJ010000162.1:0-20375 GCA_035715125.1 Verrucomicrobiia bacterium
AGCGGGTGCTCATTCGCCAGCACGGGAAGCTGGACCTGGCCCAGGTCCGCTCGGAGCTGAAGCCGTTGCTCGAACTCAAAGGGGAATCCGAAGCGCTCGACAAACTGGAGCGGATGCTCGCCACGGTCGAACGGCGACTGCGGGCGAAAATCTAGGTCTGGTCAGGAAGCCGGGATTCGCACCCGGACCGTCCGCTTCACGGGCGGAGATGCTGCTGTTACACCACAATCCTGGGGATTTATGATTTACGATTTACGATTTACGCGCCTCACTCAATTCTGGAAGCCGCCGTCTGTACGAGCACGGCTCGTAAATCGCAAATCGCAAATCGTAAATTGAAGTGGCGCTCTCACGTGGATTTGCACCACGAACCTCCGCCTTCGCAGAGCGGCGTGCAGAACTGATTACACCTTGAGAGCCGGGCAATTTACGTTTTACGTTTTACGTTTTACGAGTGCGTCGCGGAATCAGAGGTGGGCTTGGAGCGGTGGCGGGTTCGTAAATCCTAAATCGTAAATCGAAAGTGGCATTCCCGGCGGGACTCGCACCCGCTAGAGATCCTGCTTGAAAGGCAGGCCGCTGGACGACTTTGCGCTCGGGAACAAATGCTGGCTCGATGGGACGTGGAAATTCGCCGATGGATCCACAAGAGAGTGAGGAGGTGAGGGAGCGGGGGAGTGAGTACGAGACGAGTGCGTTGGCACCCACTTCCCCACCTTCCCACTCCCCCACTCCCCCGCTTCCGAGTCAAGGTCACGGCCAAATTGCGCGCATCTTGTAGGTGAGCAAGGGACGCAGCGTGGCGATGACCGTGATAAGCCCCGCGTCGAGGAGGTCCTCGATCACTTGCTCGATATTCTTGTAGGCCGGAGGAGCTTCCTCGTAGAGCAGGCTGCGGTCGGCGCAAACGACGCGTCCCCCGAGCCCGGTCTGAACAAGCTGCGCCGGCCGAAAACGTTCGCGCACGCGAGCGCGGCTGTCGCTGCGGGTCCACTTGCGGCCCGCGCCGTGGGCGAGGGACCACGCGTGCGAGGCGCCATCGCCGCACGGCTGCACCAGGTAACTGAACGTCCCGCGCGAACCGGGGATGACCAGCGCGCCGCCGTCGGAAGGCGCGGCGCCTTTGCGGTGGAGCCAGAGGGAGACTGGTTCGCTCAGGTGATCAAACCCGCTCTCACCCCTCACCCCGGCCCTCTCCCCTCCGAGGGGAGAGGGAGAAACGACGGGCGTGATGTTTTCCCCGTTGAGGGGGGAGGGAGAAGAGACGCGCGTGATGCTGTTGTGGCAGCCGTCCCAGATGCATTCGCCGGTCGCGCCGAGCGTATCGAGAAAACGCTGGGCGAGGAGCGCCCGGCTGGCTTCGGCCCAGCGCACGGCATGGTCCTGACAGAGCAGGTAGCGCGTCGCCGCGCTGGAAGTCGCGTCCACGCCAGCCCCTCCATGTTCCTCGATGTGAGTTTCGAGGACCGATCGGCCGAGGCCTCGCGAGCCGCTGTGGACGAGCAGCACCAACTCATCCTTCGCAAGGCCGAGGGAAGAGAAGGCCATAGGGTTCGTCACCTTCTCCACTGCCTGCAATTCGGCGAAGTGATTGCCGCCGCCGAGCGTGCCGAAAGCTTCAGCGAATTGGGTCGTAAGCAGACCCGCACTCGCAAGGCGTTCGCGTGTGTTGCCTTCCCAGGGTTCTTCGAGGTCGAATGGAAGCGCGGTCCAGCGGTCGAGCCTCGCCTTATGGCGAAGCAGATCCGTCCGCCAAAGGGCCATGCCGCACCCGATGTCGCCGCCCACGAGTAACGGATGGATCACGTCCTCAGTAATGAATGCCGCGCCGACCGGCCCGCCCTTGCCGGGGTGCAAATCGGGAAAGCCTATCGCGCGACGGACGCCCTCGAGCTTCGCGGCCGCGTAGAGCTGGCGGACCGACTCGCCCTCGATCCACGAATGGGCCGAGGCGATCATGCTGACGGATGTTTCGGTGGTGGTCATACATGGGAATGGGCTGATGGAGTGGTGGAATAATGGGCGAGGGGTTTCAATCCCATCCCTCCATTACACCAACACTCCAGTTTGAGTCTGGCCGCTGGAGTTCGGATCGCACGAACACTTCCTGTGCTTCAGACAGGCGTGCAGACTGACTACACCATCCAGCGGAAGAAAAAGGGTCGAGTCGAGCCGGGCTCACGAACGCGCGAGGCGCATCGGCTTCCTCTCCGCCATCGGGGGGAGAGAGTTGGGGTGAGAATTCTCCCAAGCAAAACTTCGCGCTTTGAACCCCTGAACCGTAGCAGCCGACGTAAGGAGGCTCTGACTTCCTTTCCCCGAAGAAGAGTGAGCCTCCTTACGTCGGCTGCTACCATGTTCAGGGGGAGGGTAGGGGTGAAGGGGTGGCCGGCCACGCTTGCAGCAGGCGTCGCTCTTGGTGTCGGGCCACCCCCTCATCCCGGCCTTCTCCCCAAGGGGGAGAAGGAGTCTGAAGCGGACTCACTGTGGGCGAACCGCGCGTGGCAATGAAGTGGGAGGCCCACCAAGCTTCCAGGTGGCGCGGTTTAAGCTTGGAATGCAAAGGCCGGGACTGTACGGCAGTTCTTGCCGCATGGATGCGGCAAAAATTGCCCAACCGAATCAGGGCCTATGCGAAATGTTCTTCTCCTCTCGCTGGCCGGTCTTGCGCTCTCGTTGGCCGGACTGGTCGCGCTCCTGGCGGGCTGCGGCGGCAGCCGAACGGAAGTCGATGCGCGCGAATACTCTCCCGGTGCAAATCCGGCAGCCAAGGTCGAAGTGAGCCACTGGAAGCAGACTGGACTCGGCAGCCGCCTCTACGGGATGATCGTGGAGCAGGAGGGCGGTCGCGTCTCGGCGTCCCTCTACGCGCTCGAAGACGGAGCGGGGCTTATGATTCGCGAGAGGGAGGCACAGGGCAAATTCTTCCCGGACAAGCAGGCCATTATTTTCCCTCTCTACAATCCGGCTGCGGTGAAGGTCGAGAAATGGATCGCGGAAGGTGGCCCGCACATCGTTGTGCCTTGGGCGCCGGGCGCCTCGACACTCACGGGCACTCTCAAGGATCCTTCGCGGACGAACAGTTACACATTTGCCCGGTTGGAATCGGCGACGCTGACGAACGGGCTCGGAGTGGCGGTCGTAGCGCACTAGAGAATTCCAGGACCAACGAGAGCGGCTCGAAGTATTGTAGCTGCTGCTAAACCCGGATGTTTCACACGCGAAGTAGCCGCCGACGTGAGGAGGCGGATGGTCGAAACAGGGGAACGTGTCCGCCTCCTCACGTCGGCGGCTACGGATCGGTGGTAGCCCCCGACGTGAGGAGGGGGAGTCCCTCGACCCCCCCACGAATCCGCCTCCTCACGTCGGCGGCTACAGAATGTGAGCGCCTTGGTCCATCACTCCAGCACTCCAACCCTCCAATCCCCCTCGGCTCCATTGGTCCTTCCGCGCGGTAACGCTCCGCGGTCTTCCGCTTATCAGGCGGGGGCTCTGCTTTTGAGCTACGGAAGAGAAAGCTTGTTTTCATACTCGTTTTTCGGCGGGTCCGGCCCGCGTTGGCCGAAAGGTGAGGCCTCTCGGGCGGATCCGGCCCCGGGTGAATCGGGTGGGTTTGTAGCTCTTGCGAAAGAGCAACTGGCTTTGGTATCGGATGACGAGTCGCATGGTGTTCCTTTGGTTTGGGGTTGTGGTTGAAAACTCTTCAGCGTCCTGTGAAGGCCCATAGGCGATAAGCCTCGTAGAGGCGTTCGGAGGGGCTCGGTTCAGAGTTGGCCGGTGCCGGGCTGGGCACCGCGAGAGACGCGGACTCGGCTTCGCGCGCCTCCGCAGTGGTCGTTTCCTCGTGCTTCCGTGTTGGCGCCTGGGGGTCGAGGGTCGGTAATTGATTGAGGTTCATAGTGGATCCTTCGCGTGTGATTTGTGGTGGTTGAGACAATGGCGGAAGGCGTCGGTACTGCCCCGACCTCGGCATTGCCGATCCTGTTTTCGAGACAGGTGCAGCCAGCTTGTATCTGCCTGCCTTCCGAAGAATTTGCGATTTACGATTTACGATTTACGAGGTCGTTAGAGGTCCAGCACGGCGTGCATCGCGTAAATCGTAAATCGCAAATCGTAAATCGAGCTGGCGCTCGCGGAAGGAATCTCACCTCCATCTCCGGTGTTAGAAGCACCGCGCTCTATGATTGAGCTACGCGAGCGAATCGAATCTGGCTGCTCAGGCTGGGGTTGCACCAGCACCATCCCGCTTAACAGGCGGGTGGACTACTGTTATCCGACTGAGCAATAAAAAAAGTGGTCCGCACGGCAGGACTTGCACCTGCGATCACCCGGTCCCAGGCCGGGCATGTTGCTGCTACACTACGCGCGGTTTGCCCCCGGCGATTTGGAAGGCGCCGGGGGGCTTTGGTTCGGTTGGAGGCAGGACGCGCCGTCCCTGGACGGCGTCCCGCGGGGAGATTTGGCGGACCCGAAGGGACTTGCACCCTCAGCCTTCCCGCAGACAACGGGTTGCTCCGCTGGTTGAGCTACGGATCCGGAAAGTGGTGGGAGGCGCTGGTAACGCTCCAGTCGTCGCTTCCGGCTGGTTTTGCGACACCGGATTTACAGGCCGGCAGCCGGAACGCCTCCCCCTGGATTGCCGATTTCGGATTGCGGATTGCGGATAGGCACGGCCTGAGGCCGCACGGCCCATCACTGGCTTACAATCCGAAATCCGCAATCGAGAATCCGAAATTGGTAGCGGGGGTGGGAGTTGCACCCACCTGGAGGAGTTTATGAGGCTCCGCTCTGTGCTTTGGTCGAGTTCCCCGCAGTGAACATTGCCGAGTTTGAATTGGCATTTGCCGATGGATTGCAAAGCGGCGTGCCGGATCAATCCGTCATCACAATCCGCAATCCGCAATCCGAAATCGGCAATCGAGAAAGTGGTGGAGTCGGCGGGTAACGCTCCCGCATCAACCTGCTTGCAGGGCAGGTGCATTGCTTGTCTGCCACGACCCCTGGGAGGATTTACGATTTACGAGCCGGACCGACGGTTGGTGCCTCGGTGTGATCGACGCGTAAATCGTAAATCGTAAATCGTAAATAAGAATGGCAAGCCGCCTCGGTGCTGCCCCGAGCGGGCGGAGTTTTGGAGACTCTGCTGCGCAAGCTGGCGCGCGGCCTGTGGGGAATGGGGGAATGGGGGAATGGCGGAATGGAGAAAAGGAAATCAAATGGGCCGGGAGCGCTCGCGCGCCCCCGGCCCTTGCCATTTCAACAAAGAACAAACACCTCTTGCCATCTTTCGATGCCAACCCGCGGATTCACGGCGGTTCTTCGGTGTTTAGGGGCACACCTCCAGGGAAGCCCATTAGATTGTAAATTCGTATCGCGTCTCTCGACCTGCGCGGCGCCCGCGCCAGGCAACACGCTGCCGGCGGCGGACGGAGGTCCGCTTGCATCCGAAACGTGTTGGCGGCGGAAAACATCACCACGCGCTCAGCCAGGCCGGTCGAACTGTCATTTCGTATTCTTCAAGTGTCCGTTGCCATCGTTGCCAAAACAAAAAACCCTGCTTACCACTCGGCAAGCAGGGTTTGAAAATCTATCTATTGTCTTCTTAGAACCTGCTCACCCGGAGTCTGCGCAAATAGCCCTTGGGGTCCTGTGCCGGCAGGGCAATAAACGCCCAAAGGCAGCGCACGACGCTCAGACTCGACCGTTCGTGCGTTGTCGCCGTAGCGACGACCGCCTTCGGTCCGAGCGTCATTGAATTGTAGGTGCAGGTTTTCATAAACTTCGCGCGAACAATTACACGAGCGCCGCGCGGGTGCAACTTATATCTTCAAGATAGACGAATCTTAAATCCTGATATTCGGATGAATCGGACGGACCACGATGCCTAAAAGACCGTTGAAAAACACACCAAGCGTGGTTGTAGCGGCCGTCTGTGACCGCCGCGTTTGGGCTAAATCTGCGCTGTGTTCGGCGCTCACGTATCTATTTAGCGTCCCGTGAGGGACCTGTTGAAAATAGCCCAGCGATTCATCGCTGGGTTGTGGGTAGTCGGCGTTCGGAGTCCCGCAGGGACGGCAGAGCGAGGGATTCTTCCGTCCCTGCGGGACTAGAAGGGCTGGCGGTTCGAATGCCCAGCGATGAATCGCTGGGCTATTTTCGAGCGTCCTCGCGGACGCTAAACACCTACGCGCTAATAGAGCGCCGCTACGGTTTTTGAAAGGGCTGCTGCCCCCCTCACTTCGCCCGGATGAGCCGCAGCGATTGCGCGTCAAACCAAACCTCGCCCTGGCGCGCGCGCAGCTCGCACACCAGTTCCTTTTCCTCACCTTCGTAGGCCGCTTCGAACGAGTGCTCCAGCGTCGTCCATGCCGCGTCGCCCGTGAGCTTGCCGGCCAGCTTGCCGCCGGAGATACGCAGGCCCGCGCCCGCAGCCGGATCATTGGAATCCACAACGAGCCTCTCCGCGCGCGCGTCCCCTGTGAATCGAAACTGGCCCGCCGGCAGGCTCACTCGCAGTCGCCACGATGCCACGGCGCCTTCGCCGGCTGATTTGATGTGAAGCACGCTTCTTCCCTCGCTTTGCGCGAGATCCAGGACGGCGTCGCCGGAGCGTTTCAGCGGGCGCCAGCCCGTGAGTTGGGCCACGCCGGCCGCGTCGAATCGCAGCGGCTGCGGCTCTGGCGCGGCCAGTTGGTTCGACACGACCTGATAGCGGGCGGCGATACGCCGGATCATCTCGCGTCCGTAATCGTCGAACTGTTTCGCCTCGCTTTCATCGTGGGCGCCGGTTTTCAAGTTGGCGACGGCTTTGTCGACGCGATTGGAGAACAGGTCGAGTCGGTACAGTTGGGTGAAGAGTTGGCTGCGGCGCTCGCGAAACGCCTTCCGGCCTTCAGGAGTGCCGAGTACGGCGCGCGTGATGATGCTGTTGGGCGGCGGCTGGACGGGCGCGCCCGCGTTCAGAAATCCCCAGTCCAGTCCATGCGGGATCATCGTGAAGCGGTCCGTCGACGGGTCGTGGTAGAGCCGGTAATTATTCCGGTTCAGCGCGTAACCGTCCGTGTGCGCGACGAACATCTCCAGGACGCAATGCGAGAGGTATTTGTCCACGTCGAGCACTTCCGGCAGCCTGCTCCAGCGCTCCGCCGGATTGGAGATGTTGCAGATTTCCAGCAGGCGCTTGCGATCGGCCTGCCCATCGTCCGTGCCGCCGTCCAGGTCGAGTTGTTGATCGATGTCCTGAAGGTAGGCTTCGTAGAGATTACCCTTCGCGTTCTTGAAGTATTGCCGGAGAAAATCCTTGTTCATCGCCTCGATGAGCACGTAGAGGCCGAGCTTGCGGCCATTGAGTTCGACGAAGGCCTGGGTGACGCGCGCGGCCGGCAGTCCAGCGTCGCGGAACATCTGCGTGGACATCAACTCGGCAAGATAGGTGGAATCCTGCGCCGAGTTGTTCAGGAAAATCTTGCTCAGGCCGAGATAACGCTGGTCCGGTGTGTACTTGTCGAACTTCACCGCCAGGCTCGGCTTCTGCTGGAACGGCTGGAAGCTGCCCATGCCTTTGAGATGCACACCCGCCTCTTTGAACACCGTCCCGCCTTCCGTCACCGTCGCCGGCACATAGGCGCGTTCGTTCTTCTTGAGCGTCGCGAGGGCGGACTCGGTGAGTTCGACCTTGAACGTGCGGATGGGGCCGGCTGCGAAAAGCTCGTGGCCCGGAGTGGGCGCCGGAGCGGCGTGCGCCGGAGCCCTGAACAGTTCCGCATTCAGTCCCACCGCTGCGAGCAGCGGCAGCAGTGTGACGGGCGCGGTTCTTTTTGCTATGCGACTCTTCGGCATCGACCGTTCACCCAGGTGCAGCCGATCTGGAGTGCGCCGGCAAAGCGCAGCGGCGACGGCGGTTTGGCTTATCCCGACCAGCGAAATAAACAATCCAAAGTGGAGTCGCGCTGCGCTGGCCTCCGCACTCCATAGCCGGAGGCTCCCTGAATTTCATGGGCAGCCTCCTCGATTCCCAAATCGCGCATTGGGGCCATGAACTGCGGCTGCTGGCACGGAGTCCCGGCTTTAGCCGGTCGGACGTCCTGCCGCCTAAAGGCGGGACTCCTTGCAAGAGCCGGTTCATGGACAGGAGCGAGCACCGTCAGCTTTGGGAGAGGGCAGTCCAGTCGCTACCGTGCGGCAGCTTGTTGCTGCTTTTTAAGTTCTCCCTCAACAAAGGTGGCGCGCTGCGCGATGACGTCGCGTAACTGGGTGACGGCGGCGTCGAAGGCCTTCAAACTGTCCTTGTCCGTCAAACTCGGGCGGACCCGGGAGGCCAGTTCCTGGATGCGCGTCTGCAGCGGTCCCGGCACGAACACAGTCGTGAGCAGTTTCGTCATCCGCTCGCGGTAGCGCTGTTTGCCGTCCGGAGTTTCCAGCACGGCGCGGGCGATTAGGCCTTTCCACTCCGGCCAGAGCGGACCGTTGGCCTTGCTGAACAGAATGTCCATCCCGTGGGGCAAAAACACCATCTGGTCGGACGCCGGGTCGTGATAGATGCGGTAGTTGTTGCGGTCCATCGAATAGCCGTCGCGATGCCAGACGAGCACTTCGATCGCGGCGAAGGTGACAAAACGGTCGATGTCGAGCAGCGGCGTCAGCTTCTTCCAGCGCTGGGCGGGGTCGGACTCCTGGGCCGCCTTCGCCAGCGCCTTGAGGTCGGGCTGCTCGGTCGAGTCATCGCCCGAGTCCTTATCGAGCTTGTCGGTCACGTCGTCGTTGGAGCCTTCGTAAAGATTGCCTTTCGCTTTCTTGAAATTGAGGGAGAGAAAGTCCTTGTTCGCCGCCTCCGCGACCACGTAAAGCCCGACGTCGCGGCCGTTCAACTCGACGCGGGCGAAAACGGTCCTCGCGGCGGGAACGCCGGCATCCCGAAAAATCTGCCCGCCGAGAGCCTCGCACAGGTAACTGGGATCCTGCGCCGAATTGTTCAGGTGAAATTTCGCCTGCCCGCGAAATTTCTGGCCCTGGACGAACTCGTTGATCTTGACCGTCAGGCTCGGCTTCTTGTCGAGGCCCTGGAAGCTGCCGCTGCCTTTCATCCGCACGGCCACGTCGTTGAAGGCCTGGCTGCCCTCGCGCAGGGTCCCCTTCACGTAAGTCTTCGGCTCCTTTCGCAGCGCCTCCTGGGCGGTGGGGGAGAGGTCGATGCGGAGCTTGAGCACTTTCGTTTGCGCGAACAGGTCGTCTTCGGCCGCGACGTCGGGTTTCTTTTTCGCCTCCGCGGCGTTCGAGGGCAGGGCGGAAACCATCGCCGCGCACGCCGCGGCCGCGAAGATGAGCTTAATTGATTTCATGGCAAGCAATTCGATACTTCGCGCCGGGCCGGGCCGATCCTCCGATGGCCCTGCGACGCCAGGCGCTTTGTCAAGACTCTCCCGGCGGGCAAATTATTGAAAGAAAGTTCGTGTGACGATTCGGCGTCATTGTCTCAGGAGTACTTCAAGCCTGTTGACGTACAGGCCGGGTCTACAGTCAGCGATCGCAGGGTTGAACGTATCGTCGCCGATTTTGGCCTGCAAAAAAATTCAAGATTCCGGTCGGCTCAGCTTCCGGCGGCCTCGCGGGCGCAGCTTGGAATTGCGAGGCGACGAGTTCCAAGCGCGGGGGAGACCAGGGTAGGGCAGGCGTCTCGCCTGCCCGGCGAGGGCGCCAGCGCGAGCGGCGCGTCGGCTACGCCAACGCGAGGCAGGCGAGACGCCTGCCCTACTTTGCAGCAGCCGACCAAGAGCGATCGGGGACGTTCATCGCAGTGTCGGGATGCGCACGGCCCCTCGGCCGTAAACGAAAGGGTCCTCACCGCTCGGTCAGCCGTTTGTAAGCTTGCACGCCGTCCACAATGGCCTGCGCGAGGGAACGGCGCTGAGCTGTGTCGTAGATTCTCCTGGCGTCGCCGGGGTGCGTCATGAACGCTGCTTCGACGAGCACGGTGGGCATCTCGGCGTGCTTGAGCACGGCGAAGCGGGCCCGCTTGACGCCGCGGTCCTCGGAACCGGCCTTCTCCACGAGCGCCTTCTGGATCTGGTAGGCCAGTTGGATGTTCCGCGCGTCGTTGCGGTTGCCACTCTGCCATTCGCGCCGGCCAAGCTCGCCGCGATCGTTGGTGGAATAGGCATTGGCCGCAGTCAGGCAGTAAACTTCCGCGCCTTTCACGGCCGAACCACCGGGACCGTCGGCGGAGTTAAGGTGCAGGCTGATGAACAGGTCCGCCCCGCGCTGGCGGGCGATGAGCGGGCGTGACTCCGGGGTAATGTAACTGTCGAAGCTGCGCGTGAGCCAAACGCGAAAGCCCGCCTTGGTCAGCAGGTCGCGAACGTCCTTGGCGAGCTGCAAGGTGTATTGTTTTTCCTGCCGCCGGCCTTCCTGATTGCCGGGATCTTTGCCGCCATGGCCGGGGTCGAGGACGATCGTCCGCACCGGGCGCCCCGAGGCGGGCTTCGGCGCGAACAGCAGCGGATGAATCGTGCTGGTGAAATCCGCCGCCGCCACGTAGGCCGACGAGCCGCGCAGCACGACGGGCGCGGAAAGCCAGACGTGGACACCCTTGAGCGTAATCCTCCGCGCATCGACCAGGAAGCCGAGCGAGCCGGTGGGGAAGACGACTTTCAGCTCTTGCTTGGGGACGACCCACCGGGCCTGCCCGCCGTTGGCGCGCGCCCAGTCGTCGAGCTGCACGTATTCGGCGCCGAACATCCAGGATCGATCCATGCGGCTCAATGGCGCCTGGGCCGCGGCGGGCAGGAGGCCCGCGAGCAGCAGCGCAGCGTTCAAGGCGAACTTCATCGCGCGCGCAGCGTGCCTGCGGGACGGGGCGAATTCAAGCGTCGGCGCGCGGCCTGTCGGCGGGCGGCCTGCGCATACGATGGGTACAATTCCGATTTTAGACTGTCTTTCCGAGCGCACAATAGGCCTCGCGGAGCGAGGCTCTGACGGTAGGGCTTCAGCCCACGGACTGCGGGACCAATGGCAGCGCGTCGCGGAGCGACGCTTGAGAAGGGGCGCGCGCAGCGAGCGTTCCTTCAAGCGTCGCTCCGCGACGCTGCCCGTTTTGTCCGGCAATCCGTGGGCTGAAGCCCACGGCTACCTTCCTCCGGTCGCTCCGCGACTGTTCAATTCCTGAATTGCAGTGCGCGCCCATTGTTCACGTCGCTTCACCGCCCAAGGTCCAGTGTCCGTTGCCGCAGGCCAAAGTTCGCACCTCACTGGCACCCCGGGCACACCCCGAAAAATTCGAGGTGATGCGTCACGGACTTGAAACCATTGCGCCGGGCGATGCGCTGCTCGAGTTCCGTCGGGAAGCAGTCCTCGATCTCGACGACCTGGGAACATTCCACGCAGACCAGGTGGTGATGATGGCCGTCGTCGCCTTCTTCAAGCAGCTCGAAGCGCGCGCCGCCTCGGCCGAAATGGAAACGCTTCACCATGCCCATCTCCTCGAGCAGGTGCATGGACCGGTAAACAGTCGCCAGATCGCAATCGCCCGCGCCCAATTCGCTGAAAATCTCCCGGATGCTCAACGGGTGAGGATGGCGCCGCAGGATGGCGAGAATCGCCTGGCGCGGGCCGGTGACTTTGCGCGATTTTCGCCGGAGGCGTTCGGCCAACTCGAGAAGACCGGTGGCGCGGGCGGATGGATCGGGGTGTCCTTCGCTCATGTTGAACGGGCCGGGGCCGGCCGGTTGAAGGAGGCGTCGCGCAGGCGTCCGGCCACGAGAGTCACGACGAACAGTCCGAGGGACGCCAGCACGATGGCGGCGCCGCAAGGCACGTTCAAGTGCCAGGCCAGCACGATGCCGCCCATGCCGCCCAGCAGTCCGGCGACGACGCTCAAAACAATCTGCTGACGGAGATTGCGGCTGAGGTTGCTCGCGGCGGCTGGCGGTATGACCAGGAGGGCCGTCACTAGAATGATTCCCAGCAATCGAATCGTCAGCGCGACCGTAAGGGTGAGAACGATCACGAAGACGTAGTTCAACCGTCGCACCCGCACGCCGCAGACGCGGGCGATTTCCTCGTGCGCGGTCAGGAGGCTCAGGTCGCTCAGGCGCCAGAAAAACCCGGCGCCGATGATCAAGAACATCGCCGCGGCCTGCCAGACATCAGGCCAGCCCACGGCCAGAATATCGCCGAAGAGGAACCCGTGCAGGTCGCCGGGCCTGGTTTTCAGCTTCTTCAGGATCACGATGCCCGCCGCGACCGAACCCGAAAGCAGCAGCGCCATGATGGAGTCCGTCACCAGGGAGGTATTTTCCTTCAGCCAAAAAATCGCCGCTGCGACGGCTAGGCTGACGGCGATGAGCGGCACGGTCGGGTCCACCATCCCGAGCCACACCCCGAGCGCCACGCCAGCCAGGCCGGCGTGCGAAATGGTGTCGCTGAAAAACGCCATCCGCCGGGCGGTCACGAACACGCCGAGCAACCCGCACAGTGGCGCGAGAAAAACCGCCGCCAGAAAGGCTCGTTGCATCCAGACTTCAGTGAGCATGATGATGGTGGTAGGGAGCGACGTGGATGCCGAAAGCCTCTTTGAGCGATTCGGCGCTCATGACTTCCTCCGGCGTGCCTTCGCAGCAGATGACACCGTTGAGGGCGTACACGCGGTGGGCGTGGCGGCAGACCATCGAGAGGTCGTGCGACACGAGCACCACGGTCATGTGGTTGCGTTGCTGGATGCCGGCAATGAGGTCATAGAATGTTTCTTCGCCCGGCGCGTCGACGCCTGCGGTCGGCTCGTCGAGGAGAAGCAGTTCGGGCCGGCGCAGCAGGCTGAAGGCGATGAGGACGCGCTGGAGCTGGCCTCCGGAGAGGCCGGCGAGCGGTTTGTCGAGCAGGGCCTCGACGCCAATCTCGGCCAGCGATGAGTGGAGCAGTTCGTCCGTCCGTCGTTTCGTTAGCCAGAACCAGTGGCGCGTTTCGCGCAGGCGCAAGGCGAGGAATTCGCGGACGCTGAGCACGAAGCTGCGCTCCAGTTCGAGCCGCTGCGGGACGTAGCCGACCCTCGGCAGCGCCTGCCGCAGGTCCGGCTCGCCCAGCAACCGGATTTCGCCGCTCTGGATCGGCTGCAGACCGAGCAGGGCGCGCAACAGCGTGGTCTTGCCGGAGCCGTTGGGGCCGATGAGCGCGATGAGTTGTCCGGCCGGCACGCGGAGGTTCACGCCGCGCAGGATGGGCAGGCCGCCGAGTTGGACGCGCACGTCGCGGACCTCGATAGCGGGCGCGGCCCATTCGCGCGCCGGTTGACCGTGCGGTTGGTCGTGCAGGTGCATGATCACTTGAGGGCTTGTTGCAGAGCGCGAAGGTTGCGCCGCATCCCCTCTTCGTAGGCCGACGGAGTCAACGGGGCTTGCTCCAACGTGTCGAGCACGCCGACCGAGACACCGAAATCGCGGCCCAATTGGCGCGCACGTCGCCCGTGCTCATGCGCGTCGACGAACAGAGCCTTGACGCCGTGCTTTTGGATCGTCGCGCGCAGCCTGCTCAGATGGGCGGGCGAGGGATCCACGTCAGGGACCTCCTCGATGACGCCCACGACCTCCAGGCCGTAGCGGCGAGCCAGGTGGGGAAATGCATCGTGCGAAGTGATGATAGCTCGGCTTGGAAGGGCGTCGAGGCCGGCGCGCAATTCTTCATCCAGCTTCTGGAGGCGCTGTGCGAAAACGGCGGCGTTCGTCGCGTAGCCGGAGGCGTTGGCGGGGTCCGCCTCCTGAAGTGCCACGAGGATGTTCGTGGCCATGCCGCAGGCCAGAATCGGATCGAGCCAGACATGGGGATTGGGCGCGCGGCCTGCGGGCGAATCCTTGTCGGCTTCCAGGCCCGCCGCACAGCGCACGACTCGCTTGGGTCCGGACTTCGCCAATACCTTCTCGAGCCACGGTTCCAGCCCGAGGCCGTTCGCGATGACGAGGTCCGCCTGCTCGAGCTTGCGGCGTTCAGCAAACGTAAATTGGAAGTCGTGCGCGGCAGCGCCGGGCGGAAGGAGGTTGTCGACCCTCGCAAGATTTTCCGCCACGTTGGCCGTGAGGCAATAGATCGGCGGGAGCGTCGTAACCACGCGCAAAGCTGCGCCCGCTGCCGTAGCGGGCCCGACGAAAAACAGCGTGAGGACGGTGCCCGCGACGATGCTGAGCCGACTCCGCTTGAGGGCGCAGCCGGACGCCGAATTCAGCGTGCCTTGAGGCGATGAACCGGCGCGGCAACAGCGTAGGGCAGGCGTCTCGCCTGCCCTGGCCGCGCAGCGGCCCAACGGAGACGCGCCTTCGGCGCTGGGCAGGCGAGACGCCTGCCCTACGTTGCGGTTCATGCTTACAGGATAGCCAAGGCAGCTTCTAGTTGCAAACAATTTGCAATGAGAATTGACCAAAAATCCCGCGAGGACGCCTCGCGGGATGGAAAGTGGCTACTTCATCAACAACATCTGCCGGGCGCGCTTGATGCTCCGGTTGAGCCGGCGTTGGTAGTGGGCGGGCAGGCCGGTGTATTTGCGGGGCAGGATACGGCCGTTGTCCGTGACGAACTGCCGGAGCAACGTCACGTTGCGGTAATCCAGGGCGTCCACCGTGAAGTCGATCTTCGGCTTGGGTCGGGGAGTGCGACGCTCCAGGCTGCGGCCACGGCGTTCTTTTTTGTCCGTGTTTGTTCTGCGGGGCATGGGAGGTTACTTGATTTCCTTGTGCATCGTGTGGCGGCGGAGGCCCGGGTTAAATTTCCTGATCTCGAGCCGCTCGGGTTTAAGCTTCTTGTTCCGGGTGGTGGTGTAGCGGGAGGGGGATTTGCCCTCTTTCCTGGCTTCGGTGCACTCAATGGTGATGATCTCACGCGGCATAAATCACTCTTTTTCCTTGGCCGGCTTTTCTTCGGCCTCTTCCTCTTCCGATTCGACTTCGTTGGATCCCACGTTGTCGATGGTGCCGAGGGCGCCGAGGCGCTTCTGGCGCAGGGCGCCTTCGCGTTCCAACTGGGCCTGGGCTTCGACGGTGAAGCGGGTCCAGGGGATCGCGTCCAGCCGGGCGCGGGGGATCGGCTTGCCGGTCAATTCACAAACCCCATAGGTGTCCTTCTCGATGCGCTTGAGGGCCTCTTCAATTTCGTAGACGGCGTCCTGGTCCGAGGAAAGCAGGCTGAGGGCGAAGTCGCGGTCAAAGTTGTCCGTGCCCGAATCGGCCATGTGGAGGCTGTAGCCGGCCATTTCCTCGGCGGACTCCTTGGCCAGGCCATTCATCTGGTGGACGAGCCGCTCCCGGAGTTCGAGCAGATGCTGGTAGTATTTCGTCCATTCGGACTTGATCTTCACGTTGCGGCCGGGCGAGAAGCCGTCGGCATTCTTTGCGGCCCGAGTGGACGGCAAGCCAAGGATCGCTGCTGCGGTGGCCACGGTGCGCGGCTTGCCTTTGGCTGCGGGCGTGCTTTTCTTCACAGGTTTCTTGTTCGTGCTCACGACTGATTCGGGATGGTTTGGATCGCCAAAAACAAGCGCGTCGCAGGCGAATCCGGTGCCTCTTGCCCGTTCAAGAGTGCGCGAAGATAGCAAAGGAATCCGATTATGCCACAAAAATTTTCCGGAAAATGCGGACCGGCGCCGGAGCGTTGAAGCGGTTCAATGACGTGGAAAAGGCGCGCGGATCGAGAACAAGTGGAAAAGGTTGCGCGCGAGCACAGGCCGCCCTGCCGGCGAGGGCTGCGGCAAGTGCCGTGGCGTGAGTTTGCCAGTGTCTCATGCCTGCGGCCCTCCAGCTAAGCACCCGCTAAGCACGCGGCCGGGCGCGGCGCACCGCGAAGAATACCAGCACTGCTCCACCGAGCAGCAGCACCAGAACCGAAGCGGCAATTTTGGCTGGTTGGGCAAAGCTTCCCAGTATACTTCTCCCTTTCTCGCTTGATGCCGGTGGCTTGGCTTCCGCAGATGCTGTGTCGCCCGACGATTCGGATCCGGCGTTCGCGGCTGCGCCTGGCGGAGAAACGCGCGCCGTTTGACCGGGAAAAGAGGAGGTGACGGATGAAGGACCGGCCGCACTTCCGGTGGATGAAGCCGGCGTGGAGTCGATCGGCCGAACCGTCACCGGCAAACCCGACGCGCCACTGCGCTCCGGGGTGGCGGACGCTCTCTTTGCCTCCACAACGCGTATCGTGGCTATGCCTGACATGATGACATTAGGCGCGGCGCGAGACTCACCGACTTGCTTGTGGACGGTGACGGTGTATAGGCCAGGACGATCCAGCTCGAAAAACTCCGAAAGAGGCACTTTGAACTTGTATTGAGTTCCTCGCCATAGGGCGAACTGGCGACGCTTTGTTGCAGGCGGTAGCCCTAGCTTTGCCCGCACTTCCTGCCCTCTTTCGCCGCTGAGGAAAAATTGTGTGCTGCCGGGAATACCTACAGCATCTCCCAAGAATCCATCGGATGCGTTGCGCACAAGGATCGAAGCTAAAATGGGTTCTCCGACCTGAAACACTTCCTTCTCAAAGCGAAGGCAAAGTTGATAGCCGCCCGAGATTGGGCCCCAAGCGCTTTCCGGGTCGTCTTGCGCAGGGAGAGTCTCTCGGGGCAACGGATTGTCGAGCGGTGACTCTTCTTTGCGAAAGAGCCTGTTAGTACTCGTTTCCAGTGTGTACACTGGCGCGGTGAACCTGAACGTGCCGTCAGCATTCGGAGGAAGCGGTTGGGCAGCCGACGCTAGCCCGGCTCCCAACGCAATCGCGAGTGCATTACATAACGATGACCAATTCATTCGTCTTGCCAATTGTCTAGGAAGATTGGATCTATTTGGAGTTCCCATTCGGGATAGGCCGGTGGGTCAATCGCGGCTGGATCGACGGTGGCGCTGGAACTGTTTGGAACCAAGCTCCATTGGTCGTTTTGAAGAATCGCATGACCGCCCCAGCTCCAACCTATCCGTGCGATAGGAACATATATCGCCCCAATCCCGGCTAACCCATTAGGCCGAAACATCAAGAACATTTTGAACTGGTCGCCGGCGGTCGTTTCACCTGTCTCTCCGAAAACTGGCGATCCAGGACTGTCGCTCGTCTGAACAGCCAACCCGGCGACCGGATATGGGAAGTCTCCATCCAGTCCTGTTCCTGAAACCCGCGCCCATGTGCCGTCAATCGAACTCCTTTTGCGGCGCAGTATCGTCGCAATTTGCAGCCAGGCACAATCTCCCTGAACCGAGCGAGTAAAACGGATCCCGGGCAAGCCATTTTGATCACCGAAATGGAGAGCGACATTCGGAAACGAAGTCCAATTGTTGTCCACTTTCACGACATTCAAGATTTGCGCCGTCATCCCGCCGCCTGGCGCGAGCACGTTAAAGGTGGTTTTGGCGACCATTTCGATGCCTTCGACCTTAACCAAACACCGCGCCTCCAAACTTGTTCCGGGCTTCCAGTAATAGTAGGTAATGTCGGCGTTGGTAAAGACGTTATCAAAGTAAGCCTTACCGCTCGTGGACGTGGCAATCCAGTTCGAGATGATGTTACCTTGAATGCTCCACTGGTAGTTGGTAATCGTGGCGATTTCGGGGATTTCAGGAACCAATCGGCAGACAAGCGGGATGCGCTGGCCGATCCAGGCGACCGGCCCGGCATCCGTGAAATCCTGGCCGTTGAAGAAAATCCTCAAGTCCGCCACATCCGTGTTGACTGTAAAGGAGTAATTGGTGAACTGAGGCGGCAAGCTCGGCGTGACGTCGTTGGTCGTGCCGTCCTGAAGCAAAAAGTACGCATAGCCGGCGCTGTTGAGGTTTTTGTCCATCACCTGGATGAGCTGCGGAGCGACTTCGGAACCGCCGGGGGTGGAGTTGTCGCCGTAGTCTCTAGCTGTGGCATGGATGCGCCAGAATCGTTGCCTGAGGGAGAATGCGGGCCCGCGCGTCTCCAAGCGCACTTTCGCCTCCTTGATTTCGCTTTGTCCGAAGGAAAAATTGTCAATGTCAACTTGTCGTGAAAGGCTGACCTTGACCCAACGCTCATTCCTGGGCGGCGGAATGGGCCCGTCGGCGGGACTGCAAAGCAAGTCCGACCAAGGCCCGTCGTCGACCTGGCCGCGAACGCAAGAACGGTCGTTGGACTCCCAAGTTCCTTCCGTCACCCCCACTGTCGTCCGGGGTGTTTGCGTAGCCGGGTCGCAATAGTGAACCCTGGAGGTGCCCCGGTAGGTTCCGCCCGCGAAGTTGGTCCAACTCCACTCGGTGACGGTTTCGGTGGGGAAGGAATTCGGAAAATCGCAGAGGTTGGGATTATTGAGCAGAGTGTTCTGGAGGTTCAACTTGTACGTATGGAGGTAGAGCAGCGGCTGCTCCGGAGTCAGCACCGCCACCAACGCGGCGTTCGCTCCGGCTGTTTCTACAGTGTCCGCCACGTTTGGGTCCGTGTGGCTGACCAGGGCTTCGTAAGCATCCGTAAGCGTGTCGCCGTCGGTGTCCTGCATCGTGCCCAGTTGAAACAAGGCGACAGCGCCCGCGGGCGCGGCGAATGGCAGATTCGTCTGGCCCTCCGCCCCACGCGTCACAAAGCTCCACTGGAGGGGTGGTGAAAGGCTGGTGCAGACGAACACGTCATAGCGCGCGCCTTCCTCAGCGCCGGCAATCTTCAACACCACGTTGCCTCCATCGAATTGAGGTGTGAGCAGGCACAGCCCGCCGCCCTGCATCATCATTGGCGGGCTGCCGCCTCCGGACTCGGAGGATTGCAGCGATGCGGCCTCTGATTCGCTCGCCTTCGATGCTGCACTCGCCTCGGCTTCGAGCTGCACGTAATCCACATCGCGGTCGTCGTAAAGGTAGGTGCCAGGGGCGATCTCGTCGACGGGCAGATCAGGAAATGGATTGGCGGGCAACGGGGGATAGTTTGGTCGCTGCGCGGACCAGTAGGTGCCGCCAATCTTTCCCTCCTTCGATCTTTCCTGAGCCATGCCTGTGCTCGCGAGAAGCAGGATCATGAGAGTGAAGTCGATGGGAGAGCAGACGGGGGTCGAGTTTTTCATTTTAAGATCAGGTGTTGTTTCACCAAGCCGACCTCCGAAAGGCTCTAGACCAGGCCCGCGGTTTCAGGGAAACCGCACAGGATATTCATGCATTGCACGGCCTGGCCGGAGGCGCCTTTGAGGAGGTTGTCCAACGCGCTCATGACGATCAGCCGGCCGGTGCGTGGATCCAGTCGCCAGGCGATCTCGAGGACGTTGGTGCCGGCCACGTTTTTGGTGTCCGGCAGCGCTCCGCCTTCGAGGAGGCGGACGAAGGGCTCGTTCCCATAAGCCTTGGCGTAGCAGGCGGTGATTTTTTCCCCGAGGGCCGCGGCCTGGTCCGCCGTGTTGAAGTGCTGCGCGGGCGCAAGATAGAGCGTGGTGAGAATGCCCCGGTTAATAGGGATGAGGTGAGGCGTGAACTGGATTTTCACGGGTCCGCCGGCGGCCAAGGTCAGTTGCTCTTCGATTTCGGAAAGGTGCCGGTGCCGGGGCACGCCGTAGGGCCGCACACTCTCGTTGCACTCGCAAAACAGGTAGTCCATTTCGGCTTTGCGCCCGGCGCCGCTCACACCGCTGAGGGAATCGGCGATGATGCCGGTGGATTTGATCAGCCCGGCGCGCAACAGGGGCAGGACCGGCACGAGAATGCTCGTCGGGTAGCAACCGGGCGAGGCGATGAGCCGGGCGGCTCGAATGTCGGCTCGGTGGAACTCCGGGAGGCCGTACACGGACTTGCTCAGGAGGCCGGGTGCGGGATGATCGTGGCCGTAAAATTCCTTGTAGATCGTGGCGCTTTTGAGACGGAAGTCGGCGCTGAGATCGATGACCGCGCAGCCCGCCTGCACCAGGGGCGCGGCGAATTCCGCGGCGACGCCGTGCGGCAGCGCCAGGAAAACAACTTCGGCCTGCGTCGCAAGGCGCTGCGCGTCCGGCTCGGTGAAGCGAAGCGCGCGCGATCGCGCGTGGCTGGCGAACCGGGGGAAGACCTGCGCGACCGTCCGTCCGGCGTTCTGGCGCGACGTGACGGCGGTCAGCTCGACCGAGGGATGATTGAGCAGCAACCGGACGAGCTCCTCGCCGGAATAGCCGGAGGCGCCGATGATGGCGACTGTTTTCATCTCAGTGATGCGTCTTCACTATGCAAGGATCGGTGATGAGTAATCAGTAATCAGTATTCAGTAATCAGTAATCAGTCATTGGCGTTTCGTGCAACTGGCGCGTTCGACACTGGAAACTGGATACTGATTACTGATTACTGGTTACTCCAAAAAAAACCCCGCCAGCCGGAGCCAACGGGGTTTGTCGAAACTGGCAGCGGCTCAACGCTTGGAGAACTGGTAACGCTTGCGGGCGCCGGGCTGGCCGTACTTCT
>DASTLJ010000163.1:0-12103 GCA_035715125.1 Verrucomicrobiia bacterium
TGCCGGAGCCGCGGTTCCTTTTCCGAAGCCGCCCGGGCAATGAGCGTTCGCCAGACATCGTTGGTCCGAGTGCTGGCGTTGGGCACCTCGATCCGGGCCAGTGCGTTCAGGATGGTCAGCCGCGTTTCCGTATCGCCGCGGTCGTACATTGAGTCGACGCTTTTGACCGCCTCGTCCGACTCGGATTGGGCCATCATCTCGACCGCCTCGCCGCGCAGGGCAGGAAGCCGTTTGGCCAACGCCGCGAGCTGCGCCGGCTCGGGCCGCGCGCTCAAGGCGTTCAATGCAACGAGCGCGTTTTTCACCACGAATGCGTCACTGTCGCTCAACAGGCTGTTCAATTCGCTCGAAAGCGCATTGACATGCAGCTTTCCGGCCACCTCCGCCGAGGTCGCCCGCACGCGCCAGCGCGCATCCGCCAGCGCTTTCTTCATGGCCGCGATCATCTCCGGGGAGAGTGTGTCCTTTGCGCCAGGCGCCGGGTTCATGAACGCTTCCTTCGAATTCACCTCGTCGAGCGCCGCCAGGGCTGCGCAAGCCACGACTTCGTTCAGATCATCCACGAGGGTGAGCAAGTGCGGCGTGGCGTCGGCGTTCTTGGTCTTGCCCAGCGCCTGCGCGGCGGTCATGCGGAGATTGGCATCGTCGGCCTTGAGGAGCGCGGCCATCGCGGGGATCACGTCCTTGCCGCCGACGGTGGAGAGCGAGCGCACGGCGGTCTCGACGACGAGCGGGTCGGCGTCGCCGGCCAGTTCGGCCAGCGCGGGAATGGCGTCGCGCCCGGCCCGACCCAGGCGCGCGGCCGCGTCCTGCCGGTCGGTGCTCGACCAACGCGCGAGCGCCTGGCGCACGCCGCCGGCGCGGCGGTCCACGGCGTCCGGCACGAGAATGGCCCAGCGCACGTCCTCCAGCAGCGCGAGCAGGCGCGGATTCTCCCGTTCGGAAAGTTTGAGGGCCGCCCGCAACGCCGGCAGCGCAGCCAACCCGTGGCCGACGAGCGTGGACATGGCTTCGGTGCGCCGGGCCGGGTCCCCGGAGCGCAGCGCATCGATTGCCGCGTGAACCGAACTGGCAACCGACGCGTCGAGCGCGCGCGGCGCGGACGGCGGCGGCAACCGGCCGGTGGCCGTCCACCACTTTCGAAGCGTGGCCACGGTGTCCGCCAGTTCGGTAGGCGACTGCCACGGGTCGATGAACGGGGCATTGGTCGCCAGGCGGGACAACAAATCGCCCGCGCCCACGCGCACGCCCAAATACGGGTCGGCCACCGCTTCTATTAGCGGCGGCACGGCGGCTTCGCGGGCGGCAATCAACAGCCGGGCGACGCCGGCGCGCTCGGCCGGGTCCGAATCGCCGAGCGCGGCGATGAGCGTTTTGAAATCGTTCGTGTCCAGCCCTTCGCCGGAGGCTTTTTTAGCCAGCGCGTCGAGCTTCGAGCCGGGCGCGGTGCCTTCCCACTGGCCATTCTTCACGCGCTCGCGGCCGTCCTTGATCCAGGCGACCAGCGCGGCGGCATCCATATAACCCGTGCGCCGAGAAACGATCTTGTTGTCGGGCGTGAGCAGGACGAGCGTGGGCACGGCGCTCACCTTGAACGACTGGGCCATCTTCGGGTTCGCGTCGATGTCCACGACGGCGATGCGCACGGCGCCGGCGCCCTCGACGAATTCCCTGGCCGGGAAGCTATTTTTCTTCATCGCCTTGCACGGCCCGCACCATTCGGCGCTGAAGTCCAGCAGGACGAGGGCCTGGTCCGCCGCGGCGACCTCTGAGGCGGCGGCCAGGGAGGGGTGGAAGGTGGGTTGGGAGTTGGTGGAAGCGGGCTCGGCGGCGCCGTGGCAAATGCTTAAAAAGCAAAGTAAGAGGAACTCACGCATGAGGACGCTCTGATTGTTCCGCCCTTTCAGGGCTTGAATTCTCTCGGGACCGCATTTCCCAGGGCGTTGCCCTGGGCTGGATTGTTTGGTCCCTTTGGGGCAGGAGATTTGATTGAGGCGCGGCTCATCGTCCGTGGCGACCTGCGGTCGCTATTGCAACAAGGCATACGCCAAAATATTCGCGTTCACCTTCTGCGCGTTCTTGATCTCGTTGCCGCCGCAGCAACAGCAGCCGTGCATCGTGGCGGTGTCGTTGAGGCCGTCGGGCGAATACATCAGCACGATCTTCCCGCCCATCGAGAGGCCGTGGAGCTTCGCGTCGGCGCCTTTGGTGTCGAGGCGTTTCACGTCGTATACGGTGCGGAAGATGGGATGCTCCATCGAGACTTCGGCGAGCTTGCGCTCGGGGAACACCGCCTCGATCTCGCGTTTGAACGCCTCGCTCCACTCGCGGCTGCTGCACCCGGCGCTGGCGAGCAGGAAGCCGCCTTTCTCGAGGTAGGCTTTGAGGTTTTTGCGCTCGTCGTCGGTGAGGCTGAAGGCCCCTTCGCCCGTCATCACGGCAAAGGGAAACCGGAACACCTCCTTTTCCGCCAGCTTCACGGGCTTGAATTTGCGCGCGGTGCAGATGCTCGTCTCCGCGGCGACGGCCGAGAGGAATTCCTCGCTGAAACAGACTGAACTCTTGGTGCCGGCATAAATTAAGTTCGCACATTCAACAAGGTCGCTGCCCGCGGGGGCAAGCGCTGCCGCGGACGCCGAGGAGCAGACCAGGGAAAAAGCCAGCAAGGCGCCGATCAGCAAGTGCCAGGAGCCGACGAAGCTCCAACCGCCCTGTTCCAACGGGTCCATGCGAGTTTTGACCCATTTCGACGACAGACCTGCGCGTTCGCTGGCGGGTTTCAAAGCGATGGGCGTTGCGGGAGTTTCGGGATGCGAGGCAGCGGTCCGCGCCGGCTTTCGGTTTCGCTTTTTCCGTATCGTTTTCATCGTGGGGGGCCTTTCTCGGATTCAGTGGCGGTTTCGGCAATGGATCGGAAATACTCGCCGACCAGGTCGCGATACTTCAGCGGGAACTTCGCGTCGGGCTGGAGGCGCACGCGGCCGGGCGTGCCGGGCGGTGGGAGCGCGGGGTCGGCGGAGTCGCCGGCCGTGGACGCCACGGTGCGGCTCCGGCCGGAGCCTTCCGAGCCTTCGCGGTCGCGGCGGCCGCCGGATTGTTCGCCGGCCAGCTCCATGTCCGGACCGTAAAGCCCCACGTCCTCGCCGTAGAGGCCGTAACCTTCGCCGCCTTCGCCTCCGCCGTTAGCGCCCATCGCAGCAAGAATCTGTCCGAGCGAACCGCTCGCCTTCGACAACTTGGGCTGGAAGCGCGCCGAGGTGCATTGCTTGCCTTGTTTCGGCAGCCCGTTGCACTTGCTGATGAGCTTGTCCATCTTCTCCGCGGCGAGCTGGGCGAGCGCGTGGGCGCTGCCAGGGTCTCGTTCGTTGAGGTTCTTCAACGCGTCGGCCATATCCTGGTCAATCTTCTGTTCCGCGACGGCCTTGAGAAACTCCTCCACGTCTCCGCGTAACGGCTGGTACGCGGGGTCGTTTGGCACCTTCGAGAGCAACTCGGGCATCGTCTCGATGTAACGGCGCAACGCCTCGCGAATGTTCGATTGTTGCGTCTTCAATTCCTCGACCTCCGCCTGCTCGGTGCGCGAGAGGGCGTCCTGCCGGTCGGCGAAACGGCGGAGCATCTGCGCGACGTTGGCCTGCGCGCGGGCCATGCGCACGAATTCGTCGGCGCGCGCCAGCACGCGAGCCACCTCGGCAATCTGCTGCGCCGGCTGGCTGACGTTCTCCTGCTCCTGCTTCGACATCTCGGAGAGTTGCCTGGCCAGATCCTTGAGGTCTTGAACGCCAGGCGGCTTGCGGGAGGCGCTGGCGGCCTTCTTCTTGGCTACGCCGATTTGCGATTGCTGTTGGCCCAGCGAGTCGCGGAATTCCTGTTCCACGTCGAACATCGCCGGACTCTTCATCAGTTTGGCGAGCGCTTTCTCGTAATCTTCCAGTTCCTTCGAAAGTTCCTGCGCTTCTTTCTGCGCGGCTTCGCGTTCGGCGTCAGTCTGCGCATTGGCCGCCTTGCGTTCGGCTTCGCGGGCGCGCTCGGCCAGGCGGCGCAGCCAGTTGCCGAGTTTGAAGTAAGGCTCGAACAGCGCCTTCTTCGCCGCCATGCGCAGGAGCACTTGTTTGTATTGTTCCTCGGAAATGATCTCGAGCCGGTAGGGACGGGTCAGCGCGACGTTCGGGCCTTTGGGATCGTTGTCGGAAGCCTCGAAGAAATACTCGATGACGTCGCCGGGACGCACGCCGAGCCGGGCCATGTCGAACGCGCCGGAGGATTCGACGCTCGCCGGGCTGCCGCGCTGGGTAAGTTTCATGTCGAAGGCGCGCTCGATGGACCGGTTGTAGCCGCGCAGCCAGAGGACTTTCGTGATGCCAAAGTCATCCTCGGCCTGGACCTTGACGGGAATTCGGATGCTCGGCGTGGCGACGGCGTCGCGGCCCGGTTCGAGCACGGCGATGCGCGGGCGTTCGTCGGGCGAGACGTTGAACCGGCCGCGCCTGGGTTCCGCGCAATCCAACCCATCCACGTCGCGAACCGAGAGCGTGAAGAGCGTGAGCCCGGTGAGGGTGAAAGCGCCGGACACGATTTGGGGAGCCTCGGCATTGGGAACGGATCCCGCCGTATCGGCTGTTCCATCCGGTCTCAGCAGCACTTCCACCATTTTGCCTCCCAGCACCGGCGTCAGCGAAAGCTTGCCGTCCTGGAGCGGGCGGTTGCTGGCCACCCGGAATCGGATGCGCGTGTCGGCGGGGAAAGATTGTGGCTCATCCATGAGCTTGCCGGTTTTGGTGGGCTTGCCGGTGTAGCTGGGAAACTCGGTGGTGACTTCGACCATCGTTATTTGTGGCGTGGTGCGAATGCGGATGGGGAACCGCTTGCTTCGCGCCTGCCCGTCCGTGACGAAATATTCAGTCGGTTCGCGCAAATTGGCGAGGGTCTGGAAAAAGGTCTTGTCCGGCGCCAGGAACATGATGGCGCGTGTCGGAGCGGCACGGCCGTCGGACCGGGCGACGAGCCAGAGTTTGTCCACGGGCCGGCCGCTGGCGCTGGCTTTGATTTCAAGCTGCCCGCCGTAGAGCACTTCGCCGTTTTTGGGCGTGACCTCGATTTTCAGCCGGCTGTAAGGCGGGTGGTCGCCGTGCGGATCGAGGAAACGCGGGAGCACGACCTGAAGGACGTCTCCGCCCAGAATCAGGAACGCGCCCCAGCCCATCGCGATGACCACGGCCCCGACGGACGCCAAACCGATACTCCGCCGCACCACCGGCCAGACCCTTACTCCAGCCGCGGCGCGCTGGCCCAGTTCCACGGCCTCGCGGCGGAGGAATTCCTCCACCGGCTCGCCGCCCTGCTTTCGGGCGAGTTGGACGGCGTTGGTCAGCCGGTCGCCCAACGACGGGTCATGCCGCTCGAAACTCCGCGCGATGCGCCCATCGCCCAGGCGACGAAGCGGGACCACCGCCAGCACGAGCAGAAGCAAAGTTCCTCCGGCCAGAATCCACGGCGCGGCCAGGCGGGTCGAATCGGAGAAATCCATCGCTGCGTCCCCGAGCAGAAACGCCAGTGCCGCCGCCGCGACGACCGCCAGGACCACGAGCAGCCCGCGCAGGGTCAGCCACGCGGTGACGCGGAGACGGAGGCGGGAGAGGACGGTGGCGTTCACAGGCAGTTGGCCAACCTGGTCATGGTCTGAAATAGTCAGTGGATTGGCGCAGCAAGTCAATCTTGGAGACTGGCGCCCCCGCCGGCTTCCTGCTTGAGTGTCGCCCGTGAAAGGCCTGTTTATCACCTTCGAGGGGACCGAAGGCGGCGGGAAATCGACGCAAATCCAGTTGCTCGGCGCGCGGTTGCGTGAACTGGGCCGTGCCGTGCGCGTCCTGCGAGAGCCGGGGGGCACGCCCATCGGCGAGGAAATCCGACACACGCTCCAGCACAGCGAGGCCAACGACGCGATGACCCCCGAGGCCGAGTTGCTCCTCCTCAACGCCAGCCGCGCCCAACTCGTCCGCGAAGTCATCCGCCCCGCGCTGGCCGCCGGGCAGGTCGTCCTTTGCGACCGCTTCTACGATTCGACCACGGCTTACCAGGGCCACGGACGCCAGATCGATCTCGCGCAAGTCAAGGCCATCATCGACTTCGCCGTCGAAGGCACCCGCCCGGATCTCACGCTCCTGCTCGACATCCCGCTGGAAGTCAGCGAAGCGCGCCGGCTCTCGCGGCAGAAGAGCCTCCTGGAAGTGCCGCGGAGCGCCACTGACAAGGACCGTGTGAAGCTCGCGTTCAACGAACCGCTGCGCGACCGCATGGAGGAAGGCGACCGCGCCTTTTTCGAGCGAGTGCACCAGGGTTTCGCGGCCATCGCCGCCGCCGAGCCGAAGCGGGTGCGGGTCATCGACGCGACCCGGGGCATCGAAGCCGTGAGCGCGCTCGTCTGGGACGCCGTGAAGCCGCTGTTGGGGAAGGGAGGCTGACTTTATCGCCGAATCGCAAAAGTCCCGCAGGGACGACCGACAATAGCCCAGCGATTTATCGCTGGGACAACGGCAAACAAATCCTGCAAGCCCCGCAGGGGCGAAAGAAATCAGTCCAAATCTTGTTCCACATATTCCATCCCGTGCTTCTTCAGAAACACTTTCAGTTCTTCCTTGACTGTCATCTTCCGGTGGTGCTCCGCCTGTCCCTGGATGTATTTCGCCGTCTCCTCGACGCCGGAAATCCCGATGCTGAAAGCGCCATAACCCTCCTGCCACTCGAAATCGCAATACTCCTTAAACGTGTCGTGAATCCATTTCGACGAATTGCCTTTGAGAAGCTGAATGGATTTCGCCACCGAAAGCGTAGAGGGTATCGAGAGGAGGACATGGATGTGGTCCTCCACGCCGCCCACAACCAGCGCCTTCATTTTGTTCTCGCGCGCAATGCCGCCGATATAGGGCCACAGGCGTTGTTGCAGGGCCGGCTTGATCAGCGGGCGCCGTTCCTTGGTGGCCCAGACGCAATGCATCAGACAACTGACAAAGGAGTGCATGGTTTTTGCTTTCTTTCGTCCCTGACGGGACTCGTTCTCGTTTCGCCCGGAAACCCAGCGATAAATCGCTGGGCTATTGTCTTTCGCCCTGACGGGCTGGAATCGCCTTCTTTCCACAAGCGGCTTGTTGTACAGCCAGCAACCCGAACGTCCTCATTGCGTCCGAGGCGGATTGAGGACGCCAAGCGCCGCGTCCTACCGATTCACCCGGCTACGCACCCGCCGTGGCTTCTCCGCGACAAGGATTAGCTCCTGGCTCCCCGCCTTGTACGGCTGACCGTCCGCACCGCCGAACAATCCCGAAATCTCCAGACCGGCCTGACCGAGCAGGCGCCGGATCTCGCCCACCGTGTAGACCCAGTGCCACCATTTGCGCACTTCGGTTTTGCCATTGCGCACGAAGGTCGCCTCCGTCTCCAGGCAACTCACGTCGGACTGGTAACGGTTTTCGATGGCGAAGAGAATGTCGTCCATCTGATACCACTCGCGCTCCTTGAGGCTGGGCAGGATCGACTCGGCAACCATTCCGGTCTCGATCACGAACCGCCCGCCTGGCTTGAGCGCGCGGGCCACTCCGCGCACGAAGGCGATCATGTCGTCAAACTCCAGGTAGCCGAAGCTGTTCCCGAGGCAGCACGCGAAGTCGAACGTCCCGTCGAGCCGCAGCCGCCGCATGTCGCCTTCGATAAACTCGGCCTTCAACCTGCCCCGACGCGCCGCCTCGCGCGCCTCGGCGACGAATTCGCGCGAGAAGTCCACGCCGGTGACGCGATGGCCGCGCCGGGCCAGTTCGAGCGAATGCCGGCCGAAACCGCATGGCACGTCCAGAACGCGCCCTTTGCGACCGAAGTGCTTTTCGAGGAAGTCCACCTCCACGCTGGTGTGCTTCGCGGGGATAGCCTTGCGCCACAGGTCATTCACGATGCCGTGGAAGAAATCTTCAAACCAGTTGCTTCGGTCTTTCATAGATTGCGGTCCGCGAACTTCATGAACACTTCCCAGTCGTCGGCCGTCATTGAGTGGGCGCCTTCGCGGATGTAATAGCCGAGGCGGCTGTCGATGAGCTTGCGATGCGGCGGCATGGCGGTCGCCGCGAGGCCCTCGACGCCCAGGAAGCGATACACACCGTCCGCCGCGCGAAGCACCTCGAACTGGCCGCTCGGGTTGGCCCATTGGTCCTCCTGCGCATTCGAGAAAAGCACGGGCCGCGGCGCGCACAGGGCAACCAGCCCGTTCTGGTCGAACGGCAGCCGGTCCGGCGCCTCGTTGAATTTCTTGAACTCGCCGTTGAACCAATGGGGGAAGCTCTTGTTGATCACCGCAATCGTCTCGGCGATGGGCCGGCCATTGGCCTGCGGCGCCGCCAGGGCTGGCGCCACACGGTTTGGCGCCGTGCCGCCGCAGCCGGCCTGATGCGGAATCGCCAGCGCGATGCGCTCGTCGAAGGCCGCCGCCAGCAGCGCCGTCTTGCCATTGCGCGAATGGCCGACCGCCGCGATGCGGCGCGGGTCCAGGCTGGCGTCGGTCACGAGGTAATCCACGCAGCGATGAAAACCCCACGCCCAGGCCGCGATGCTGCCGCGGTCGGCCGAATTGTTTTTCGTGGGATCGTCGTTCGCCAGCCAGCGGTAGATGCCGTCGCTCACGTCCTTGCGGTCGGAGTCGATGTCCGACGAGCAGAAGCTGGCCAGCGCGTAGCCCCGTTCAACCAGCCGGGCCAGCGGCCAATCCTGCGCCTGGCCGCCGCGGGCGGCCTCGGTGGCGGCGTTGTTCGTGCAGCCTTTGCAAGTGCTGTAAAGCCAGCCGCGGGTCAAGGGCACGCGCGGGTCGGCGGTCAGCGCGTGATTGCCGCAGAAGTTCATCGCCAGAAACACGGGCGCAGGACCGCGCCGCCCGTTGGGCGTCACCAGCAACAAATCGATCACAGGCCCGCCGGCGCCGGTTTCGAGGGCGATGAGTTTCAACGTCGCCTTGCCGTCCAGAAAGTCGCGGTGCACGGCCCGCGTGACCGCCTTCACCGGCACACGCCTGGGAATGTTGCCGTACATGTAGTGCTGGAAGAGCGCTTCCAATTCAGGCCGCCGCTCGCTGCGCCATTGCTCGGCCGAGCGGACCCGCCGGCCGTCGAGCAGAAGGAGCGGGTCGGGCATCGTGGGTCGCGCGGGGAGACTTGTCATATCGGGGAGGTGTTGTTGGTAAGGGGCGGCGCAGCCGGTCAGGCCGAAGAGCAGAGCGGCCAGCTGGAAGTTGGCGGTGGATTTCATGTTCGAGTACCCTTGTTCCGGCAGTTGCAGTTGAAGTGAAGAAGGGAAACCACAGATGGACACAGATTTTCGCCGCGGCTTGCGCCGCGTTCGCTTCGCGCAGCCAACGCCGACTCTCAAGCGTCGCCCCTGCGCGCCAGCGTATCGGGACTTCATCTTCTTTATCTGTGTCCATCTGTGTCCATCTGTGGTTTCGATTCTTAGCTCACCACCCGCTCGAATTCGAGTCTCGGGTGCTTGAAGTTGAGAATGATGCCAACCCGAAGGCCAGTGACCTTGAGGTAGTTGATCATCTTACCGCGCTCCTCATCAGTAATCTTCTCAATGGTTTTCGTATCCACAATGACCTGGCCGAATGCGATCAAGTCGGGCACGTAGAAACCGACAGGGTGCTTCTTGTAAAGCACATCGAAGCGACGCTGTTGTTCGCATGGAATTCCCTGCAAACCAAACTCCACGACCAGCGAGTTCTCGTAGATCTTTTCGTAAAGACCGTGCCCGAGTTCATTCAAAACCTCGAAGGCAGAGCCGATGATTCGGTGGGTTTCCTCCTTCAGCAGGAACCGCGTACTCTGGCCGCCGGCCAAATCAGGCATGTCATCTGGGTTCATTTGTGGTTTCAACTATTTTTAACAGTTCAAGTAAAGAAGGGAAACCACAGATGAACACAGATGGACACAGATAAAGAAGATGAAGTCCCGTCGCGCTGGCGCGCAAGGATGACGCTTGAGAGTCAGCGCTTGATGGGCGAAGCAAACGCGGCGCAAGCCGCGTTAAGAATCTGTGTCCATCTGTGGTTTCAATTCTTTTTTGAATTACCGGTTCGTCGAAATTATCGTGTCCGTCTGCGGCCAGAGGATGCACTGAACTTCCCGGACTGAAAAGCTGTCGTTCCCGGAGAATGCCAGGTGGAGCGTCCGCCCGTCGGCGCCCAACACGGCGCAGTTCCCAGCCAAACACAGAAGCAGGGCGAAAGAGAAATGGCTTCTCATGGACGTTGACTTGAGCGATTGCCGATGTCGTCGAAGGCGGCGTAGTTGGCCAGCCCGCTTATGTCCAATCTAGTTGGGGCGGCAGATACACGAACCCGTTCGGAACAGGTTTCATGGAACGTCCTTCCCACTTCTTAATGTCTCGATAATTTTCGAACGATCCTGTTCCGTTCCAATTACATAAGCGATAATTGGATGGGGTGTTCTTTCAATCATGCCGATAGAGCGAAGGGCCACGACGTTTGAAGGTATACCCGAGATGTCTGTCGACATCTCATCTCCATTCGCAAACTGAGCACTTTCTTCGTGTGGAGCGCTCCAAGGAGCTACGCTTCGAACACGAACAATTCGGTTCGTCGGAATAGTGACGATAAAGCGACCATTCGTAGAGACCAATTCAACACCATTCGTTGTGTCCTCAATGATTTGTACGAACCCGGTAGTTTTGTCAGATGCGATGAAGTGAATTGGCATACCGACGCCTTCTTGCTTACAGCCTATAAGGCCTCCGAATGTCAGTAGCAGCGACGCGGCAATCCAGTGTTCGAAATGCATTTTCATAAGTATGTGGCATCACGGAAATGTGAAACTTCCAGTCATCGAGCGAGGAACTCCAGCAGGTCCGCCGCTTCCTGCGCGGTGAGCGGGGCCAGCAGGCCCTCAGGCATGGCGGAGAGCGTGGACTCACGTTGCTCTTTCACGTCGGAAAGCTTGAGCGGATGCTCCTTCAAGGTCTCGTCGCGCAATACCAGTTCGGTGGCGGTGCGCTGGAGGACGAAGCCGGACAGTTCAGTGCCATCGCGCAGCGTGAGGGAAACGGTTTTGAACTCAGGCACGATGAACTTCGACGGGTTGAGAATGTGGTCGAGCAGTTGCGCGCGGTCGTATTTCTTCCCGATGCCGGTGAGGTCCGGACCAAAGGCCCGGCCCGTGCCCGCGCAAATGTGGCAGCGGGCGCACTGGGAAACGCCGGCGAACAATTCCCTGCCCCGGGTGGCATCGCCGCGAAGCGCAAGGAGGACTTTGGGGTTGATGTCCATGCCGAGCGTCGAGCGGCGCCGCTCGGGCGGGAGAAAACGCTGAAAGAAATCGCGGCTGAGGGCGTTGGCTCCGGCAAGGGCCGACGTGGGGAAGCCTTCCGGAGCAGAGTTGGCCCTCACCGCGCCGGCTCCCGCGACGGAAAACTGTTCAGCCAGCGCGAGCGCGCCGTTCATCGTGGACGGCAGCTTTGCGAAATCGCCCTGCTTGAGCCAGCCGGCGATGGCCTCGTTCAGTTCGGAAACGGCACGGTCGGAGCTCGATGGCGGCAGCGTACGAATCCAATCGCGCACCACCGTCACACCCGCTTCGTCGGCCAGGCGCGAGCCGATGTGCGGCATGTGGCCGGCACCCTCAGTGCTGATGCGATAGAACAGCACGGATCGAAATGGGTCGCCGGGGGCGATGATGCGCGCGCCGACCAGGTCGAAATCGCCGCGCGTCGGTTTCTCTTCCAGAGCGCGCCACTCGCGGGGCGGCTTGTCGAAATTCAGGTGAAGCGGCACCACGCCGCCGCCGTTGAAGCGGTGGCAACCGGAGCAGTTGACGTGCAGCCAGGAGCGAGCCCGCGTGTCGAGCGGTTGCGAAGGGTCGTAAGGATTGACGAGGTGATACTGGTCGCGCGGTCGCGGCGGGTCCTTGATGCGGAGAAGGCCGAGGTTGGCGAGGCGTTGCAGTTCGGACACCTGCAAGCGCCCCCTCACCCCGGCCCTCTCCCCCTCGGAGGGGGAGAGGGAGTCGGACGTGCCAGCCTCGCCGGCGCGCGGCGGACGATTCCCCCTCTCCCCGTC
>DASTLJ010000164.1:0-4964 GCA_035715125.1 Verrucomicrobiia bacterium
TTAATTCCGACGGCAGTGTCGATACCGCCTTTCAACCGAGGATCGATTCCCAGCTCGGACTCGGGGTGCTGCACATGGTCGTGCAGCCAGACGGGAAGATCCTCGTCGGTGGTTCATTCACCAAGCTGAACGGGGAGCCGCGCAACAATCTGGGCCGAATTATTCCCACTGTGCGCCCGCCTCGACTCGCCAGCGCGGCGCGATTGAGCGAAGGCGCATATCAGTTTTCATTCACCAACCCTGATCGAGCCGTCTTCAACGTGCTGGCGACCACCAACGTGGCGTTGCCAGTGGCGCAGTGGGACGTGCTCGGATCGCCAGTGTCCGTGGGCGACGGCCTCTTCCAATTCACGGACTTGGCCGCCCCGGCCTACGCGCGGCGCTTCTACCAACTCCGCGCACGGTAGCTCCCTTTCTTTGACGCAGCGGCGCAGTGGACGTGGAGGAGCGCAGAGAGGAACGCCTCTCATTCGTCATCTTCGCCCGTTCGTGGAAAGACGAATGCGGCGCGAGTCGGCGCGGGCATCGGCGAGTGCTCGCCGCGGACGGATCGCCAGATGACTTCATTGAGCAGCAGATCATCGGCGGCGTCTTCCTTGGTGAAGTCCATCCGCCGGGAGAGGCGCGCGCCCCAGGCCGTCTTCTTGTTTCGCTCATTCAGGTCAACCGTCATCGGCCGTGCCTTGTAGGAACGGGTGTCGGGGCGGGCCTGGAAGGCGCTGAACATGGGCATGGCGGCGGCATCGAACTGCGACATCGGCTTGAGGCCGAGGATCAGTTCCATCGTCCGGAGCATCGACGCGGTCGAGTACATGGTCGAGTCTACGGCGCCGCCTCGGGTGTACGGGCTGATGGCGAAGGCAATCGTGCGGTGCGCGTCGATATGGTCGGGTCCGTTCTGTGCGTCGTCTTCCACGACGAAAATGGCCGTTTGCGGCCAGAACTTCGAGCGGGAGACCGCCTCAACAACCCGGCCGAAGGCGAGGTCATTGTCCGCGATCGCGGCGGTCGGCGTCGGTTTGTTGGTCGTGGTGCCGCTGGTGTGGTCGTTGGGCAAGCGGACGATCTGAAGCCGGGGCATATCGCCAAACTGCTCGAAGCGTCGCAGCTCGGAGATGAATCGATCCGCGCGGAGTTGATCCGGGTAATCCATGTCGAAGCCGCGGAACCAGGGATCGAAGTGGCCCTTGAGCGCGGCGACGCGCGTGGTGCCGGCGTCATTGGTTTTCTTGCCATTACGAACGAACTCGCCGTAGCTGCGGTAGCTGACGCCGGCTTCCTTGGCGCGATCCCAAAGGTAGCCGCCGGCCGGCCGGGCGATCTCGAAGTTCCCCTCGGCGGGATAGGGAAATTTCTTGTGCTTGTTATGGCCGTAACCGAGAGGCCAGGTTTTCTCGACGAAGTCGCTCGCGTAAGCGCCCATCGTCCACTCGTGGCCGTCGGCGCTTACCTCGCTCTCGACGTAGAAATTGTCGAGCAGGACGAATTCGCGGGCCAACGCGTGGTGGTTGGGGGTGATGCGCTCGGGGAACAGGCAGAGGGACGGATCGCCGTTGCCTTGCGGCAGGTCGCCCAACACCTGGTCGTACGTGCGGTTTTCCTTGATGATGTAGATGCAATACTTGATCGGGGAAGGTCGCCCGACGGAGCGAGGGATCGGGTTATCCTCGGTTGCGGCCTTCATAGTCTGCGGTTCAGGCCGGGGCAGGCAGCGGTACATCTGCTCGGTGTGCTTGCGCATCTGCTCGTCGAACTTCTCCCCGGACGCAAGGTTGATGAGGCTCAAGGTGCCTTGCATCAGCCCGCCAATGTATTCGCTCACCGTGGCGGGCATCTGCCGGCCCGGCTGGGGGCCGTGGCGGTTTGCTCTCGAGACCAATCCCTTGCCGTTGGCGACCAGGAGGCGCTTGCCGTCCGCCGTGACGCGCACCGACGTGGGATACCAGCCCACCGGGATGAAACCGAGGGAGCGGCTCTTGCCGAGCGTGGAGATGTCGAAGACGGCGACGGCGTTGATGTTGGCGTTGGCGATGAAGAGCAGCTTCTCGTCGGGCGACAAGGCCAGACTGTTGGGAGTCGAACCGGGCTGGGCATCGGGCTTGAGTTCCGCGGTGAGGGTTTCGACGGCGCGGCCGATCTCCGTGTCGAGCACGGTCACGGTGTTGCGATTGGCGTTGGCGACGAAGAGATGGCGGCCGGACTTGGAGAGGAGCAGTTCGTTGGGATGTTCCTGCGCGGGCCAGCGGGCCACAAGCTGGTTCGTCAACAAATCGATGACGGCGACGGCGGATTGTCCCCACAGGCTAACGTAAAGGCGCCCACGCTTCTCATCCAGGGCGCAGCCGTACGGGAAAGGATCGTCCGGAGAAGCGGATTCCAGCAGTGCCTCGGCCCGCTTGGTGATCGCGGCCTCATCCTCATCCTTGGCCGGGGGCAGGGTCTGTCTCACGCGGCTGGCAGCATTGGTGCTGAGGGGTATCTCGGCGGTCACGCGGCCGTTATCGAGAATGCTGACAGTGTGCCCCCAAACGCTCGCGACGCAGACCCGCGAACCATCGGCGCTGACCGCCAGGCCTGCGGGGACATAGCGTTCCTTCCGATCGGCGATTTTGAGTTCCTCGTGACCAGCAAGATAGCCCTCCTCGAACCGGAACGAATGGACCACTTCACTGCCCGCGCCCGAACAGAAGAGCTTTCGGCCATCGCCCGAGAACGCCAGCCCGTAGAACGCCTCGTCGACGACGGCGCGGGCAATAACGCGATCCAGTTCCTTCTCCTTCTCTTTCTCTTTCTCCTTCTCTTTCCCCAGTTCGATGATGAAGATTTCGTTCCTGCCGTGGCCGCAATGGAGCACCGCGGCGTACCTGCCTGCGGGGTGCAAGGCGATGTTCACGGGAAAATCGCCCAGAAGCAGTTGTTTGCCGGCCGGTCGGAGAAACCATTGGGTGGGCAGCCGCACGGCGCCGTCCCGGGTCGGTCCAGGCACCGCCAGCCCTTTGGAGGCGGAATCGGGCACGGGTTCCGGGATCGAGGAACAACCGGCGAAGGCAAGAACGCATAAGGCGGCAGCCAAACGTGAAGTGGGGCGCATAGGTCGCGGCGTGTTATGCCAGCGGGTTGGCTGAGGGTAAAGCGGGTTCTGTGGAGCGAGGGGGCACTCCAGGAAGGAGCGAGGACAGCCCTGTCCGCGTGTCTCTTTGCTTTATCTGAAATTCTCGCGGACAAAGCTGTCCGCGCTCCTATCCAGGAAAATCTTGCTGGCTTTGGACGGGTATTTTTGCATTATATTTAACGATACCCAGCCTCAATCCGTTACTTGCGTGAAAGCTCTGCTCATCCGCTCAGGTGTTGCCGCGTTGCTGTGCCTGTCGTTCGCAGCTCGTGCACAGGTTGTCCTAAGGCTGGACTTCAACGACCGCAGCTCCAGCCTGCCTACGAATAATCTGGCGGGTTTCGATCCGTTCATGCCTGGCGCCGCTCGCTCACTGAGGATGAAGTGCGCGTGGTGATGAACCAGATTCGCATCTCGAGCCTGGAGATTGCTGGCGGCAACGTCGTGCTGACCTTCGCCACCGCCAATACCGCCGCCACCCATCACATCGAGGAGCGGAGCGATTTTGACTCCGGTTTCTGGAGCGAAGTGATGGGCGTCAACTTCAGCGCCCCGAGTAGCAACATCATTACCGCCACGTTCGCGGTGCCCATGGGTGGCCAGCGCTTCTACCGAGTGGGATTCTGATGGGCTGAGATTAGTCGATCTCTTCGCCAAGAGCTGCCTGACTGGAACGCAGGAATGTCTTAATCAGCTCGCCATCGCCGCACACCGTCAGTTCAGGGAATCGCTTGAACCATCGGCCTTCGGGCACTACGGGCTCTGTCTCAAGCCAGACGAATAACAATTCCAGTTGGTCGGTGGCGATCTCCCGCTGCCTAACACGGTCAACCAAATGGCGAAACAGGGATCGGGGAAGGTTCTCCCGTCGGACTTTAGGCATGCGCCGGGTCGCCGTAGAAGCCGCGTTCCAACTCTTCCTTCAGGCGGGCCACTTCAGCGGGATCTGTCGAGGCGACCATGCGGTCGGCAAGGCGTCGGAGTTGCCTCGGACTGAGCCGAAGCGTGGGCTTTTTCGTTCGCGGCACCTTCGCTTTGACCTTCACGTGTTGCATTGCGACCGCAGCATAATGCATCCTTTGGATCGGCTCAAGCAGCAACCTTGGCGTGTGCCTGGCCGGCTGCTCGGCAGAAACACAGTCTGGGGGCAAACAAAGGTGGGCTCACCTGGAGATTCCCATCAGAAACGCAATTCCGCATGCGGATTGCCGCCCCTCGGCCCGCATGATAAGCTCTCCCCTAATCAGCTCATGAAGTTCCTTCGGCTCACTCTGCCGCTTTGCCTTGCGCTGTCCACGGTCAACTCGTTCGGCGCAGTTCGCATCACCGAGTTTCTCACCGAGAATGACGGCGGGTTGCGCGACGCGGATGGCCAAACACCCGACTGGATTGAACTCCACAACGACGGCGCATCGCCCGCGAATCTGGCGGGCTGGTATCTCACCGACTCGCCGACGAATCTGACCCGCTGGACCTTCCCCGCGACCAGCCTCGGCCCTGGCGCGTTCATCGTGGCCTTCGCCTCCGGCAAGGACCGCGCGCTGGCGGGCGCGGAATTGCACACCAACTTCCGCCTCGAAAGCAGCGGTGGTTACCTCGCGCTCGTGCAGCCGGACGGCGTCACCGTGGCGCAAGCCATCAGTTACACCGCTCAGCGCGTGAACGTTTCGACCGGCCTCGGGCGCGTTTCGACGGCGCTGCTGACCACGGGCGCGGTAGCGCGAGTGCACGTGCCCGCGGACGACACGCTTGGGCTGACGTGGACCGCGCCCGACTTCAACGATGCGGGTTGGTTCGCCTCCAACTCGCCCGTCGGCTTCAGCGTGAGTTCGACGGCGACCACGTTGCTCTC
>DASTLJ010000165.1:0-10524 GCA_035715125.1 Verrucomicrobiia bacterium
CTGGCTGGTGCCGCGACGGGTCGAAGAAAAGATTGAACCGCCCATCGCGAGCGACGAAGCGACCAGTCTGTGGCCCAAGGCGGAGGAAATCACCGGTGAAGCCGCCCAGTCCATCGGCATGGAAAAGCTCGGCGAGGGCAATCCCGTCGAGTGGCTAGCGAACCGCGACGGGCAGACCTCGGTCTGGATGTGGCTGGCGATCATCCTCAGCGGTCTGGCCTGGATGATGACGCACCCGTTCCTGAACCCGGGCAAGGGTTCGCCGGAGTTCGCGGTGGCGGCCGGCTTGTTGTTCCACGCGTTCCTGAAGTTCTGGCTGGCCTACGATGCCGCGAGCCGGTTCACGGCGGACCGGCAGTGTGGCGCGCTGGAGATGCTGTTGAGCACGCCACTGACGGTCGGCGACATGCTTGGAGGCCAGTTCCGCTCGATGCTCAAGCGGTTCTTCAAGCCGTTGCTCTGCGTGCTGGCGCTGGACCTGGCGCTCTTCATGACGGGCTTCGGCGGTTCCGGGGCGACGCCTTCCGCCGGGGCGCTGTTGATGATCCAGTTTGTGGTGGCGGCGACTTTTCTGATCGACGTCGTGGCGGTGGCAGCGTTCGGGATGTGGCAGGGGTTGAAAACCCGCCGGAGTGGCCGGGCCGCGTTGTGGACGGCCGGCCGGGTGATGGGCCTGCCGACGGCGGTGTTTAGCGTGTTCGCATTCGCCTTGTGGCCGGCCATGAGCCGGACGGGCAACGCGACGCCGTTGGTCGCGCTCTGGTTTTTCCTCAGCGCCACGAACGCCGCGCTGTGCATCTCGGGCGCGCTGAAGCGGCTCCGCGAGGACTTCCGGGAACTCGCGGCGCAGCACGCGTCGGGCGCGCCGTTGGTGCCCGCGGCGGCGGGAGCGCAATGAGTTTCCTGCCGATCGTTCAGCGAGAATTGCGCGTCGGGGCGCGGCGCAAGGCGACCTATCGATTCCGGCTCTTTTCAGCACTGGGGGCCATTCTGTTCGTCGGCGCGCTGCTGCTCTGGGCGGAAGTGACCTCTTCCCGCGCGTCCATTGGCACGGGGATGTTTTACACACTGGCCGGGGCGACCTTCCTGTACTGCCTCTTCGCGGGCCTCCGCAATACGGCGGATTGCCTGAGCGAAGAGAAGCGAGCCGGAACGCTCGGACTGTTGTTCCTGACCGATCTCAAGGGCTACGACGTGGTGTTCGGAAAATTCGCAGCGACGTCGCTAAGCTCCTTTTACGGGCTGCTGGCGGTGTTTCCGCCGCTGGGAATTCCGCTGGTGCTCGGCGGCGTCACCGTGGGGGAGTTTTGGCGGTTGACGCTCGTTCTGCTGGTCACGCTGTTCTTCTCGCTGACGACCGGCTTGCTGGTGTCGTCGTTCACCCGCGATGCGCGGCACGCCTGGGGCGGCACGGCGTTGGTCACCGCCATTTTCTCGATCGTGCCTTGGGCCGCGAACTTTCTGCCGATTCCCGGCATCCTGAAACTGCCCGTTAGCCCGGTCTGCGCGTTCTTAGGCATGATGGACGGCAGTTACTCGGCGTCGCCGGGCTACTTCTGGGGCGCGGTTTCCAGTTTGATCGTTTTGGGGATGGGCTTCCTCGTGGCCGCGAGTGTCATCTTGCCGAAGACCTGGCACGAGGGCGCGGAAAGCGCCGCGGACGCCTGGATGTCCCGCTGGTCGAAGCGAATCGTCCGTGAGTCGTCCCCGCGGGAACGCGCGGCCCGCAAGGGGTTGCTCGATGTCAACCCGGTGGTTTGGCTGACCGCCCGGGGCGAAGGCCAGCGAGTGCTGGTATGGGTTGCCGTGCTGGCGGGCAGCCTCCTAGGCGCCGGGCTGTCGGTGATAGTGATGGTATCGAAGTCCAGCCCGATCAGCATCCTGGTTGTGTTCATGCTGCTGCACCTGTCGCTGTCGCTCTGGCTCGCGACGGAAGCGTGCTCGATCTTTGCGACTGCGCGCGACTCCGGCGCGCTTGAGCTGCTCCTTTGCACACCGCTGTCGATGCGGGAAATCCTCCACGGCCATCTGCTCGGGCTGACGCGCGCCTTCCAGCGGCCGCTCATCGTGCTGTTGGCCGTCGAGGCCGTGCTGCTCGTCGCCTATCTTGTAGTGGAGGGGACGTCGGGCACAGCGCTAAAGAATCTTTTTTTTCCAGTGATTGCTGCGGGGATGTTCGCGGCCATCGCGGTGATGGACTTGTTCGCCGTGGCCCGCTACGGGATGTGGACGGGCCTGGTCTCAAAGAAGCCCGGCCGCGCGCTCGCCAAGACGGTGCTGGTCGTGCTCGGCCCAATTGTGATTGCGCCCTGTTGTCAGGCCATGTGGCCCGTGGCCGGCCTCCTCAAGAACGTTCTCATCATAAGCTACGCTCAGGAACAATTGCGCCGGCATTTCCGTGCCGTGATCACCGAGCGCTACGGCACCGCTGACGACGGCAACGTGATCGTCAAGCCGTCGCGGCGGCAAATCGAATCGCACCTGCCGCCGGTGCTGCCGAGGTGAATTTACCGCTTCACGCAGTAAAGCCGCGCGTCCGTGCGGATGAAAAGCTGGCCGTCGCTGATCGCGGGCGTGGCCAGCGTCGATTCGCCCAGTTCGTTCTTCGCGAGCAATTCAAACTTCGTCGACGCGCGCACGACATGGCAATTGCCCTGGCCGCTCGTGAAGTAAACCTTTCTGTCGCCGGCCACGGGCGACACCTTCACGTTCTCGCTGAAGAGCCGTTCCTGCCAGTGAACTTCACCGGTGTTCACGTCGAGGCAGGAAGCGTTGCCGTCGTCGCGGATGCAATAGACCTTGCCTTCATAAATCAATGGCGTCGGGCAGTCCGACGAGTACTTGCTGAGCGTCCAGAGCCGATCCTTCACCTCGCCCGAGCCGGCGGCGACCGCCACGGTGTAGCCGCGATTCTGGAATCCCGACGCCACAACGACCACTGTTTCCCCCGCGGCCGTCGGCCCCGCAATCGTGCGGCCGAAGGCGTGGGCCACCTTGAGCCCGCCGTGGCTCCAGAGAACCGCCCCCGTCGCTGGCTCATAAGCGTTGACCGCCTCCGCGCCTGCGAGAACGACCTGGTTGCCGCCGCGCGCGTGGATGAAAATCGGGCTGGAATAGGAATCCTGCGCTTCGTCCGTCGGTCCGAGGTTGCGGTCCTTCTTCCACGCGTCCTTGCCCGTCTTCGCGTCGAGCGCCAGCAGGAAGGATTGTCCCTGGTGCATGACGGCGACGAACAGCCGTCCGTCCAGCAGCATCGGCGAGGTGCCCATGCCGTGATTGGCGTTGTAGTTGCCGAATTCCTTTCCCAGATTCCGGTGCCAGACGATTTTGCCATCCGCCGCGTCGAGGCACGCAAGGTCGCCGGTGCCGAAGCGTGCCCAGACGTGCTGGCCGTCGGACACGGCGGTCGGCGTGGCCATGTTGTGGATGTCGTTGGCCCGCTGCTTGCCCTGGGCGACTTCCCGTTCCCACGCGACCGTTCCGAACCGGCGATCGACCGCGAGCACGCGCATCGCCGTTTCCTTCGTCTGAGTGGTGACGTAGACGCGGTCTCCGACGACGATGGGCGACGAGGCGCCTTTGCCCGGCAACTCGAGTTTCCAGGCGATGTTTTGTTCCTTCGACCATACGGTCGGCAGGTTCTTCTCCGCGCTGACGCCGAGTCCGTCCGGCCCGCGCCAGCAAGGCCATTCGGCGGCGTGAAGGGGCGAAAGCAGAACCGTCAGCACAGCGAGGAACGCGAGAAAGGGGCGCATGATACAGGAGAATTTGCAACCGAGGCTGTCGAACAAGCGGCGGGGTGTCAAGGAACTCGCGAGCACCTGTAGTGTACTTATGTTCGCGCATCGAACCCCTGAACCGGCACGCCGCCAACGTAGGGCGGGCGTCTCGCCTGCCCAGCGCCGAAGGTGCGTCCCCGATTGGCTGCTGCGCGGCCAGGGCAGGCGAGACGACTGCCCTACGTTGGTGTCCCGGTTCACTGCGCGCTCGACACCGCTCGCTCCATGCGCTACGAACACCTCATGCGTCACTACCTGTTCACTCTCGGATTGTGTCTTGCTTCGGCCCAGTTGTTCGCAGCGGAGGTGCCGGCCACTTTCAAGGTCAGCGAATTCACTTTCACGCGACCCGCCGCGTGGGAATGGGTCGAGAGCACTTCATCCATGCGCAAGGCCCAGCTCAAAGTGAACAGCGACGACAAGAAATCCAGCGCCGAGGTCGCGTTCTTCCACTTCGGCCAGGGCCAGGGCGGTGACACCAAGGCGAACATCGATCGCTGGTTCGGCCAGTTCGAAGGCCCGCGCGAAAAGCTGAATCCCAAAACCGAGGAAAAAACCGTCTCCGGCCGCAAGGTCACCTACGTCCAGGCCGAAGGCACCTACCTGGAAGGCCCGCCGTTCGGGGCGAAGACGCCCCGCTCCGGCTACACGCTCCTGGGCGCGATCCTCGAAAGCGAGCAAGGCAATGTCTTCGTGAAGTTCACCGGCCCGTCCGCCCTGGCGAAATCCTCCCAACCCGCCTTCCAAAAAATGGTCGAAAGCGCCCTGGCGAAGAAATGAGTGCCCTTCCCTCTCGCCTGTGCCTTTGTAACTTTGTAACCTTGTAACCTTGTAACCTAGTAGCAGCTGCACGATTCAACGCTTCAACGCTTCAACGCTTCAACGCTTCAACGAGTCACGCACCACGCACCACGCATCACGCACCACGCCTCCCCGCCCCTCCTCTCCCACTGAGCACCCCATGCATCCCCTCGCCGGCCAGCCTGCCCCTCGCGATCTCCTCATCGATCCCGCTGCCCTTGAGCGCGCCTACTACGAGAAGCGCCCGGATCCCTCGGACCCGCACCAACTCGTCGCCTTCGGCACCAGCGGCCATCGCGGCACGCCGCTGGAGGGAACCTTCACCGACTCCCACATCGCCGCGATCACGCACGCCGTCGTCGATTACCGCAGCGCGCAAGGCCACGCCGGCCCGCTCTTTCTCGGACGCGACACGCACGCCGCTTCCATCCCCGCTGAGCGCACCGCGCTCGAAGTCCTCGCCGCCAACGCCGTCGAGACGTTGATCGCCGGCGGTGAACCGGCCACGCCCACGCCCGCCGTCTCGCTGGCTATCCTGAACCACAATCGCAGCCACCCGGCGGCGCGCGCCGACGGCCTCATTCTGACGCCCTCGCACAATCCGCCCCAGGACGGCGGGATGAAATACAACCCGCCCAATGGCGGCCCCGCCGGCACCGACGCCACCTCCTGGATTGAACGGCGCGCCAACGAACTGCTCCGCGCCGGCAACAAGGGAGTGAAGCGCACTCCCATCGCCGCCGCACTCCGCGCCCCGAGCACGCGCGAGTACGATTACGTCACGACCTACGTCGACTCGCTCCCCGCCGTGCTCGACCTCGACGCCATCCGCGACGCGCGCGTGAAGATCGGTGTCGACCCTCTGGGCGGCGCAAGCCTCGGCTATTGGGAGCCTATTCGCGCCCGCTTCGGCCTCGACATCACCGTCGTCAATAAGTCCCTCGATCCGACGTTCTCCTTCATGCGCGTGGATCACGACGGCAAGATTCGCATGGATTGTTCCAGCCCCTTCGCGATGGCCGGCCTCGTGCAGCTCAAAGACAAGTTCGACATCGCGTTCGGCAGCGACCCGGACGCCGATCGCCACGGCATCGTCACCCGCAGTGCGGGACTTCTGAATCCGAACCACTATCTCGCGGCAGCCATCCACTACCTGCTCGCGCACCGGCCCGCGTGGCCCGCCAGCGCAGCCGTCGGCAAGACGGTGGTCAGCTCCGGCCTCATTGACCGCGTCGTCGCCGCCGCCGGCCGCCGGCTGAACGAAGTGCCTGTCGGTTTCAAATGGTTCGCGCCCGGCCTTTACGACGGCATCTGCTGCTTCGGCGGCGAGGAGAGCGCGGGCGCCAGCTTTTTGCGCAAGGATGGTAGCGTCTGGACCACCGACAAGGACGGCATCCTCTTGGGCCTGCTCGCCGCGGAGATGACCGCGCGCACCGGCAAAGATCCCGGCCAGCTTTACCAGGAGTTGGCTGCCAAACACGGCACGGGGTATTACACCCGCATCGACGCTCCCGCCACGCCCGGGCAGAAGAGCGCCTTCAAGAATCTCAGTCCCGAGGCCGTCACCGCGACCACCCTCGCCGGCGATCCCATCACCGCGAAGCTCACGAAAGCGCCGGGCAACGGCGCCCCGATCGGCGGCTTGAAAGTGACCACCGCCTACGGCTGGTTTGCCGCGCGCCCCAGCGGCACCGAGAACATCTACAAGCTCTACGCCGAGAGCTTCCGCAGCCCGTCGCACCTCGAGGCCATCGTCTCCGAAGCCCGGGAACTGCTGGCGCGCACGCTGGCGAAGTAGAAGTGGTTCATCACGGATTTCCGTGGAACACCAAGGGTGTTCCATCCTTCAGCCCAGGGTTGCGGCGCGGCCGCTACCCTGGGTTGACCCCGCGCAGCTTGCCCAACCCTGCAAGGGTTGCAGCGGCGGCTGTCTGGGATGCAACCCTTTCAGGGTTGGGTCCATCCACTGCCTGCACCCAGGATAGGCGCTCACGCGCCAACCCTGGGCTGACAGATGGAACGCCGTTGGCGTTCAGCTTACCGAAGTTGCCCGCTATTGCGTGATGAACCGAGGAATTGAAGTCGGATTTAGAGGCGTGGGACTCGCGCTTCTGATTCCGCACGATGCGTGAAGTTCACGAGCGTTTTGCGTGAGGAACGCTCGTTTGCGCCGTGGGTTAGCCTCAATCGTGCGAAAAAAACGGCGCGGCATCGCGTGTGCTTCGGAAAGGAGTGGCAGCCAAACCCGATATGAAACGACGGCTCTCAAACCAGCGAACCGGGGGACTCACGCTCGTGGAGGTGCTGGTTTCAATCGTGGTGGTCGCGCTGCTCGCGGCGGTGTTCATTCCGGCCTTCACGAAAGCCAGGCCCAGAGCCGCCCGGAGCAATTGTGTCAGCAATTTGAAACAGGTGGCTCTCGCTTTCCGCATGTGGTCGAACGACCACGGCGAAACATTCCCGTGGAGTGTCTCGACAACGAATGGCGGCACTCTGGAATTCGCAGGCAGGCCCGAAGTTTTCCGCCACTACCTCGCGATTTCGAACGAATTGCTTTCCCCCAGAGTGCTCAAGTGCGAGGGCGACGAGAAGAGGACCAAGGCCTCATTGTGGGACCAACTCACCAACGATGCGCAGCACATCAGTTATTTCGTCGGTTTGGACGCGAATGAAACAAAGCCGCAATCCATCCTGAGCGGCGACCGGAACCTCACGACGAACGGCACTTCGGCGCGGGGCGCCGTCAGCATCACGCGATCAATGATTGTGGGCTGGAGCCGCGAACTTCACGGCGGGTTCGGCAATTTGGCGCTGGGCGACGGAAGTGCATATCAATCGAGCAGCGCCGCGGCCCAGAACCAGTTTGGCCATTCCTGGACCAACTTCGGTGCGAGTTCTCTCCGGCTGGTCATTCCTTGAAGCGTCATGAAAACAAATCCCCGAGCCTGTCGAACGAGAGGGCTGACCTTCCTCGAGGCGGTGGCGCTTGCGGCGGCGTTGTTCATGGGTCTGGTCGTCCTATGGCCCATGCTCTCACGACGCGGATGCGGGGGTTCAGCCCCACGAATCAATTGCGTCTCGAACCTCAAGCAAATAGGCCTTGGAATGAGGATGTGGGCCAATGACAACGGTGACAAATTCCCCTGGCAAGTTTCGTCCGAGACCAACGGCACGCTAGAGTTTGCCGAATCCACCGAGGTCTTTCGCCATTTCGTCGTGCTCTCGAACGAACTCGCTTCACCGAAAGTCCTCGCTTGCAAAAGCGACGAGAAGATTTCCCGTGTGACGGACTGGACCAACCTGAACAATGCTCACCTCAGCTACTTTATCGGCCTCGATTCCAACGAAGCGTTTCCGCAGACCATCCTCTCCGGCGACCGCAACATCACTGGCGGTGTGCTCGCGAGCAATGGAGTAGTGCGATTAAGTTCCACCAACGAGGCCGGCTGGAATCAGGAGATGCACAAAGCGGCAGGCAACATCGGCCTTGCTGACGGCAGCGCCATGCAGGTTACAGTCAATTCCCTCCGCAAACAGATTCAGGCCGCTTTGCTCTCGACCAACGTGGACGCGCTTCGCTTCTCGATCCCCAAACCAAACTAAAACCTATGCCACTCAAATCAATCCTCAGACCGGCCCTGTACCCGTTCCTGCGGGTGCGGGTGTCCCCCGCGCAACATTCCCGCCGCGGCGCCCTCGCGCAAACCCGGCTGGCCCGCGGCCGCTCCGTCGACCGCCGTCGCTCCAACGCCTGAGCGGGAATGTTGCGCCCTCACGCCGCGCGCCACTCGTCCGGCGCGCCGACCACGTAGGGCAGGCGTCCCGCCTGCCCAGCGCCGAAGGCGCGTCCTCGTTTGGCCGCGACGCGGCCAGGGCAGGCGAGACGCCTGCCCTACGTTGGCGGTTCGTGGGGGAAGCGGCGCAAGAGCAACATTATGGATTGCAGTGCCAATAACTTTTGCGGTCGGGCGAACTGTTTGCGGCCTGGACCGCGGCCAGGGAGGGGCTCCTCTGCCCCCGCCGGTCGGGGGCAGAGGATGAGCTTTTCTTTAGGCGAATGACGGCGTTCAATCCTCACCGGATGCAGTCGGCCCTGACATTCTTCGGGCTTGGCCCGCTTTCCTTTTGGGAATGGCTGCCCGTGCTCGGCGGCTGCGTGCTCGTCGCGTTGGTGGTGGCCGCCTGCCTGCCGGGGCGGCGACGGCCGGTCAACCCGAGGCTATTCTCGCGACTTCTCCATCGCGTGCACGATCGGCGGGAGCAACTGTTCCTCCAGCATCCTCCGCGGACCTGGCAAAGCGCGGCCCGCGAGCGTTTCCTGGAATCGGTCCGCGAACGGGTGCGCGCCTGCGACATTTTCCACCGCGATTCCGATTAGCTTGAATGCCACCGTTGGATTTGATGCAAAGAATGGAAACCACAGATGGACACAGATGGACACAGATTCGGTTGGAGCAACTCGTTCACGCGGCGGTGGAACAGGCCGGCTTGCGCACCTCCGTTTTATCCGTGTGCATCCGTGTCCATCCGTGGTTTCAACTTCTTCTTTCAACCTGATTGAAGACCTCCTCCAATCCCAGCGCCCACATCCGCGGCTTCACGCTGTTGGAGCTGCTCTTCGTCGTGCTCATCATCTCGATCCTGGCGCTGCTGATCCTGCCGGTGCTCGGTAAGGCGCAGGCTCGCGCCAAACGCGCTGAGTGCGTCAACCACCTGCGCCAGATCGGGATCGCGAACCACGAGTTCGCCCACGATCATCAGGACCAGTTTCCATTCCAGGTGGCGACGAACGACGGCGGCACCCTCGAATTCGCGCGCGCCGGCTTTGCCATGATCGGCGAGTTCTATTTCGCCTTCCGGCACTTCCAGGCGCTGTCGAACACGCTGGGCACGCCGCGCCTGCTGCGCTGCCCGACCGACACGCGGACCAACGCGGACCACTTCGGGATACTGCGCAATCTGAACATCAGTTATTTCGTCGGTGTGAACGCGGAATATTCCAAGCCCGGATCAATCCTCGCCGGAGACCGCAATATTACGAGCGACAGCTACGCGTCCGGTTCGATCCTGCGCCTGAATCCGAACGCGCCCGCCCAATGGACCAGCGGTTGCCACGAGTTCAGGGGCAATCTGCTTTTCGCCGATGCGCACGTCGAGCAGTCGAACAATGAGGGGCTTGCCTCGGCCATTCACAGCGCCGGCTCGCAGCCCGGCAACCTGCTCCCGCCGATCACGCCGCCGGGCGGCGGCGACGGCTCCATTGTCGCGCAGCCAACCGTCGTTGCGACATTGCAACGATTCTTCGACACAGCGCCCGCGACGCAGGGGAGCAGCGCGGCGAATCCCGACGCGAATCCGAACGCAACGCCAACGCCGGCCGTGCCCGCCAACCCGCCGGCGACGCGCCCTGCCGACGTTCCGACACCCGCCGCTGCGGCGCCTGGGATGGCTGCGCCTCGACCTGCCTCCAAGGCCGATGCCAACATCGCAACGAACCCGGCGCCAGCCGTCGCCGCCCGGGATGCCGCCGGGAAAGCCGGCGAGGCGGGAGCGCCCGGGGCAGTTCCGTCCGGCACGCCTGGCGCAGGCGCTTCGCCGGGCTACGAGTTCAACTTTTACTTTTTGCTGTTTCAACCCGGACGCCACTTTTGGAGTTGGCTGTTGCTCCTCCTGCTGGCGGTCGTCGCGGCGTTCTGCCTCGGCTGGCGCCTCCAGCGGAGCCGCGCCAGGAAGCGGCTCGCGGCAGCAAGCCCCACGTCCCCGGCCGCCTAGAGTGATTGCCAAAGGTCATCTCCAAAATGGTGGACGGCGCCCTGCCGGGCGCCGCGGCAAACCGGCGTGCCTATTCAGCTGCAGGCGACCATCCCCGCATGGGGCCCCGGCTTTAGCCGAATGGCACGTAATTAAGCACGACGGGATCGTGGTGAGAGGAGCTTGTCCTTGC
>DASTLJ010000166.1:0-8246 GCA_035715125.1 Verrucomicrobiia bacterium
CAAGCGGGCGATCTGCTTCGGGAAAGGACATGCCGCCACATTTAATTGGACACATCGACGGGGGCATAAAAACCGGGGTCGATCTGGGCACACCAACCTGTCAAACTATATACCCCTTAAAAATCTCTGCCAACGGGGTTGAAAACCGTTCGATCTTGTTTCCCAGGGTAGGCGTTGCGCGCCAACCCTGGTCTTTGTTGTGGAATCCCTTTGGGGTTCATTCAGAAGGCGCTTTTCAAAGGCTGATTCGCGCCCTGAGCTTCCTGCGTGGCGGCAATCCCCTTGCGGCAGAGCCCGGCTCTAGGCAGTTAAGCGGCCTCACTGATATTTCCTCCACTTGAATGCAGCCACGTCCTCAGGCAGGAGACGAAAAATCTCGACCTTGCCTTGAAGGCGCTTGTGTTCAAACCGTCGCTTCCAATAGCTCTCGATACCAGCGGGGTCATCTGTCTCGATGAAGTGGACAACTCGTATATCACCAGGAAACAAGCCGGAAATCTGGGCGTGCCGTCGCGCAACATCTTCGGTCATGCCGAGCTTATAGTCGCGGCCTGAGTTCCCGTAGCGCATCAGATAGACGGAACCGCTCACAGTCCTCCGGTCTTGCCGAGTTCTCTGTGGGCGTCCGTTCTGCCGATAGACGTGCGCCTGGATGATTTCGTGAGCTTTTGAGTGTTCTGGCTGCGAGCGACACCAGTTTAGTAGCTGCTGCTCGAGCGGCCCGTTTTTGTTTTGTGCGGTTCTGCAAGCCTCGTAACTGGGAAACGTCGCATCGCGACGATGGGCCATTTCGCGATCGGTTTGGTTAGGAAAACGCTTAAGTTTCCCCGTGAGGACTGCCAGTGGCTTAAACAACTGATCCGATGTCAACTGCTGTTGGAGGCGATTACGCCGGAGGCCGGCAAGCTCACAGAGATCCCCGTATGTGCGTATGTCGACATCCCAAAGGCTCTCCTTGGAGAGCTTGGTCTCCCGATAAAAGCGCGATTCGCCGGGAGGTCGCCCGCCATTGTCGCGCGCGAGTCGCTGCAGGTGCTCGATTAAATGTTCTTTGGATATCGAACTCATCGCGGATGCTCTGGCCGCGGCCGGGGACGGTGGAGCGCTCGGCACACGCCTGAATTGCCGCTTCGATGTAACTGAGCAGCCGCGCGGCTATCGGCCCTGGCGCCGTGTCGAACGGCGCCGGAGCCGAATTGAGTCTGAACCCGCCGCTTACTTCAGGGCGACCTGGTGGAATTCGTACCAGTCGTCCAGGTTGTTCAAGTCCACGGCGCCGGGATGGACCGAGCTTTCATCGGTGATGCCGCAGGCGCCGAGGATGCTCTTGCGAGTGCCGTCGTCGTGGATGTAACCGCGGATGGCGCTGTTGTGCTTGTAGAGCGTGGCCTTGTCGAGCCTCACGCCGGGCTGTTTCTTGACCCAGGCTTCGAATTGCGGGTACGTCGGCTTGTTCTGAGCGATGAATTGCTTCACCGCGTCTGGATTCAAGCCGAGCGCGTTGCAGGTCATCATGTCGTACCCCTTGCCGATGCCGGGGTAGCCGGAGGCCAGCTTGCCGCGCGATTCCAGGGAAACTTTGAGCCAGAGCCGGGGGAGGTGCAGCACGCCCAGCGGGCCTGCCGTGCCGGAACTAATCAGAGGAACATACGTGTCAGCCATAAACTATCCTTTCCTGTTTCTTTTGGTTGAACGGATAACGAACCGGCAGCTTAGGCAAACCGCGGGCAGGGTCAACGGGAATTTGCCAAGAAGAGGGCGGCGGCTCAACTGCCGTAGCGCTGGCTGCCCAACCTGCTGTTTCGCGGGTTGCCAACCCGCGAATCGGCGAACCGAACTGGACGTTGGTTGGCATGCGCGGCGGCCGCCGACTGGCAGTCGGCGAAACAGCAGACAAGGCTGTCTGCGCTACCCGCGCAGCATGACTTGGACGATGACCGAACCAAGCCCGGCGCGCCTGCGATTGACCACGAGTCTCTGCCCACGTAATTTCAATCCATGACCGATTAAGATGATCGACCTCAAGGCACAACTTCAAGACCAGCTCGACCAGCACCTCCGCAAAACGCCCGTGCTGGGCAAGGACGTTTACATCGCCAGGACCGCGGTCGTGCTGGGCGATGTGACGCTGGGCGATCACTCCAGCATTTGGTACGGAGCGCTCGTTCGCGGCGACATCCACCGAATCGAGATTGGGCATCACACGAACATCCAGGACCTCGCCGTCGTTCACCTCGCAGATGAGTTTCCTTGCCTCATCGGCAACTGGGTCACCGTCGGCCACAGCGCGATTGTCCATGCCTGCACCGTGGGCGATGAAACCCTGGTCGGCATGGGCGCGTGCCTCCTCGACGGCGCGGTGGTGGGCCGGCAGTGCCTCATCGGCGCCAAGGCGCTCGTGACGCCCGGCACGCGGATTCCCGACGGCTCGATGGTGCTCGGCGCTCCGGGCAAAGTCGTTCGCGCCTTGAGCGATCAGGAGCGCGGCCAGTTGAAATATTGGGCCGAGAAATACGTTCACAACGCCGCCTACTGCCTGAAGCACGGGATCAACGTCGGGGCGCCGTTGCCGACGTGAGGCGATTTTGGAGTGCGGAGGCAAGCGCAGCGCGACACCGCTTTGGCTGACCGCCCGACACTCTGCCCGACCCGCCCGCCCAAGGCGAGACGGAAAGCCGAACTGCACGGGTGCCGCGTCGCTCCAGGACGGGTCGCGTAGCGACCGCGTGATGGTAGCCGTGGGCTTCAGCCCACGGATCATGGGCCGGGAGGAACGCGTCGCGTAGCGACGCTTGAACGGATGGACGACGAGCGAGCCATCAAGCGTCGCTACGCGACGCGGGCCTTTCCTCGCCCAAACCGTGGGCTGAAGCCCACGGCTACCATCAGCGCCTCGCTACGCGAGGCACCGGCGGGAAGCTGGCGCCCCGTTCACGCATTCGCCAACTCCTGCCACAAGCACGCGCCCATGCGCATGCCTTTTTCGTAGCAGTCGAGGCTGAACTTTTCGTTCGGCGCGTGCGGATTGTCGTCCGGCAACGACAGCCCCAGCAGCAACGTGTCCGCGCCGAGGTGCCTCTTGAAGTCGTTCACGATCGGGATCGAGCCGCCCTCGCGCATCAGCGCCGGCTCGCGCCCGAACGCCGTCTTGAGCGCGCGCATCGACGCCTGCGCGTAACGGCCCGTCGGCGACGTGAGGTAAGGCTCACCGCCGTGCCCGGGCTGAATCTCCATCCGCACCGTCGGCGGGCAGAGCCGCTTGAGCTGCTTTGCAACGAGCGGAAAAATCGTCTTCGGCTTCTGGTTCGGCACGAGCCGGAACGTCAGTTTCGCCCGCGCCCAGGACGGGATGATCGTCTTGCTGCCCTCGCCCTGGTAACCGCTGGTCAGGCCGTTGATCTCGACGGTCGGGCGGGCCATGCGCCGTTCGTTCGCCGTGTAGCCCGCCTCGCCGAACAATTCCGGCACGCCGAGGAACTTCGCGAACGCGCGGTCGTTGTGCGGCAGCCGCGCGAGTTGCTTCCGCTCGTAAGCCGAGAGCGGCTCCACGGCGTCGTAAAAACCGGGAATGGCGATCCGTCCGCGCCGGTCCCGCAATTTGCCGAGCAACTGGCAAAGCGCCATCGCCGGGTTGTCCACCGACCCGCCAAAGATCCCCGAGTGCAAATCGCGCGACGGCCCGCGGAGAATCACCTCCACCGCGAGAATGCCCCGCAGCGCGTAGGTCAGCGCCGGCAGCTCGAGGCTGGGGATGCCGTTGTCGGAAATCACGACGGCGTCGCAGGCCAGTTCCTTCGCGTTCTGCTTGAGGAAGCCGCCGAGGCTTTCGCTCCCGACCTCTTCCTCGCCTTCGACGAGGAACGTGAGGTCGCACGGCAGGTCCGTGCCGGTCTTGAGATAAGCCTCGACGGCGTTCAGGTGCGCGAGGTGCTGGCCTTTGTTGTCCACCGAGCCGCGCGCGAAAATCGAGCGCCCTTCGATGCGCGGCTCGAACGGCGGCGATTTCCACAGCTCGAACGGCTCCGGCGGCTGCACGTCGTAGTGCCCGTAAACGAGGAAGCGCGGCCTTGCCCCGCCATTGCGGCGCGGGGTCCTGGCCAGGACGATTGGGTTGCCCGGAGTCGGGCGAAGCTGCGTCTCCAGCCCGATGGCCCGGCATCGATCCACGAGCCACGCGGCGCAGGCGGCCAGATCCTTTTTGTGCTCAGGCTGGGCGGACACGCTCGGGAAGCGCAGGTAGTCGCAAAGCTCGGCGACGAAGCGCGGTTCGTCTTTCTTCAGGTAATCGAGGACGGCTTGCATCGCGTCACTAATCCACAAACATCAGTTCGTTCGAGAGCAGCAGGACCTGCGCGAATTTTTCCCATGGGCTGAGGCTGGGCTTCTCGACGGGCTTGGGCGGGCCGGCAAAGCCGGTTTTGGCACTCCATTCGGTGGTTGCATCGGAGGCAGGTTTGGCCGTCGCGGAAATCGCTTTGATGGTGGGCGTCCAATGGAATGTGTCGAAGGAAACGCTGGCGCGGCAGTCGGTGACGAAATCCAGAAAGTCGCCGCGCTTCACTTCGATGCGGCCAATCGGGGTCGAAACCTTCTGATGTTGCGCGGTCCATTCGCCCAGCGGGCCGAGCCGGCTCGACACGACGCGGGCGCGGACGCCGTCGCCCTGATCGCTTGGATGATTGAGTTCACCGGTGACGCTCACGACGCCGTCACGCGGCGCGCGCCAGCGACGGATGGCGGCGTGGTTTTGATCGTTCCCGACGTGGCCGCCGTCGGCGTTGAGGATCACCCAGCCGAGGTGCGGGTCGGGCAGTGCGGGTCCGCCCTGCCAGGCGTAACCGGTCCAGTGCGGCAACGCGGTGAAGCCCGTCACGCGCCGGGTGGTCTCGTCGAATTTGCCGTAGCCGTAGCTCCACGTGCTGGAAGGCGCCGGCTCGGCGGGCGCGGAGGCGGCTTCCTGCGCGGCGATAAATTTCCTGGCGAGCTTCAATTCCTCGGCGTCCGCGCGGCGCTGAAGCGCGACGCCGTATATCCGTTGGATGCGCTCTTCGTCACCCGCGGCCGATTTAATCTCTGGCCGTTCGAGGATGCGCCGCGCCTGCCGCGTCGCGAACGGGCTGTTCATGAGGAAAAGCGCCTGTTGCGGGACGGTGGTGTGGAAGCGCTGCGGGCTGGTCGAGTCCGGGCTGGCGAAGTCGAAGGTGCGGAACAAGCCCGGCAGATTCTGGCGCTCGACGAAACCGTACACCGTGCGACGGGTCGAAGCCGGCTCCAGGATATCGACCGCGCGCCCCCCGGTCGTCAGGTCGAGCTGACCGGACACGGCGAGCAACGTGTCGCGCATGGCTTCGAGGTCGAGGCGCTGGCGGTTCTGGCGCCAGAACAGTTGGTTGGCCGGGTCGGCCTTGGCCGCCTTCGCGTTGTCGTCGCTGGCCTGTTGCCAGGTGGCGGAGAGCAGAATCAGGCGGTGGAGGCGTTTGGTGGACCAGGGGCGTTGAAGCGTTAAATCGTTAAATCGTTGAATCGTTGAATCGTTCAATCGTTCAATCGTTGAATCGTTGAATGGGACGTCGCCCCTTCCATCTGGCTCCGATTTAACGATTGCACGATTCAACGATTTAACGAGAGCCGAAGGCTCCGATTTAACGATTAAACGATTTAACGATTCAACGGGTTCAACAATTTCGCTGGCCAACCAATCGATCAATTCCGGGTGCGTCGGCGGGTCGCTCCGCACGCCAAAGTCAGAGGGCGTGCGCACAAGCGCGGAATCAAAGAGATGCTGCCAGACGCGGTTTACCCAGACGCGCGCGGTGAGCGGGTTGTCGGGACTGGCGATGGCGCGGGCCATTTCAAGCCGGCCACTGCCGTTGGTGAACGGCGAGCGGTTTGGCCGGGCCGCGATTTCGATGAACCCCCGGGGCACCGCGTCGCCGGGGGTGCCGGGATTGCCGCGTTTGAAGATGTGCGGCTCGGTTGGGCTGGAGTTGTCCACCAGGGCCATGGCGCGCGGCGGAGCGCCGGGATGCGTGGCATCCAGCTCGTCCACCTTGCGCTTGAGGGCGCGCGTCTTCTGCTGCACCGGCGTGTCGGTGAAGCGGCGCAACTCGTCGCCGCCCAGGGAGACGATGGGCGAGCCTTCGGCGTAGAGCACTTGCCGGAGGGCTTCGCGGGCGGGGTCGGGAAGCGCCTTGATGGCGGGCGAATTGGTCTGGGCCGCTTTCCACTCGCGGTCAACTTCGGCGAACAACTTGTTGTACGCCTCGGCCACGTCTCGCAGCGACTCGGGCGGCGCGTCGGTTCTGAAAAGTTTCGCGACGTGCGGGTGGACATTCGCAATGTTAGACGGATCCTTTGCCCCAGCCAGGCCGGCGATGACCTCCTTCGCGTTCTGCGCGAAGTTCGTCTTCGGCAGCGCGGCGAACGCGAACCACGGAGCGAAAATCGGATTTTTCTCCTTCTCCCAATCCTTCAAAATATTCCGGTAGTTGCGCGCGAGCGACGGCTGGAGTTTGCGCTCGCGCACGAGGCCCTCCCGCTTCTCCTCGTCGGCCTGCGCGGCGTCGTGAACGGCCAGCAGGTAATCGCCCACCTGCCCGCGCAGCTTCGTCCGAACTTCCTCCTCCTTCGACACAATGAAATTTTCCAACTCGGCCTCGCGTTTCTTCCGCTCGGCGACGTATTCGTCGTATTGGGGCGGCATCGACGCGCTGCCGAGCAAGGGCAGCTCCTTCGGCTCGTGGCTGGAAGCGAACACGCCGTAAAGCCCGTAGTAATCCTTCATCGTGATCGGATCGAACTTGTGGTCGTGACAGCGCGCGCAGGTCACCGTCAGGCCCATCGTGCCGCGGCAAACGACGTCAATGCGGTCGTCGATGATGTCGGGCGGGTTGTTGAGAAAACGCCGGCCGAGCGTGAGGAAACCCAGCGCGGCGAGCGGCCGTTTATCCTCCCCAAGCGGCAACAGGTCGGCGGCCAATTGCTGGACGAGGAACAGGTCGTAGGGCAAATCCTCGTTGAAGGCGCGGATGACCCAGTCGCGGTAAGTGTAGGAGTAGGGATACTTCCGCTCCTCCTCGAAGACGTAGCCTTTGGTGTCGGCGTAGCGGGCCACGTCCAGCCAATAGCGGCCCCACCGTTCGCCGTATCGGGGCGAGGCCAGCAGGCGGTCGACGACCTTCGCGAAGGCGTCCGGGGCCGAATCCTTCTCGAAGGCGCGCACCTCCTCCGGCGTGGGCGGCAAGCCGGTCAGGTCGTAACTGGCGCGGCGGATGAGCGTGCGTTTATCGGCGCGGGGCGAAAGCGTGAGGCCCTTCGCTTCGAGCTTCGAGAGGATGAAGTTGTCGACCGGCGTCTGGATGAGCTTGGCGTGCTTCACTGCGGGAAGTGGCGGACGCCGGACCGGTTGGAAGGCCCAGTGGCTGGCGATTTCGGATTTCGGATTTCGGATTTCGGATTTGCCAGTCCGCGGGTCGGGCGCGCCCATCTTGACCCAGGCTTCGAAGTGGTGAATCTGTTCGTCCGAAAGCTTTCCGCCGGACTTGGCGGGCGGCATCTGGAGGTCGGGATCGGTGTAGCGGACGGCTTTGATGAGAAGACTCTTGTCCGGGTCGCCGGGGAGGAGGGCGGGGCCGGTGTCGCCGCCTTTGAGGACCCCGTCGCGCGTGTCGAGCAGCAAGCCGCCCTTGAGTTTCTCGGCCTGCGCGCTGTGGCATTTGTAGCAATGCTCGACGAGCACGGGGCGGATGTGTTTCTCGAAAAACTCCAGCCCGGCCGGATCGGCCTTCGGCGCCGCCGCGCCCGCCGGCACGGCCCACGCGGCGATGGCGGCGAGGAGTGCGAGCCCCGCGCGGGTCGCCAAACGAGATGGGAAAGCGATGGCCATCGTCTGAATGATGAGCAACTCGACGCTCTTTCGCGAGTGTTTGTTCAGGCGGGCGAAGCTTCCTGAATCCCAAAGGGCCCCACAAAGCCCACGGTTGCGTCGCACGTGAATCCCAAAGCAGTTCCGTCATAAAGCCCAGGGTTGGCGCGCAACGCCTACCCTGGGTCGGTCCGCGCGTAAGCCCCAACCCTGAATGGGTTGCGTCCGCGCGCAGATGACGCAACCCCGTTGGCAGAGATTTTTAAGGGGTATATAGTTTGACAGGTTGGTGTGCCCAGATCGACCCCGGTTTTTATGCCCCCGTCGATGTGTCCAATTAAATGTGGCGGCATGTCCTTTCCCGAAGCAGATCGCCCGCTTG